>NZ_QTMZ01000110.1:0-2538 GCF_003602935.1 Bacteroides sp. AM54-2NS
CAGACCCCAACCTGATAGAGGCGACGATGGAGCAGACGGGCGTGGACGAAGTGACCAACATGGAGAAGGATGCCAGCAAACTGTGGTTCACCTCACTGACGGCAGGGGCCGTGGTGGGCATCGACAAGATAGTGATGCTGATAGCCTGATCGTGTTCCGCATCGGTTGGTGGGCGACGATATACTGTCAGCAGATATTGCTCGGAATGCTCACTATATTCGGTCCAATACAATGGGCATTTTCGTTGCTGCCCAAGTGGGAAGGAGCGTGGGCGAAGTGGCTAACCCGTTATTTGACAGTTCATTTCTACGGAGCCATGCTCTACTTCGTCGGTTTCTACGTCCTGTTGCTGTTTGATATTGTGCTCTGCATACAGGTAGAGAACCTGACGGCCATCACCGCCAGTGAGCAGACGATGGCAGCCTATCTGCAAAACTCGTTCTTCTCGGCAGGCTATCTGATGGCAGCGAGCATCGTGGCGTTGAAATGCCTGAACCTCGTGCCCGACCTTGCGGCATGGATGATACCAGAGGGCGACACCGCCTTCTCAACCCGAAACTTCGGCGAGGGCGTGGCACAACAAGCCAAGATGACGGCTACGGGAACCATGGCGACCGTGATGAGATAACATGTGAGTGTGCGGTGAGTCACCGCACCTCCTATTGAAACAAATAAAAGTAACCATCAAGAAAAATGAAAGCAAAAAATGAAATTGAGCGTTGGCTCAAAGATGAGAAATTCATGGCGTTTGCCAACAAGCGTGCAAAGGAAGAGTTTTTCAATTCCGAAAACAACTACATCGACCCACAGTATGAGGAGATGGCAGAAGGCTTTGAGGATAACGACGAGTATGTAGTGCCTATGGTAGATTACCTGAGTTATCGCTTGCATCGTGCCAAAATCTACAGAAATCGACGGAGACGTGAACGTGACATCTGGTGGGTGTGGATCCAACTGAAATACGAAGGCATCTACGTAGAGGCTTGCATCAAGTATTACGCCAAACTGGTGGAAGAAGTTGAGAAGGACATATACACCATCCTGCACCGTGAATATGTGAGAATGAAGAGAAATCAGACCTCAAACAAGCAGTAACGTATGGTAATCAAGAACTTAGAAAACAAAATCAAGCTGGTGGGCATCATCTGCTCTGCGTTCCTCATGGGCTGCATCATCATCTCGGTGTCGAGCATCTGGACGGCGCGCTGCATGGTGACGGACGCGCAGCAAAAGGTGTATGTATTGGACGGCAACGTGCCCATACTGGTGAACCGCACCACGATGGAGGAAACGCTGGATGTGGAGGCAAAGAGCCATATCGAGATGTTCCACCATTACTTCTTTACGCTTGCTCCCGATGACAAGTACATCCGCTATTCGATGGAGAAGGCGATGTATTTGGTCGATGAAACTGGTTTGGCGCAGTACAATACGCTGAAGGAAAAGGGCTTTTACAACAATATCATGGGTACGAGTGCCGTGTTCAGCATCTTTTGCGACAGCATCAAGTTCAACAAGGAGAAGATGGAGTTCACCTACTACGGTAGGCAAAGGATAGAGCGAAGGAGCAATATTCTGATGCGTGAATTGGTGACGGCGGGACAGGTGAAGCGCGTGCCGAGGACGGAGAACAATCCTCATGGACTGCTCATCACGAACTGGAGAACCTTGCTCAACAAGGATATTGAGCAGAAGTCGAAGTCAAACTTCTAATATCCTAGCGGTATGAGTGTAAAAGGAATCAGACGGATGCTTGTGGGCGAGGATATGCCCGACAAGAACGACCCCAAGTACAAGAAGCGGTATGAGAAGGAGGTGGCGGCAGGGCGCAAGTTTGCCAAGACCGCGAGGATAGACCGTGCGGCGGCTAAGGTGCAAGGCTTTGCCAATGCCCACAAGACGCTGTTTCTCGTCATCGTCTTCGGCTTTGTCGCCACGTGCTTCGGCATCAACATCTACAGGATGGTGCGGTATTACGGTCATCGGACGGAGGCTGCAAGTGCCATCGAGCGGCAGGAAGGGCGCATGAAGCAGATGATGAATGCAGCCCATTGCATCACTCCTCCCGTGACGCATCGAACCAACGAGGAGAATCGAGACAAGTCAGTAACATCAAAATCAGACAGCGATGAGAATAACAGATAAGATAAACTTCCGTCAGCCGAAGTACATGCTGCCAGCCATCGTGTACATCCCGTTGATTGCCACAGGCTATTTTGTCTTTGACATGTTCAATACGGAGGTGGCGGAAACGCAGGACAAGAACCTGCAGACCACCGAGTTTCTGAACCCCAACCTGCCCGGAGCGCAGATTAAGAATGGTGACGGCATCGGTGGCAAGTATGAGAACATGGCGAAGTCGTATGGTCGCATAGCAGACTATTCGGCTGTTGATAACATTGAGCGTGACAACGAAGAAGAGAAAGAAGCGTATGAATCCAAGTACACAGAAGAAGACCTTGCGGAACTCGTCCGTCAGGCAGAAGAGAAGGACGATGCAGCCGAAGTGGCCGATGCCAAGGCGCGAGAAGCGGAAGC
>NZ_QTMZ01000111.1:0-2474 GCF_003602935.1 Bacteroides sp. AM54-2NS
TTTAATTTAGATTTTGACATTTCTGCTCTTTTATCTTAAAAACGGGTCAATCGTTGCCAGCAACTCTGATTTCTGCATCACACCGCTCGTCCTCCACAACACTTCGCCGCGTCTGAACAGCATCAATGTGGGCACAGACTGTATGCCATACTGACTTGCAGTCACCCCATACTTGTCCACATCTACCTTGATGATGCGGATTCTGTCACCCAACACTTCCTTCACCTGCTCAAGGATGGGGTGCATCATCTTGCATGGCTGGCACCAGGTGGCGAAGAAATCGACCAAGACAAGTTGGTCACTTGATATAACGTCTTTGAATGTTTCCATTACGATTTTCTGTAAAATTATGCTATTTTCTTTCCTGTTATCTTACAATACTGCCCTGCAAATGTTAAAATCGAGAAGAATTCAATGAAAAACCTTCGTTATTTCAAAGAATATTCGTACCTTTGCAGCGCTCATCTATAGATAGAAGGAGTTTCGAGACCCGGTTGCCTTTGATGCAATTCGGGTCTTGCGTTTTATAGTGGTGTCTGCAATCTCTTTTTCATCTTCTTTTCCAAAGCCTTTAGTCCATACTCTTTGTTAAGATGGTATGCTGTCAACAGATAGAATCCGTTGCTACGTTGTTGTTCCAAGACAATAACATACTTTTCCACTTTATCATAGATGTATGTTTTCTTGACCTTACGCTTTTTGCCGTCCCTCTCTTCTATGGTAAATACATCCAGATTGTCTGGTGTCAATTCTCTCACATGGTGATTTATCCAATGAAGCCTTTGTGAACGAGCCATCTCGAATACTCGCTTTGGATAAGTCGTACCGTCTTCGTTCTCAACCATGATTTCTTCACAGGTAAGATGCTTGAACAATCTTGCCATGTCAATCTCGCCATCTGTCTTTATAGGATAGATGCGCCACCCTCTGAATGAGAATTGACAGTTATCTTCTATATCACGCTTGAATATTGCATGAAGATCATGCTCTCTTTCTCGTTCACTGAGATATGCCAGTTCCAGCAGCT
The DNA here is from genome assembly GCF_003602935.1 of Bacteroides sp. AM54-2NS. Classification (NCBI taxonomy): domain Bacteria; kingdom Pseudomonadati; phylum Bacteroidota; class Bacteroidia; order Bacteroidales; family Bacteroidaceae; genus Bacteroides; species Bacteroides sp. AM54-2NS. The sequence goes on from NZ_QTMZ01000111.1 coordinate 1,028, forward strand.
CAGGGTATTTCTTGATAATATTCAAACTGCTCATTGGCTATTTCAGTGCGATAAAAAACAAATTAAACTTCTTTCTAAATTTGGGAGTTGTGGTGTTGAGACTGATATTACTGTGTTTTTTTATCTTTTCAATCAGCTTCATTTTGGCTCTCACCCTTCCTTCAACTTCTCCCTTTTCATATCTAAGGTTGTAGTTGATGGCTCCCATTAGAACATCTGCCAATTGGATGAAGACACTTTCGTGTGAACGTATAAACTGAAACCTGCCAATGGAAGAGTTGTATTCCATTATTTTTCTGAGCCTCTCCAGCTTATCGCTACTGCATGTGTCCTTGATATCCATATATATGTTATATGTATAATCCATGTCCATCTTGTGATGCAGCAATTGGTAGTACATGCGAAAGTAGAAATCATTAAACGTATAGTCTTCTCGTTTCTCGTCAATCTGACTCTTGTCAACAACCACAGCCCTAAATTCCATGTCATTCATAAAGAACCAGTCTATAAGCTCTGCATAGACTTTATACGTGGCCTCGTGGACATTTGTCCATTTCAGCTCATCACTATAGCCGTGCTTCTTCTTAATATCTTTTATGGCATCTTTTGCCATGCGGATTTGTGTGTATGCTATACTTGTACATCCCAAAAGCATGTAGGGATGACCGTCATGCACCATGTGGGTGCTTTCATCACAGTAGATGTTGAATGTCTTATTCATTGTATCTGTTTTTTGTTTATTCTTTATTCCTTTTCTTCAGCGGTCCACTATGAGGTCCACGGTTCAGCGTCACACCATGCTTGTTGAGTATGCGGAACACGGAACTTCGGCTTGTGAAGCCGCTGATGGCAAAGATGTCATCTATGCTGTGCCCCTCGTTGTACATGTTCACGATATTCTTCTCACGCTCCAGTTTCGACAGTGCCCTTTCCGACTTCTTGGGCGGCCGGATATTCTGTTGCAGATGGATGATGTGTGCCGATGCCTTGCGCAGCACGGCACACTCCTCAGAGAGTGACCCGAACATACGGATGACCTGTGAGGGCTTGGTGTCGGGGAAAAGTTCGTCAAACGTATCGATGCGGTCTTGGATGGAGATGATGCGAACCACCTTCACACGGCAGTATTCTATGAATGTAGCCAGTTCACGGGTGCCACGCAGTGCGTTACTGAACCTCGACACCACCAGCTCGTCGCCGCGCTCCAGACTCGATATGAGCTGCTTCCACATCGGGCGCAGCCTCTCGTGTTCGGACAGTTCCTCTATCACCTGAACACAGCCGTATTGCTGCATCCAAGCCTTGTCTTCTGCATACTCTTCGCCATTGGTGGCGATAAAGATGTAACCTACTTTTGCCATACTGTTGTACGCTATTAAATGAAATCAAGTGCAAAGGTACACTATTTTTCCGAGAAACAATCATACTTGAACGAAAAATCATACTT
>NZ_QTMZ01000112.1:0-2380 GCF_003602935.1 Bacteroides sp. AM54-2NS
GGAGAGAGGCCGTTACGTGGCTAGCCTCAAGTGCTTTCTCTTTTATGGTGTCCTCTTCCCGCCTATCAGTCTTTATCTTAATACAACAAAGATAATAAGACTGATATTTTCCTGATAAGATGCGGAGGTAATTATTCGTCTCGCTTGACTTTTTTAAAATAAATTTCCGACCTCTTATCTATTAACTGCAAACTTAGAGCTTCTCTTGTATATATATGGTATCCGGACGCTTACCACACAAACAATAAAGGTAATGAGCAGCACTATTACAAAGTTCTTCGCTTCTTTTTTAGCTTATGGGGTAGCTAATAAGAAAAAGCGCTTCTCGGCAATTGGCCGTTTCTCCGAAGGATTGGCTCCGGTAAAAGGAAAAATCCAATGGGGATACATCAATAAAGGATATGACGTTGTCATTCCTCTAATGTACGAACGGGCTTTCTCTTTTAAAGAAGGATTAGGGATGGTAGTACTCAATTCTCAATACGGATTCATCGACCATACCGGACAAATACAGATTCCGTTTAAATACACAGCCGCTCACTCGTTTGAACAAGAATGTGCACGGGTATGCCACGATGGATTATGGGGATTGATTGACAGACAAGGAAACTACATTCTTCCACCGACTTACAGTCAAATAGAACAATTCGCGGAAGGATTAGCCCTCGTCTCACTACACAACAAAGTAGGATTCATTAACAAGAAAGGAGAAGTTGTCATTCCCCTGGAATATGATAATGGACGCTCTTTCTCTGAAGGATTGGCTGCTGTTTGTATTGAAAGTCAGTCGTCCAAGTGGGGGTATATAAACAAAGACAATGAAGAAGTACTTCCTTTTAAGTACGATATTGCAGAACCCTTTTATAACAACATAGCTCGAGTGGGTCTCTATGGAAAAAGCATGAAAATCAACAAGCAGGGCAGTGAATGTCTATAAAACAACCACTCTACGCATTTATTCATCTCAACACGCGAAGACATTCTGTTCTAAAACATCCCCTTACGAACAACAACGTAAGGGGATTTTTCGTACTTTCGAACATGTTAAATCTTTAATACGCAACATTATGATTATCGGAGTACCAAAGGAAATCAAAAACAATGAGAACCGTGTAGGCATGACACCTTCAGGAGTGGCTGAAGTGGTAAAACAAGGGCATCGGGTATTTATCCAACATACAGCGGGAATAAATAGCGGTTTTCCGGATGAAGCATATCAAGCTGTCGGCGCACATATCCTGCCAACAATAGAAGATATTTACGCCACTGCCGAGATGATCGTAAAGGTGAAAGAGCCGATAATCACTGAATATAACTTAATAAGAAAAGGACAGTTACTATTCACTTATTTCCATTTTGCTTCCGACAGGGAGTTAACCCTTGCCATGCTCTCCAACAAATCAATATGCTTGGCTTACGAAACTGTAGAAGAAGCAGACCACACATTACCTTTATTAATTCCGATGAGCGAAGTTGCCGGACGTATGTCTATTCAGGAAGGTGCCCGTTTCCTGGAAAAGCCGCAAGGTGGAAAAGGTATTCTTTTGGGAGGTGTACCAGGTGTTAAACCGGCTAAAGTATTAATTTTAGGTGGCGGAATCGTAGGTAGCAATGCTGCGCAAATGGCTGCGGGAATGGGGGCAGACGTCACTATCACAGATATAAATCTGGCACGTTTGCGCTATTTGAGTGAAACACTTCCTAAGAATGTAAAGACATTGTATGCATCCGAACTAAGAATCAGAAAAGAATTGCCGGATGTTGATTTAGTTGTCGGTTCCGTATTGATTCCCGGCGATAAAGCACCACATCTGATTACTAAAGAGATGCTTTCGATGATGCAACCCGGCACAGTATTAGTAGATGTAGCAATTGACCAGGAGGATGCTTCGAGACTTCTCACCCAACCACCCACAGTGCACCGACCTATATTGTAGACGGAATCGTTCATTATGCAGTAGCTAATATTCCGGGAGCCGTACCTTATACTTCCACTCTTGCACTGACTAATGCTACCCTCCCCTACGTGATCGCTTTATCAAATAAGGGATGGAAAAAAGCCTGCAAAGATAATCCGGCATTGGCTCTTGGACTGAATATTGTAGAAGGAAAAATCGTTTATAAAGCTGTAGCCGATGTATTTGGTTTGAAATACGAACCTGTCAGCCTATAATAAATGGGAATTTATCGGTTAAATGAGAATTTATCGGTTAGGCTGAAAGCCTTACAATTATATATTTATTGGGGTGCCCTGAAAGGGCTTAATTATATAGCGTAGGACAACGCCCTACGAAAAAAACACACCAGCCACAAGCCTGAAAGGGCGGAACTGTATACAATTATGCCCTTTCAGGCGCAAATTCAGATTGTCGTTTTTACG
>NZ_QTMZ01000113.1:0-2264 GCF_003602935.1 Bacteroides sp. AM54-2NS
ACCCATAAAATAAAAAGGCTTCATGAATCAATGATTCATGAAGCCTTATAAAGAATACTCGTACTCGAAGCGGGACTTGAACCCGCACAGCCGCAATGGCCAAAGGATTTTAAGTCCTTCTTGCCGGTGACTTCGCCGGTCGAATACGATTGTAATATATCTCTAATAATCAACACATTACAATAAAAGCTTTATAAATCTCTCCTACACTAACTATACTCCGGTTTACATATTGGTTTACATCAACTATGTAGAACAAGATTAGTTATCCAATAAATTAATAATCTCCTTTGTAGGATTTACCCACGCTGCAAAGGTAGTGAATTATACTTATAATGCAACTATTCAACCTTTCATAGATAGGGGTATTATATAAATATATTCTGCAATAAAAGGTAGTATTGATTATGGCTATATAAGAAACATTCAACTTTCAAATAGAATACAACTAGATTATTGACCAGACAGCTTCTTATTTTAAACCTAGTGATTGCCTTGTAGATTTCGAATATTCTGTTTCCTTTACAAGCCAACATATCAAATATCCAATATCATCAACCTTTGCATAAGCTGCAATATGGGTCTTCGAGTTTATTATTTCATTCCAATATTCTAAAATAAATAGTGAGTATAATGCCATGTATTGGAATTTAAATTCAAGAGAATTATCTAGAAGAAGTACTGCTGTTGAAACAATCCTAAAGGGGTATGGCACAGCATTTCGTACTTCATAACCCTTTAATAATTCTTTAGTACTCTCAAACTCCCTAACTTGGGTACGTAAAGCATAATATCGTTCTTCACATAGTCCAACTTCTTTGATAAAATACAATTTACAGCGTCTCAACATTTCGCCTAAAGTAGTAAAGGGGAACGGGAAGATTCCACTAGGTCTTATATTAACTTTCATCGTAGCCCCTCTAGACAACAAATAATCAACAATGTTGTCATGACGATAATTATAGGCAATTTGTATAGGAGACATATTGGCTAACTCTCCCGTACTATATTTCCAAATATACATCTTCTCATCATCTGTTCTCTTCTCTCTTGGTTTAATGTACAAATCATCAGAAGGTTCTTTCACTCTAATCCTTGTCTTGTTAAAATATACGTCTCTATCTGATAGGTTTCTCTCCACACAGAAATTAATATCTGCACCATTATCGAGTAATATTTTAACAGATTCTAAATTACCTATTTTAACAGCCTCTATCAATGGAGTTGTGCTTTCATAACACCTTCTATCGCTATTGTACCTCCTTAAACTAGAATTGGGGTCAGCACCTTTATCTAATAAGAATTGTAACACATCATACAGTCGATTCTCTATAGTAAAGAGCAAACTCTTCGCATTATTTATAAATGACCTATCTACTTCAAACATTATAGCCCAATCCCTATTGGGTTCATCAGCTCTTGCAATCTTAGCCCAATCCCTATTCATACAGTCTTGTAAGAAGCTATCATATTCCCTCTGCCATTGTGCACTACTTCTTCCCTTCGCATATTACATTATTTAGTCGGTTTATTTATCAATTATAGCATTAAGTTAATGGAAACCATAACTTGAAATGCTAAGCACAAATATACAACTTCTTTATTATTATAGAATATTTACGTGTAAGAATTTATAACGATTATCCTAGATAGATAACCACACTAATACGAAAGATTTACAAGAATAATAAAACAGGTCATTCTATCTATTAAGATTATCAATATTGTATTTGGTAAAATTGCACACATTAAATACTCATACTTTATAATTAATAAAACCCAGCCTAGCGAAAGCTAAGTTGGGCTTATTTTATTATATAATCGCAGAACTAATAATATAAAAGTTTCTCCTTATAAGTCGGGCAGTCCCCCCCCTTCCCGTAATCTATATTCTTACCTGTTAATTCATTTAATTTATCCTGTGTAACTATTCTACTCATTGTATTTATTTCTTCATTTGGTTTTAGGTATAAATATCTCCTTACCATTCTCATCGTATTCTGCTTTAAATGGGTTAAGAATCTCTTCATGCCCAGTTAAGCAATCAGTATCATCTTCATCTTTTACACCTGTATCATACTCATCATCGAATAAGAATGGTACCTCTCTCTGTACAAGTCTTCTGTCTCCAGTCTCTAAGTTAGTTACATAGTATGTACCCATATTAATATAGGTGTACTCTTTACCGTCTACAACCTCTGTATAAGGATATTCTTCCATAATATTACTCTCTATTATTTATAATTGCTGGAGCTGTTGTACCA
>NZ_QTMZ01000114.1:0-2163 GCF_003602935.1 Bacteroides sp. AM54-2NS
GAGGAGTTAATGAAATACCCAAATCTTTGATTTGCGGAAAGCTGTCGTTCAGTCCTCTGCCTGTTAGCATGGCGGTACTTGACCATTCGCCCGGGCAGTAACTTTGCAAAGAAAAATGGGCATCGGCAAGTGGAATAGACACTACAAAACAGGAAAATCATTGATTTTTAGTGCATTTTTCTTTATTTCTTTCTTTGATTTAGGATAAAATATATAACTTTGCCTCCGAAAAAGTGTCACAAGTGACAGTTTTTCGTAAAATATGATAGTAAACAGATATAGATACATAGAACAGTTGAGCCGTTCAAAGAACAACGGGCTCATAAAGATAATCACAGGATTGCGACGTTCAGGCAAGTCGTTCCTTCTGAAGAAACTCTTTCATCAGCATCTATTGGATGAGGGCGTGAGAGAAGACCATATTCTCGTCATCGACATGGAGAGTAGGAAGAACAGAGAGTTCAAGAACCCGGACTACCTGTTGGACTGGGTGGAAAAGATGATGATTGACTATGAGACTTATTATATCATCATCGACGAGGTGCAGGAGGTGGAAGACTTTGTAGAGGTGCTCTCTTCCTTGTCAGTTACCGAAGGGGCGGATGTGTATGTCACAGGCTCCAACTCGCGTTTCCTGTCCTCTGACCTGGTGACGGAATTCCGAGGCAGAGGTGACGAGATACATGTGTGGCCACTATCCTTCAAGGAGTTCATGACGGTGTATGATGGTTCGAAAGAAGACGGTTGGGCTGAATACAGACTGTACGGAGGTTTGCCGCAACTACTTACACAGGTTGGGGATGAGAAGAAGGCTGATTTCCTGCGTCGCCTTTATCGCACGGTATATCTACGTGACATCTACGAGCGGAACAACATAGAACTGAGACCTGAATTTGAAGAATTGTCGAAGACCGTAGCATCCAGTATAGGAGCACCTGTCAATGCACTGAATATAGCCAATACGTTCAAGTCCGTAAGCAATGTGCAGAGCATAACCGACAAGACAGTGTCGGCTTATCTGGAATATATGCAGGATGCTTTCCTTATCGAAAAATCCGAAAGGTTCGACATCAAAGGACGGAAATACATAGGTTCGTTGTCCAAGTATTATTATCAGGACGTAGGTCTGAGGAATGCTATTCTGTCGTTCCGTCAGAGCGAGCCGACACATATCATGGAGAACGTCATCTACAATGAGATGCGTATGCGAGGATGGCTCGTGGATGTGGGTAACGTCTATCATCGAGTGAGGAATACGGAAGGAAAGCAGCAGAGGGTGACATTGGAAGTGGATTTTGTCTGCAACAAAGGGAGCGAGCGGATCTACATCCAGTCGGCGTGGCGTATGCCCGATGCAGAAAAGATGGAACAGGAGAAACGGTCGTTGCGTCTTGTAGATGACTCTTTCCGCAAACTGCTGATCGTGGGAGAACATACCAAGCAGTGGAGCGACGAAAACGGCATACAGATAATGAGTATATATGACTTCCTGCTTGACTGGTCAAGTACTGAGAAACACGGATAAAAAAAAGATATGCGCATAGAATATGCGTTAATACATATATGATTAAGGGAGGGCCTATCCATCACGGACAAGCCCTCCCTTTCTAAAATTTATCAATGAAAAAAAAGTTTTAGTGCTCTTGTTCGGAGCTGTATGTCTGGCTATAGATACAGCAGGATTCTGGTATGGCGGTTCGCCTCATTGGGCGAGTAATCGTCAATGCCGCCATCGAAAATCTGAGAGATGGTGCCATTTTCCATACCACGTTTCATCAGTTCCTCTGCAATGAATCTGGCACGGGAACGGCTGAGGTTATCATTGATGGCTTCACTGCCTGTGGCACTGTCGGCAGCGCCGATGACCTTAACTTTCAAGCCATATTTCTTGGCGATGCGTGCTACTTCGTCGAGATTGACGAGCTGCGACCTGTTGAGCAACCTGTCAGTGCCAAGTTCAAAGAAGAAATAGATGGGCGCACCTATGCAAGCCTTTCCTGAGTGGATGAGCGATAGGTAATCGTCTTCCGGCTCACCTTCAGCATTGCCATATTCTTCTGTACAAGAGGCGGACTCCATGACCTTTGTCTTTTGACCATTACCATACTTGTCTCTCATTCTTGCACGCAGCGAGTTGAGACCGCTGTAGTCGTTTCGAGGATA
>NZ_QTMZ01000115.1:0-2145 GCF_003602935.1 Bacteroides sp. AM54-2NS
TTACCACCAACAGCCATATCTTTTACTGGCTTTAACTTAGGTCCAAAGTTACGCATTCCAAATCCACCTGCCAAATTACCTATGTTAAAGAAATCTGCAACTACCGGATTCATTCCTGTAGTCTTAGAGAGCATATCAGCCCAGTCTTTATATTTGTCATTACTAGCTACATTAGTTATCTTATTAACTGCTTCATTACCTGCATATCCACCTGCTACTGATAATGGTCCAAATATTGCACCTGTTAATAATGTACTAACATAAGGTGCGGCTTCTCTCCTTCCTCTATCTACAGCTCCTGCTAGATTAATATTTCTAGGAGTAACTGTTACTTCTGGTAAAGTTACATTATTCATACCATTCTCATTAGTAACTGGCAATACCATGTTACCTCTCTTATCATAACCTCCCATATACTTAATAGGTTGTGCAGGTTCTTGATACTTAATAATCATACCATTCTCACCTTTAGGAATACCATTATATACTCCAGTAAGTACTTTAGCATAATTAGTAGCTTCTGCATATCTTCTTATACGAACATTCAACCTTTCTGATACTAGGGTATTATATACAAATATATATCTTATAAAGGTTGAATACTATTCCGCATGAAATTTACCGTACTCCTTTACTAATGGTGTTGGAATATAGATAATATCTTCACACCCATTTGGTCTCTTAGTTCTATCTAAAGCCAAGAACTCTCTATCGTCATACCTAAAGAAGCCAATAGTGGTTACTAGTCTTTCTTCTTGATATACACCTTCCCACATTAATTCTCGTCTCAGCGGTCCGTCCCACCTTTTATCCCAAGATACCCACATAGGGTCTCCTGCTTTATATCCCTGTTCATGCAGATTTAATCGTTTCTTACTCATCATTCATTCCGTTTATAACATTTACCAATTATCCATTTTGTAAATAAGTAGAGTAGTATTATAGCTACGCTGATTAATAAGATACGTTCTATACATGGCAATATACTATTCTTAACTAGTAGATGATATGTAATGCCTTTATATTTATACCACCAATAAGACTGTATTGCTTGTATAATACATTCTATTACTATTAATAACCACAATACCACTCTAATTACTTTCATTTCTTATCTAAATTAATGCTTCCTCTAATATTAAATTTCTTCCCTGGTATAGCCCACTCATAGCCATTAAAGTCATATATATCACGATAATTCATCGTTCTGTTCTTAGAGTCATACTGTACAGTATAGTTCTTTAGAATATTTAATGGTGTATTGTATTCATGAGCTCCATTAATAAGTCTCCCATTCTTAATCAAATTCCTGCTGTTATGACTATATTCGTTAAGAACAGTTGGTTCACCAGTATTATAGGTCTTTCTTAAAGAATCTAAGTTCTGTTTATCTAAGTTTATGAGCCCAGTAACTAGCTGCCAATCTTTACCCATTATATTCTTAGATTCAGCAATTTTAGTCTCCCTTGCTATTCTGTCCTTTAATAAAGTTGTATCAACAGGTATCTCCGCTTCTATGTAAGAAGGCAATCTAACACTACCGTCTTCATTAGAAGGAAGGAATTTACTATCATAAGATAACCCTAATCTCTTCCTCCAACCTGCATCTGCAACCGAATCTGTCACTATATAATCCATTTCGTCTGGATTAGCTACTTGTTTGTAAGCCGCCCTAGCTGCTTTGGCAGTTGCTATATACCACGGTGGAGTGTTCCAAGTTGCGTCAAATGTACTATAAATAGCTCTATTTCGTTTTGGAACATTCTTATCTTCATCTGTTCTTATCGCAGACCTATTAATAGGTTGTGCAGGTTCTTGGTATTTAATAATACCACCTGCTTTGAAACTATTATACACACCTCTTAATGAATTGGCATACTCCTTAGCTTCTGCATATCTTCTCTTACCTTTATTAGAACCAGTAAGCTTAGCTACAAACTTATTAATATCATCATTCTCATCAAAGTCATATAGTCTCTTTAAGAATTGTATCTTATCTGCTGCATACTCATCCATAGAATTATAAGACCTAAACTTCTGCTTAATAGCTTCACCTTTAGCATTTTTATCATTACCAGTTACATAATCACCTTTCCATGAACTACCAGTAGTTAAATTGCCAAAGTTGTACTTACCTTGTGCAGA
>NZ_QTMZ01000116.1:0-2108 GCF_003602935.1 Bacteroides sp. AM54-2NS
GTAGAAGCACTGAAGTTGCCCAATGTGGCTATGCTGGAATTATCAACCCATATAATCTGAGGAGGTGTTTTATAAGTATCTGTTGCCTTTATCAACGATTCGCTCAATATGCGATTGAGACGCTGTACTCCTTCCTCTTTTGAGTTAGGCTGTACATGTTTGTTATTTTCTTCCATTTTCATTCTTTCGGATTATTAATTTCTGTTTTCGTTACCATTCCAATAATCTCTTGTTTGTTTTGGAGCAGCCACTTGTCGATTTCTTCTCTATTAAAATACAGCATTTTTCCCCTTGGCTTATAGTGTGGAACTTCTTTTGCGGCTGTAAGTTTGTATAGCAGGCTTTCAGAAACACCAATATACTTACATGCTTCGTCAAACCCCAAGACGGTTTTGGTCTGCTTGACCATCTTCTCCAATTCCTCGATTCGCTCTATTAGTTTGTCAATAGGTCCCAAAGCCTCCAAACTGTCTTCTATTGCGACAATTCGCTCATAGAGTCTAAAATGTCTTTCATTCATGTGTCACGTACCTTAATTAAATTGTTTACAGACAGTAGCACGGTTATATTAGCCGTCTATTCTTTCTTTGTGTAGATAGTACATATTCCTCTGCTTCTCTTTGAATCTCGTTCTTCGATTTGCCCTTGGTTCCTTGAAGCCATTCATCTATCTCAGATTTGAGGAACATGATGCGTTTGCCTCTCTTGTGAAACGGTATTTCCCGATTGCTTGTCCAGCAATATATGGTATGCTCTACCGGATGTGTTGGGAGATAAGCACATAATTCAGCAACCGTAAACCATGTTTCTTCTTTTTCTGATTGAACAAGTTCATATATACCATCAATCTTGTCTTCTAATGATGACAGCTTTTTCAGTACCCCCGTTATAGCGTTGGGAATATCTTCAAATCTTATACTATTTTCTTCCATGCTAATTATTTTTTATGATTTTTGATGCAAAGTTATGGGGAGACTGTCACTAAATAGAAAAAGTAACGTGATAGTAAGGCAGTATCAACCAAACTATCACGTTTTTACTTGCATTTAGCAGAATTATTGTGATTTATTCCTCTCTTAATATCTGTTCGATGGATTTGCAGATGGCATATTGACTTGCTGTCATGGAAACGTTTCTTCTTATCCTTGAAAGAGAAGAGGAAAGACAACTCGAAGTTATGAATTTCTCTGTTCCGTCCTTTTTGATACTGGTTAAGAAGCGACCTTCTCCCATGACATATTGCCAATTATTGTTTATCAAATGGTATTGAGCCATAGCGTCAAACAGTACGGCTACATTACGTACATTCTTTACACGGATAGATGCGTCCAAGTCGCACTTGAATAGGCGACACAACTCGCTACGCACATCACTGTTGTCGGCAAAATCAAATATGTCGTGACTTTGGACAAGTTCTACCAACAAATCCATCTGTCTGTCTGACAATTGGCATCCCAAAGTGAGGATGGACGATTTCTTTCGGGTAAGGATTGGCAGACCAGTACCCACATGTTGAAGAAACAACTCAATAAGTTCCTGCTTGGAATAATCTTCTTTTTTCTTGATTATTGACACACACTTAGAGTCTCTAAACAAAGTACCAATAATGCCAATTGCCATCTGTCGCGAGTTCTTACAACGTGCACAATCACAGTCAATATATTGGTGACTGCGCTCAAATAGTTCTATGAAGTACTCTGTCTTCATATGATTCTTTTCAGCTTGAAGATACCAACTTCTTGCGATCTCAAACAACTCATACAGTTCTCTGTAGAAGTCTTCTGTACACTCCACATGTTTGTGGACACGCTTGCTCTCTTCAAAAAGAGAGAAGCCAAAAAAGGCTGTCTTTTTTCATTTTTATCTGTTTATTGTTATAAATGTTTGGTTTCCACGAAAGGTTAAAGTGCCAAAACAATAGCATCATTACATAGAATGATGAAAATGAAAGGCACTAAAAACCACCTGTACAATAAAGGACTTATTGATACAAGTGGTCTTCTATACTAAGTGCTTACAAATGATAATCACTATTCATCTATGTCCAACTTAAAAGCTTCTGTAGCTTCATCTTTCTTCTTGTCAATTACTTTTGCGTAGATTTGCGT
>NZ_QTMZ01000117.1:0-1923 GCF_003602935.1 Bacteroides sp. AM54-2NS
GTTCTTTTCGATGCGTTTTTGTCCATATGACATGCATGTGGAACGACTTGCCGCTGCCCGAAGGACCCAAACAAAAAAAGTTCGAGTTGTCGGTCAGCTTCTCCTTTCCCTCCTTTCCTGTGATGTCGATGGCTACGGGCACACCTTGGCGTCGGTATAGTATATCTTCAGCGGGGTGTCCTCATTATGCACGATGCGCTCCTTGTACATCAGACAGGTGGCGGCATCGCCGAGGGTGAGGAATCGGTCGTAGTCGGCATTCATGCATAGCAGTTGCCGGGGAAAGAGTTGACGAACAGCTCCAACTGGTTGTAGGCCCGCTTGCTGATGTGGATGCCCATGCGCGAGAAGGAGTTTTCGAGATGGTTGGTGCATTTCTGTATGTCGGTGTCGCCGCTCACTGCCACCACGAGGTTGTAGTGGGTATAGACGAGCTGCTTGCTCTCACGGGCTATCACCTCCTGCACACGCTTGATGTCCTCTACAGCCATCAGGTTGCTGGGGTTGGGCATGGAGGCATGGCGGTTTTTCTTCTTGTCGAGTAGGGCAAGCTCACGCTTCTGGTTGGGCACGAACACCATCTGGTTGAACACCACGCAGTCGGCTCCGGGCACGCTATCGACGATGCTCACGAGATCAACGGGCATACTGGTGTTGTTCACCTCGATATTTGCGTAGGGACGGATGACCGACGGCAAGTTGGCATAATCCACATCCACAAGGCTATACACCTTGCAGCTACGGTCCCCCATGCCGATGGTCTCGTCATCGACCTTGAAGTTGGTCATCGACACCACCTTGTCACGGAAGTTCATGGAGAAGAAACGGTCCACATACTCGCAGGCTTCCGTTTTGCCGAGGAATCGGGACTTCACGCCGGCATCCCTCAGCTGGTCGTGCACCTTGCGTATCTTCACCAAGAAGTCACGCCATTTCTTGTTGTCGAACGACATCAGACGGCTCTTCTTGTTCTCCTGTGTGATGGTGAGGTAGCAGACGCTGTCGGTAAAGGGTCTGCCGTTGAAATAGCGGAAGTAACTCTCGCTCAGGAACTCATGATTTCCACCGTTCTCTTCCTTGAATGCCTTCCTCACAAACACGTCCTGCTTGTGCAGCGCATAGCCTTCGCCCAAGGTCTGGGCAAGGGCGGCGAAGAGGTGGGTGAACTCATAGTAGGCCTCGATGTTGGCGGAATACTTCTGCACAGGGTTCTCCATCTTCAGAACAGCGGAGTATTCGCCCGTCTTGGTATAGAGCACGCCGATGCCATCCACTTCCTCGATGGAGAAGTAGATGTCCTGGAAGATGCGCTTGCGCTTCCCTCCCGTGCCGAATGCCTTGACACTGATGGCCATGCCCACGCAGATGGCTGAGAATATGAGTATGATGTATAGGGTCATTGTTCTTTTTCTTTTTTAATCGCAAAAAGGCGGGCGCACCCTCATGCGTGATGCCCCCACCTCCATTCACTTACAATCATTGATAGCTTTCCACTTGGACATAATGGATTCTCTTTTTTGTTTTACACTTTCTTTGAATAGGCATAGATGAATATGCCGTTGTCACTCTTCTTGCTGTGCAAGCCCTTGCGCTGCTTCATGACGATGAGAACGCCACCGACAGCTACGGCGAGGACTAGCAGCACGAGTCCTGCCACGAAACCGAAGATGCAGTAGCCGAGGATGAAACCCGCAACGGCTCCTCCTGCGGTGGCTGCCGCCCAGTAGATGTAGCGTCCCTGCAACCCGAAGAACTCCAATGGACGTTGCAGTCCCTTGAAAATGGGATAATCCGGAAAACGCTCTTGCTTTGTATCTGCCATAACTGTCAGTGTTTTAACGTTCTACATACTCACAATCTCACGCTGCGTTTAACCTCCAATGCCGAAGAACAGAGGCAGTGCCTGGGCTGCTGCAATGAGGA
>NZ_QTMZ01000118.1:0-1871 GCF_003602935.1 Bacteroides sp. AM54-2NS
GCTTGTGGAAGGCACACTGACTTCTTCCATTTGGACAGACCGCAACGGAGAGAACCACATACAGCATAGCATCATAGCTGACTCCATCGCCTTTGTCAATGCAGGGAAGGCTTTTGACAACGGTCAAAATGCAGATGCCGCCGACACCCCAGCAACAAAGGCACGTAAGGCAGCCAAGGCAGAGGGCGAGGCTCCCGTACCGCCAGCCGATGCACCGCAGGACAAGAGCGAAGACCTTCCATTCTGAGGGTTGTATTGACTAAGAGTAGTACGTACTAATCGTAGTAAATCCTATTTTACTATGGTTAGTATGTACTATCAGTAGCAGAATAGTAAAGTAGTATTCACTAATAGTAGTATCGCGTTATGACACAGATAATTGCAATTCTAAATCACAAAGGAGGCGTAGGGAAAAGTACGACCGCAGTAAACCTTGCGGCAGCTCTGCAACTGAGTATGAAGCACGTCTTGGCTATTGACATGGATGGACAAGCTAACCTCACAGAAGCCTTGGGATTGTCCATCGAGGAAGAACAGACAGTCTATGGCGCAATGTGTGGACAGTACACCTTGCCGTTGGTCAAGTTGCACAATGGCATCACGGTTGTTCCTTCTTGTCTTGACCTTTCAGCGGCTGAGTCAGAGCTTATCAGTGAGCCGGGACGGGAACTTATCTTGAAGGGACTTATCACCAAAGCCATCGCCAAAGAGCATTTCGACTACATCATCATCGACTGCCCACCATCATTGGGCTTGCTGACCTTGAATGCCCTCACCGCAGCAGACTACATCATCATCCCTGTTCAAGCACAATACCTTGCCATGAGAGGTATGGCAAAGTTGATGGATATTATCCGCATCGTTCAGGAGCGGCTTAATCCCAACCTCAAAGTGGGCGGCATTGTCATCACGCAGTTCGACCGCCGCAAGACGTTGAACCGAAGCGTGAGGGAAATCGTCAATGACAGTTTTCACGAGAAAGTCTTCAAGACCGTCATCCGTGACAATGTGGCTTTGGCAGAAGCCCCCATCAACGGCAAGACTATCTTTGAGTATAATCCCAAGTCCAATGGTGCCAGTGATTACATGTCTTTGGCAAAGGAAGTGTTGAAACTAAAATAGTATGGCCATGAGCAAGAGCAGTATGTTGAAAGAGGGAATGAAAGGCGGTCTCAACGGACTCCTTTCTTCCACCAAGAAGCCGAGTAAAGAGCAGATAGTCACAGAAAACACACAAGCCCCACCAGTGTCTGTTTCTGAGACTACAGAAGTGCTGGTGCATTGCAATTTCCTTATCAACAAGAGCATCCACACGAAGATGAAGTACCTCGCCATCAAGAAAGGGATGTCCTTGCGTAATATTGTCAATGAGGCAATGACTGAATACCTAAAGCGGCATGACACATGAGTGCCGCGCGGTATCATCGCCGAACAGACGATGATACCGCTATCTCTTCTATGAACTCAACTAATCGTAGTAAATACTATTGTACTACTTTACTATTCGTAGTCGATAATCCCCTTAGTAAATACTTTATACTATTATACTACACTACTATTCGTAGTTGATACTACCCTTATTAATACTATCCAAGCCAGATATAAGTCATGGGTACTTGACATTTATAAATGTGCATCTTGCCCGATATAAGTTTTTGTCCCTACACTTTCAGACCATTTCCTCTTTTCCCTTATATCATCTTTCGTTCATTCCCATATACGGCATAGCCCCACGCCATCCCGCCCTGGTTCCCCTTTTATGTAACAGATTTCTTTTCGCCTGCCTTGCCGCTGCGGATATTGTTTTGCAAAGGTAATGCTGGCGATTGTTCAAACACCAAATCGTCCATTGCATTTGACCGAAAAATCTT
>NZ_QTMZ01000119.1:0-1805 GCF_003602935.1 Bacteroides sp. AM54-2NS
GCTTGTGGAAGGCACACTGACTTCTTCCATTTGGACAGACCGCAACGGAGAGAACCACATACAGCATAGCATCATAGCTGACTCCATCGCCTTTGTCAATGCAGGGAAGAAGGATGCAACCGACACACCTGCAACAAAGGCACGCAAGGCAGCCAAGGCAGAGGCGAGGCTCCCGTACCGCCAGCCGATGCACCGCAGGACAAGAGCGAAGACCTTCCCTTCTGAGGGTAGTATCAACTGAGAGTAGTACGTACTAATCGTAGTAAATCCGCTTTTACTATGGTTAGTATGTACTATCAGTAGTAGAATAGTAAAGTAGTATTCACTAATAGTAGTATCATGTTATGACACAGATAATTGCAGTATTAAATCACAAGGGTGGTGTAGGGAAAAGTACGACCGCAGTAAGCCTTGCGGCAGCTCTGCAACTGAGTAAGAAGAACGTCTTGGCTATTGACATGGATGGACAAGCCAACCTCACGGAAGCCTTGGGATTGTCCATCGAGGAAGAACAGACAGTCTATGGCGCAATGTGTGGACAGTACACCTTGCCGTTGGTCAAGTTGCACAACGGCATCACCGTCTCACCCTCATGCCTTGACCTGTCTGCGGCTGAGTTAGAGCTTATCAGCGAGCCGGGACGGGAGCTTATCTTGAAGGGACTTATCACCAAAGCCATCGCCAAAGAGCATTTCGACTACATCATCATCGACTGTCCACCGTCATTGGGCTTGCTGACCTTGAATGCCCTCACCGCAGCCGACTACATCATCATCCCTGTTCAAGCGCAATACCTTGCCATGAGAGGTATGGCAAAGTTGATGGACATCATCCGCATCGTTCAGGAGCGGCTCAACTCCAACCTTAAAGTGGGCGGCATCGTCATCACCCAGTTCGATCGCCGCAAGACGTTGAACCGAAGCGTGAGGGAAATCGTCAATGACAGTTTTCACGAGAAGGTTTTCAAGACCGTCATCCGTGATAATGTGGCTTTGGCAGAAGCACCCATCAACGGCAAGACTATCTTTGAGTATAATCCCAAATCCAATGGTGCCAGTGATATATGTCTTTGGCAAAAGAAGTGTTAAACTTAAAATAGCATAGCCATGAGCAAGAGCAGTATGTTGAAAGAGGGAATGAAAGGCGGTCTCAACGGACTCCTTTCTTCCACAAAGAAGCCGAGTAAGGAGCAGATAGTCACAGAAACTACACCAGCACCACCTGTGTCTGTTTCTGAGACTACCGAAGTGCCGGTGCATTGCAATTTCCTTATCAACAAGAGCATCCACACGAGGATGAAGTACCTCGCCATCAAGAAAGGGATGTCCTTGCGTGATATTGTCAATGAGGCAATGACAGAATACCTAAAGCGGCATGACACATGAGTGCCGCGCGGTATCATCGCCGAACAGACGATGATACCGCTATCTCTTCTATAAACAGACTTTACTATCCGTAGTATGGTAGTAAAAACTATTCGACTATTATACTATTCGTAGTCGATACTACTTTTAGAAAATACTATCCAACTCATTTTTAGGGCAATAGTTTTCTCTGCTTGTAGGACTGTCTCCATGCTGATAAAAGGCAATGTCGTTCCCTATTACAAGATTTTCTCTTTTTCCCTCATATCAACTATCGTCCTTCCCCATATACAGCTTCGCCCCACGCCATCCCGCCCGTTTCCTCTTTTACATAACAGATTTCTTTTCGCCTGCCTTGCCGCTGCGGATATTGTTTTGCAAAGGTAATGCTGGCGATTGTTCAAACACCAAATCGTCCATTGCATTTGACCGAAAAATCTT
>NZ_QTMZ01000012.1:0-147196 GCF_003602935.1 Bacteroides sp. AM54-2NS
GCAAGAACAAGCTTAAAGAAGCAACAGGATCAATCGTTTGGGAAGAGGATGTTTTCATGATGCAAAAATAAGAATTTTAACGCAATCCCCCAAGGTTTCAGACTGAGCCGTTTTTGTAGTACCATTCCCAATACAGCTTTAAAAAGGTGGGAACAAAGTGGGAACATTTTCAGTTAAGAGCAAAGAAAAGCCCTTCCAGAAAACATCTGAAAGGGCTTCGTGAGGTTCCTGGCGGATTCGAACCGCCGTACACGGTTTTGCAGACCGCTGACTAAGCCACTCATCCAAGGAACCATTATCTCTCGTTTGCGGTTGCAAAGGTAGTACAAATTTTGAAACTACCAACTATCCGCAGCAATTTTTCTTTGTACTTTTTTTCTTTACATCACACTCTCTGCGTTTCTTCTCCATCATATCCTTTAGTTCACAGCCACTTACGCAGCTGTCACAAGGATTCTGATTTTCCCGCGTACGACGAAAAAAAAGAAATATTCCATATACGACACGGGTAATGCAGAGCACAACGAGTACTCCGACTACCCACTCTTGCCAATTATTCATACAAACAATCCTCCAATCTGATAAACAGCAAATGATACAAGCCAAGCTAATGCCGTTGTATAGCAGGCAGCAAAAAGCGCCCATTTCCAACTACCCGATTCCTGTTTGATAGCCGCCAACGCCGCAATGCACGGGAAGTAAATCAATACAAACAGCATATAACAAAAAGCGACCAATGGAGTAATCGGAATACGTTCTGCCAAACTCACCGAGTCAGCATCCGGATCATCTGCATACAAAACGCCTAACGTACTTACCACCAATTCTTTCGCCCCTACACCGGAAAGCAAGCCAATACCTAATTTCCAATCAAATCCCAATGGCTTTATTACCGGCTCTATTCCGCGCCCCAACTGACCGATATAAGAATTTTCCTGCTGTTCGGCAACCGTTTCATAAGCATCATGATTCGGATAATATCCCAGAAACCAGATAATAATAGAAGCAATCATAATAATTCCGCCCATCTTTTTCAGATACTGCGCTCCCTTTTCCCATGTATGACGGAAGATAGACTTCGCTGTCGGCATTCGGTAAGGAGGAAGCTCCATCACAAACGGCGTATCATCACCCTTTATCAGAAACTTGCTAAACAAGCGAGCCATTACCACGGCCAGCACAATACCAATCACATAGATACTTAACAGCACCAAACTTGCATTGTTCGGGAAGAAAGCACCCACCAACAATAAATAAATCGGCAGACGCGCACTACAAGACATCAATGGATTCACCAATATGGTAATGAGACGACTCTTCCGGTTCTCAATAGTACGGGACGCTATAATCGCAGGCACATTACATCCGAATCCCATAATCAGAGGAATAAACGACTTTCCGTGCAACCCCATTTTATGCATGATCTTATCCATGATAAAAGCCGCACGAGCCATATAACCAGAATCCTCCATGATAGAAATACAGAAATACAGAATCAGGATATTCGGTAAGAAAACAATGACAGCTCCTACCCCACCGATAATTCCATCAATCAGCAGATCTTTAAATGGACCTTCCGACATGTTATTGCGCAGCAATTCACCAAGCTGCTCTACCATCCATTCAATCCCCATCATCGGATATTCGCCAATGACAAATGTACCTTCAAACATCAGATACATAAAAAGAAAGAAAATAGGAAATCCCCAGACACGATGAGTTACAATCGAATCCAATACCTTTGTTGTCTGCGCCTGTTCCAGATGATTATCCGTGAACGTTTCTTTCAACGCACCACTGATAAATCCATATTTAGCATCAGTAATAGCCGATTCACAATCCTCATTCATTGTCTCCTGAACACGCTTCGACATCTTGTCGCGGACATGGAAAATTTCATCCGCATTCGGCAATGTGCGTACAATACGCTCAATGTCAGGATCATTCTCCAACAATTTAATGGAGAGGAAACGGGTAGAATATTTATGCCGGATAAACTCGTTCTTGGACACTTCACTTTTTACAGCCTCAATCGCTTTTTCTATATCAGGACCGTGATTTATATGAATATGCCGGAAGACACGCCCCGTCTTTTTATGTTCACGCACATAATCTTCCAGATGCTCTTCCTCATGGTTCTTACGGTCTTCCAAAGAGTCATGCCATTCAGTCAAGTCTTTGAGGACTTCCGGATTCATGTTTCCCTGTTTATCGAAGAAGTCTACTCCTTCATACAGATTGATAACTACATGAAACAACGTATCCAATCCACGATTTTTCTTACTGGCAGTAGGCAGCATCGGCACCCCGAACAACTTGCTCAACAATGGTAATCCAATGTATTTCCACTGGCTTCCAGTTCATCATAGATATTCAGAGCCACTACCATGCGGACATTCATATCTATCAATTGAGTAGTCAGATATAAGTTTCGCTCCAGATTAGAAGAATCGACGACATTAATAATCACGTCAGGAGTTTCATCGATAATATGACGGCGAACATAGATTTCTTCCGGCGTATAAGCAGATAAAGAATAAGTTCCCGGCAGATCGACAATACGGAAATGATAACCTTCGAAGTCAAAATAACCTTCTTTGGCATCCACGGTCACACCGCTGTAATTGCCTACATGCTCATGAGCACCGGACGCAAGATTAAACAAAGAAGTCTTGCCACTGTTCGGATTTCCGACCAAGGCAACATTGATGGTGCGACGTTTACCTAACGCCAACCGTTTCATATCTTCTTCTTTTACTGAAAGGTCTTCGGGTAATCCTTCATGATAAACAGTCTTTTCAGCCAGTTCTTTTGCCTCCTCCTCGCTGATTACTTCGATCATTTCAGCTTCCTGACGACGAAGAGATATTTCATAACCTAAGACTTTATATTTTATGGGATCTTTTAGGGGAGCGTTCAACAGCACTTCAACCGTTTTACCTTTAATGAAGCCCATCTCCACAATACGTTTACGAAAACCACCGTGCCCCAATACCTTTACAATAACACCTTTTTCTCCTGTTTTTAATTCGGACAAACGCATAACTCTCAAAATTTTCGGCAAAGATAATTCATAACTTCGGAGCACGCAAATTATTTAGAATGTTTTTAAATAGCAGCCATTTTCTTCCTCCAAAAGATTTAGGAAAAATAAAAAAACTTATTGATAAACTCGTATCTTTGCAGATATGATACAACAACGCGTTACAAAATATATAGAAAAAGAACATTTGTTCTCACTGGATGCCAAAGTCCTGATTGCATTGAGTGGCGGTGCCGACTCGGTGGCACTGCTATGTATTCTGCACACAGCAGGTTATCATTGCGAAGCCGCACACTGTAATTTCCACCTGCGAGGCGAAGAATCAGACCGGGATGAACTGTTTGTCCGCCAACTTTGCAAAAGAACCGGGATCCATTTGCATACAATTGATTTTAACACGACACAATACGCAAAGGAAAAACAGATTTCGATTGAAATGGCTGCACGGGAATTACGCTATGACTGGTTCGAGAAAACGAGAAAAGAATGCCAGGCAGATGTGATCGCCGTAGCACATCATCAGGATGATAGCGTAGAAACCATACTACTCAATCTGATTCGAGGTACAGGAATTACCGGTTTATTAGGAATCCGCCCCCGCAACGGAGCAATCGTACGGCCTCTGCTTTGCGTCAATCGAGAAGATATCATTCATTATCTGGAGAGCATCGGACAAGATTATGTAACAGACAGCACCAATCTGGAAGACGAATATACCCGTAACAAAATCCGACTCAATCTCCTTCCTCTTATGCAGGAAATCAATCCGTCAGTCAAAAAGAATCTGATAGACACGAGCAATTATCTGAATGATGTAGCTACCATATATAATAAATGCATAGAGGAAACCAAAAATAATATTGTAACGACAGAAGGTATCCGAATCAGTGATTTAGTAAAGGAACCGGCACCCGAAGCTATTCTATTCGAAATCTTGCATCCTCTAGGCTTCAATTCTGCACAAATCAAAGATATTGCCTTTTCGCTTCACAGCCAACCGGGCAAACAATTTTGCAGTAAAAAATGGAGAGTGATAAAAGACAGGGAATTCTTTTTAATAGAAGCAATCGAATCTAGAAATGAAGTTCTTCCTCCTTTTCAAATCATCAAAGAAGAAAAAGAATACACCCCTGATTTCCTAATTCCACGCGACAAAGGAATAGCCTGTTTTGATGCCGACAAACTGAATGGAGATATTCATTACCGGAAATGGCAGACAGGAGACACTTTTATTCCTTTCGGAATGAAAGGAAAGAAAAAATAAGCGATTATCTGACCGACCGCAAATTTTCTATCAGTCAAAAAGAACGCCAGTGGGTACTCTGTTGTGGAGAACACATTGCGTGGCTGATAGGCGAACGAACAGACAACCGCTTTCGTATTGATGAAACAACTAAGCGTGTCGTAATCTACAAAATAGTTTGAGGCAATTTCTGTTTCTTGAAGCAATCTGACAACAAAGCCGCAAAAGGAGTATCATACACCCGTGCTTTTTTAACGCAGGCTTTTACACAGGCACAACACTTGATACATTTAGCTTCATCTGTATGCAGTTCATCCCCTTTCGTTATAGCCCCTGCCGGACAACGGACCACACACAATCCACAATGGGTGCACAAATTTTCATCCTCCACCCAAGGAGTGCGGGGAAGCGGTGTTCCACTTTTACGTAACTTGATAACTTTCCTCAAAAAGCGAAACAAAGGAAAAAATGGCTGGCTCGGACGTTTAATAGCACGTACGTCTACCGGATAAAGGGTATCCATGCTATCAGCAGCCTGTATTTTTTCCATGATTTTCTTCCCAAATTCCGTAGCAAAGGCTAAATCCGACTCATCGGGACGTCCCACCGCAATCGGATGTTTATCAGTACTATATGAATGTTCTCCAATAAAAGTTGCCCCGGCAATCACTTTCAATCCATGAGGAATAGCAAAAGCATCCAGTTCCATTAAAGCTTTTTCATAAGCACGGTTTCCATACACCACCACCAAAACGGTCGGAGTATCCACTCCCCGGATGTACTGCAAACGCTCCATTGCCAGAGGAGCGACATGACCTCCATACACAGGCACTACAATAATGGCCAAAGCAGATGCAGGAATCACGATTTCATCTGCAATTTGCTGCGTTACATTAATAGGAAGGATATTTTTTATGCCCGTACCGTGAACAATCGCTTCCGCAACTTGTTTAGATGTGTGTGTAGGCGAAAAATAAATTAAATGAGCTTCATTTACTGTCATACCATTTTCTTTTATGTAGCAAAGATACACTTTTACGTGGAAAAAAATGTTTGATTGTTCATGAAACCAAAAAAAATTATTATCTTTGCCCCGTTGAAACATTCTACGATTCAACATATACATCCCTAATTCAGAATAAAAAACAAAACGTATGCTTGCATATCTGTAGCCATAAGCTGTAGTAATGCTGTCCGTAATTCAGCAAAAAAAGAAATATTAATAACTTACCATACTATATGTATAACATTATCCAATTAAACGACAAAAATCTGTCGGAACTTCAAGTTATTGCCAAAGAGTTAGGCATAAAAAAAGCAGACTCATACAAAAAAGAAGACCTTGTTTATAAGATACTCGATGAACAGGCTATTGTAGGAGCTACTAAGAAAGTTGCCGCAGATAAGCTCAAAGAAGAACGCAAAAATGAAGAACAAAAGAAAAAGCGTTCACGGGTAGCTCCTACCAAAAAGAAGACAAGGTAGTTTCCACACCAAAGAGTGGAGAGGTTAATAAAACAAAAGAAGCCACTCCTGTAAAAGCACCACAACCTTCCAAGAAAGAAGAAAGTACAAACAAAGAAAAAGAAGCTCCTGTTGTAGAAGCTAAAGCAGAAAACGCTACTACTGCTCCCAAGCGTAAAGTGGGCCGTCCACGCAAGAGCGCTGATGCAGAAGAGAAAAAAGAAGTAGAAAATGTAACACCGGCTGCTCCCAAAGTGGTGGAAACTAAGCCTGTTGTTGCAGAGAAAACTACTGAAACAAAAGAAAAAGCTGCTCCAGCACAACAGCCGACTGCTGAAAAGAAAGCAAAAAGCAAACCGGCTGCAGAAACAAATAAACCAGCCGCAGAGCCAAACAAGCCTGTTGCAGAGAAAAAAGTTATAGATAAACCACAAAAGAAAGCCGCACCCGTTATCGACGAGGAAAGCAATATCTTATCCAGCGTTGACGATGATGATTTTATTCCAATCGAAGATCTGCCTTCTGAAAAAATAGAGCTTCCTACCGAACTCTTCGGCAAATTCGAGGCAACTAAAACAGAACCTGTGCAAACAGCACCTGAACAGCCATCTCATCCTCAACAGCAACAACAATCTCAACAGCAGCAAGCACAGCAGCAACGCCCGCGTATTGTTCGTCCACGCGACAATAACAACGGTAATAACAATGTGAACAATAATAGCAATAACGCTAATAACAACAATAATAATTTCCAACGTAATAACAATAATCAAAATCAGGTTCAGAATCAGAACCAACAACGCTTACCGATGCCACGTGCCACTCAGCAAAACCATGCGAACGAGAATCTTCCGGCACAACAGCAACAACAGCAGGAGCGCAAGGTTATTGAACGCGAAAAGCCTTACGAATTCGATGATATTCTCAACGGAGTAGGCGTTCTGGAAATCATGCAGGATGGATACGGATTCCTCCGTTCTTCCGATTACAACTACCTTTCTTCTCCGGACGACATTTATGTATCACAATCTCAAATCAAACTCTTTGGTTTGAAAACCGGTGATGTAGTGGAAGGTGTTATCCGTCCACCCAAAGAAGGAGAAAAATATTTCCCGTTGGTAAAAGTGTCGAAAATTAACGGACGTGACGCAGCTTTCGTTCGCGACCGTGTTCCTTTCGAACATCTGACACCTCTTTTCCCGGATGAAAAGTTCAAACTTTGCAAAGGCGGTTATTCAGACTCCATGTCTGCACGCGTTGTTGACCTTTTCGCTCCTATCGGTAAAGGACAACGTGCCTTGATCGTTGCCCAGCCAAAGACAGGTAAGACTATCTTAATGAAAGATATCGCTAACGCTATTGCAGCCAATCACCCGGAAGTTTACATGATTATGCTGCTGATTGACGAACGTCCGGAAGAAGTAACCGATATGGCACGCAGCGTTAATGCAGAAGTTATCGCTTCTACTTTCGACGAACCGGCAGAACGTCACGTAAAAATTGCAGGTATCGTATTGGAAAAGGCAAAACGTTTGGTAGAATGTGGTCACGACGTAGTGATCTTCCTTGATTCTATCACCCGTCTGGCTCGTGCATACAATACAGTATCTCCTGCATCCGGTAAAGTTCTTTCCGGTGGTGTGGATGCAAACGCACTTCACAAACCTAAACGTTTCTTCGGTGCTGCCCGTAATATTGAAAACGGCGGCTCGTTGACCATCATCGCTACCGCATTGATCGATACCGGTTCTAAAATGGACGAAGTTATCTTCGAAGAATTTAAGGGTACCGGCAACATGGAGTTGCAGCTCGACCGCAACCTGTCCAACAAACGTATCTTCCCGGCAGTCAACATTACTGCATCCAGCACTCGTCGCGACGACCTGTTGCTTGATAAGACAACTCTTGACCGCATGTGGATATTACGTAAATATCTTGCAGACATGAATCCGATCGAAGCAATGGACTTCGTTAAAGACCGTTTGGAAAAGACCAGAGATAACGATGAATTCCTGATGAGCATGAACAGCTAATTAGCGGTAAACGATAAATGATGAACGGTGAACAAACTGCG
The DNA here is from genome assembly GCF_003602935.1 of Bacteroides sp. AM54-2NS. Classification (NCBI taxonomy): domain Bacteria; kingdom Pseudomonadati; phylum Bacteroidota; class Bacteroidia; order Bacteroidales; family Bacteroidaceae; genus Bacteroides; species Bacteroides sp. AM54-2NS. The sequence continues at coordinate 7,825 of NZ_QTMZ01000012.1, forward strand.
TCCTAATAATTGCAGTTTGTTCACCGTTCTCTTTTTTAGCCACCCCGTTAATCAATAACCACTTGCCGTTCATCCTTCACAATCCAACGTTCATCAGCAATAGTTCCCCCTAATCATCCATCACACATTACATTTTTGTACAAAATACTTTCACTTGCGTCCAAAACTACTACTTCACCCTTTTTTGCGTTTCCTTTTTTCCTACTTTTGTTTCAAAATCAACTATTACTTAATTCTAACCAGTAATGAAAACTATTTATCCATTCATGGGATTAGCCCTATGCGGCGTAGCAGCCCAAGCTCAAGAAAAGCCCAATTTCCTGATTATCCAGTGCGACCATTTGACACAACGCGTCGTCGGAGCTTACGGGCAAACACAAGGCTGCACCCTCCCTATTGACGAAGTCGCTTCACGAGGAGTTATCTTCTCCAATGCTTATGTAGGCTGCCCTCTCAGCCAACCTTCACGCGCAGCTTTATGGAGCGGCATGATGCCTCATCAAACGAATGTACGTTCGAACTCCAGCGAACCTATCAACCCACGTATTCCCGAAAATGTACCGACACTAGGAAGCCTTTTTTCCGAAAACGGTTACGAAGCCGTACACTTCGGAAAAACACACGACATGGGCTCCCTAAGAGGATTCAAACACAAAGAACCGGTAGCCAAACCATTCACTGATCCGGAGTTCCCGGTTAATAACGACAGCTTCCTGGACGTAGGAACCTGCGAAGATGCTGTTGCTTATTTAAGCAACCCTCCCAAAGAACCATTCATCTGTATTGCCGATTTTCAGAACCCTCACAACATTTGCGGATTCGTAGGAGCAAATGAAGGAGTACATACCGACCGCCCCATCAGCGGAACTCTTCCTGAACTACCAGCCAACTTCGACGTGGAAGACTGGAACAATATCCCCAAACCGGTGCAATACATCTGTTGCAGCCATCGCCGCATGACCCAGGCCTCTCATTGGAATGAAGAGAATTACCGTCATTACATTGCCGCTTTCCAGCACTATACTAAAATGGTGTCCAAGCAAGTAGACAGTGTATTAAAAGCTCTTTACTCCACTCCTGCCGGAAGAAACACCATCGTTGTTATCATGGCCGATCATGGCGACGGAATGGCTTCACACCGTATGGTGACCAAGCATATCAGTTTCTATGATGAAATGACAAACGTTCCGTTTATCTTTGCAGGTCCCGGCATCAAACAACAGAAAAAACCGGTAGATCAACTATTGACACAGCCTACGCTGGATCTTTTGCCTACCCTTTGTGATTTGGCAGGAATTTCCGTTCCGGTCGAAAAACAGGGAATCAGTCTCGCACCCACATTAAAAGGAGAGAAACAGAAAAAGACTCACCCTTATGTAGTTTCCGAATGGCACAGCGAATATGAATATGTCGTTACCCCCGGACGTATGGTACGCGGACCGAGATACAAATACACGCACTATCTGGAAGGCAACGGAGAAGAACTATATGATATGAAAAAAGATCCGGGAGAACGCAAGAATCTCGCCAAAGATCCGAAATACAGTAAAGTTCTGGCAGAACACCGTGCCATGCTTGATGATTACATCACCCGCACAAAAGATGACTACCGAAGCTTGAAAGTAGATGCTGATCCACGATGCAGAAACCATACTCCCGGCTACCCCAACCACGAGGTCCTGGAGTTCGAGAAATACTCAAAAGAAAATAAATAATAAAAAAGAGTGAAGACGACAAAGAAATCTTCACTCTTTTTAGTTCTTTCGCTGGCAAACTTACAAGCAAGCAGCGCACTAGTATAGCCCAAGAACACCGGCAAACACGAATCATCCGGTTCATATTAAGCCGTAAGGGAGACATGCTTCATTCCGAATCAACTAACGATAAAACTCCCGAAGGTCCGGAAATAGTTTTCATCTACCCCATCGCTTCCGAATCGAAATAAAGCACTATCTTTGCAAAGTGTAAACTTAAACGCTTAATTATGTATACCAACAAACAGATTTGGAGTGTCAGTTACCCGATACTACTAAGCTTGCTGGCACAAAATGTCATCAATGTCACCGACACAGCATTCCTCGGACACGTGAGTGAGGTAGCTCTTGGAGCATCGGCTATGGGCGGGTTATTTTATATATGTGTATTCACCATCGCATTCGGATTCAGTACCGGTTCGCAGATTGTCATAGCGCGACGCAATGGCGAAGGCCGCTATTCAGATGTCGGCCCTGTCATGATTCAGGGAGTCATGTTCCTGTTCGTGATGGCACTGCTGCTATTTGGATTCACCAAGGCATTCGGTGGAAACATCATGCGTTTGCTAGTTTCTTCAGAATCCATCTACGAAGGAACAATGGAGTTTCTGGACTGGCGTATTTACGGATTCTTTTTCTCTTTTATCAATGTCATGTTCCGGGCATTGTACATCGGCATTACACGCACTAAAGTGCTAACCATCAATGCCATTGTCATGGCATTAACCAATGTCGTACTGGACTATGCATTAATCTTCGGAAAGTTCGGTTTGCCGGAAATGGGTATCAAAGGGGCTGCTATTGCTTCCGTATTGGCAGAAGCCTCCTCCATTCTCTTTTTCGTCATCTATACGTATGCCACGGTCGATTTAAAGAAATACGGTATGAACCGCCTGCGCACATTCGACCCTGCATTGCTGATGCGGATCCTTAGTATCTCCTGCTTCACCATGCTGCAATATTTCCTGTCGATGGCTACCTGGTTTGTTTTCTTCGTAGCCGTAGAACGGTTAGGACAACGGGAACTGGCGATTGCCAATATCGTCCGGAGTATTTATGTCGTATTGCTGATTCCGGTCAACGCACTGGCTACGACTACCAACAGTCTTGTCAGCAATGCTATTGGTGCAGGAGGCATCCAGCACGTGATGCCGCTCATTAATAAAATTGCGCGTTTCTCCTTTTTCATCATGCTGGGGTTAGTAGCGGTATCGGCACTGTTTCCGCAGTTCCTGCTCTCTATCTACACCAGTGAAGCTGCGCTCATTACGGAGTCCGTACCTTCGGTATATGTAATTTGTTGCGCCATGCTTATCGCATCCGTAGCCAACGTGGTGTTCAACGGTATCTCCGGAACAGGAAATACACAGGCAGCCCTGTTGCTCGAAACAATTACAATTATCATCTACGGATCATACATCATTTTCATCGGAATGTGGCTGAAAGCACCGATCGAAATTTGCTTTACGATTGAGATTGTGTATTATAGCTTGCTGTTGATAACAAGTTATATTTATCTCAAAAAAGCAAAATGGCAGAATAAAAAGATATAAATACAAGAGATTTTTGTACATTTGCAAGTTCAAATAAAGAGTAGACGGAAAAGTCCCTCTTTCGCCCAAGTAAATTGTAATTAGTAATTCGTAATTAAATAACTATGTTCGATAATTTAAGTGAAAGACTAGAACGGTCATTCAAGATTCTGAAAGGTGAAGGCAAAATCACCGAAATCAACGTGGCGGAGACGCTGAAAGACGTACGTAAAGCACTTCTCGACGCCGACGTAAACTACAAGGTGGCAAAGAATTTCACGGATACAGTGAAAGAAAAAGCTCTTGGCCAGAACGTGCTTACGGCTGTGAAGCCAAGCCAGTTGATGGTGAAAATCGTACATGATGAACTTACACAGTTGATGGGTGGAGAGACAGCCGAGATCAATATCGACGCCCGTCCGGCAGTCATCCTGATGTCAGGTTTGCAAGGTTCGGGTAAGACCACCTTCTCCGGTAAGTTGGCACGGATGCTGAAAACCAAGAAAAACCGTAAGCCATTACTGGTGGCTTGTGACGTTTACCGTCCGGCAGCTATCGAACAGTTGCGCGTATTGGCAGAACAAATCGAAGTACCGATGTACTGCGAACTGGACAGCAAGAATCCGGTAGAAATCGCACAACACGCTATTCAGGAAGCTAAAGCCAAAGGATATGACCTCGTTATCGTCGATACAGCCGGACGTCTGGCAGTAGACGAACAGATGATGAACGAGATCGCCGCTATCAAAGAAGCAATCAACCCGAACGAAATTCTGTTCGTGGTAGACTCCATGACCGGTCAGGATGCTGTAAACACGGCTAAAGAATTCAACGAACGTCTGGACTTCAACGGTGTGGTACTGACCAAACTCGATGGTGATACCCGCGGTGGTGCGGCTCTTTCTATCCGTTCGGTAGTGAACAAACCGATCAAATTTGTTGGTACAGGTGAAAAGCTGGAAGCAATCGACCAATTCCACCCTGCCCGTATGGCCGACCGTATTCTCGGTATGGGTGACATCGTTTCATTGGTAGAACGTGCACAGGAACAATATGATGAAGAAGAGGCTAAACGTTTACAAAAGAAAATTGCCAAGAACCAATTCGACTTCAATGACTTCCTTAGCCAGATTGCACAAATCAAGAAAATGGGTAATCTGAAAGACCTTGCCTCCATGATTCCGGGAGTAGGAAAGGCAATCAAAGATATTGATATTGACGACAATGCTTTCAAAAGCATCGAAGCTATCATCTATTCCATGACTCCGGCAGAACGTTCCAACCCGGAAATACTGAACGGATCACGTCGTACACGTATCGCCAAAGGTAGCGGAACGACTATTCAGGAAGTAAACCGCCTGCTGAAACAGTTCGACCAGACTCGCAAAATGATGAAGATGGTAACTAGCAGCAAGATGGGTAAGATGATGCCTAAAATGAAAAGATAATCATTCAATAGATCCAAACTGATTATAACAAAAAAAGAGGAAGTTTCGACTTCCTCTTTTTTTTGTATCCGGAAGCCTACGGTAGAAAGTAGTTTCTCCACTAACAAACTGATAATATACTGCTCATCTCCTGACAAAAATTCCAATCCTTTTGGAGAGTTCAGTTATTTATTTTACTTTTGCCCATCACCAATAAATACTCTGAAAATATGACTCTGATAGACGGAAAAGCCATTTCCGAACAAGTGAAACAAGAGATTGCAGCCGAAGTAGCCGAAATTGTGGCTCGTGGCGGAAAACGCCCGCATCTGGCGGCTATCCTTGTTGGACACGATGGTGGTAGCGAAACGTATGTAGCTGCCAAAGTAAAAGCCTGTGAAGTATGTGGATTCAAGTCCTCCCTCATCCGTTATGAAAGTGACGTGACCGAAGAAGAACTGCTTGCCAAAGTACGCGAACTGAATGAAGACGACGATGTAGACGGCTTTATCGTACAACTTCCCTTACCTAAACATATCTCCGAACAGAAAGTAATCGAAACGATTGATTACCGTAAAGATGTAGACGGCTTCCACCCGATCAACGTAGGCCGTATGTCCATCGGACTTCCGTGCTATGTATCCGCTACTCCCAACGGTATCCTCGAATTGTTGAAACGTTACGAAATAGAGACTTCCGGCAAAAAATGTGTTGTACTCGGACGTAGCAATATCGTCGGCAAACCGATGGCTGCCTGATGATGCAGAAAGCCTATCCGGGCGATGCCACAGTGACGGTATGCCACAGCCGCAGCAAAGACCTGATAAAAGAATGTCAGGAAGCTGATATTATCATCGCTGCCCTGGGACAACCCAACTTTGTAAAAGCCGAAATGGTGAAAGAAGGTGCGGTAGTTATCGATGTTGGTACTACGCGTGTGCCGGATGCAACCAAGAAATCAGGCTTCAAGCTGACTGGTGACGTGAAGTTTGACGAAGTTGCCCCAAAATGTTCCTTTATCACTCCCGTACCGGGCGGTGTTGGACCGATGACGATTGTATCGTTAATGAAAAATACACTCTTAGCTGGCAAGAAAGCCATTTATCAATGAAACACAGCTTGTTTCTGATGATTTTACTTCTCTCTTTGTCCTGCACCTCCCAGTCGCAGGCAAAGAGAGATTCTATCATCGATACCCTGTCGGACAGCCTTTCCGCAACCGACAGTATTTCCCCCACTGATACCCTACGACTCCTTTTCGTAGGTGACCTCATGCAGCATCAAGGACAAATCAACGCTGCACGGACCTCAACCGGCTATGATTATTCCACCTGTTTTACGTACGTTAAAGAAGAAATAGGGAGAGCCGATCTCGCTATCGCCAATCTGGAAGTTACGTTAGGAGGCAAACCCTACAAAGGTTATCCTGCTTTCAGCGCACCGGACGAATTTCTGACCGCAATTCATGACGCAGGTTTCAATGTTTTAGTGACTGCCAACAATCATAGTCTCGACCGTGGCAAATCCGGACTGGAGCGTACCATTCAACTTATCGACTCGTTGAAAATTCCACATGCAGGCACGTATATCAACACCGAAGAACGCGACAAGAAATATCCTCTTTTATTGGAAAAGAACGGGTTCCGCATCGCCCTGCTCAACTATACGTATGGCACAAACGGTATCCCCGTTACTCCTCCCAATATCGTGAACTATATTGATACAACAGTTATCGCCAAAGATATTGAAGAGAGCAAAGCAATGAAACCGGACGCAATCATAGCTTGTATGCATTGGGGAATCGAATACCAGTCGCTCCCGGACAAAGAGCAGAAATTCCTTGCTGACTGGCTGATTCAAAAAGGAGTAAATCATGTCATCGGCTCCCATCCTCACGTAGTTCAACCCATTGAAGTTCGCACAGACAGCGTGACGAACGACAAACATCTCGTAGTCTATTCACTGGGAAATTATATTTCCAATATGTCCACCCGCCGCACCGATGGTGGACTGATGGTAAGAATGGAATTAGTAAAAGACAGCACAGTCCGTCTCAATAATTGCGAGTATAGTTTAGTCTGGACAGCCCGCCCCATTCAGTCCGGGAAAAAAAATCATCAATTACTCCCCGTCAATTTCCCGATTGATTCAATTCCTTTACAAGCACGTAACTCTCTGAAAATCTTCACGAATGACGCGCGAACCCTTTTCAACAAGCACAATCAGGGAATAAAAGAATATACTTTTTCGAAAAAAAATAGCAGAATCTTTTGGAGATTAGAAGATAATATCTATCTTTGCACCGCGTTAGAGAAACGCAGACATGGTGGATGTAGTTCAGTTGGTTAGAGCGTCAGATTGTGGTTCTGAATGTCGCCGGTTCGAGTCCGGTCTTCCACCCAACAAAAACCCTTGTAAGTTAAGTACTTATGAGGGTTTTCTTTTTGTTGGTAGAATATCATTCAAGTGCTAAAGTTTTTCCTACTATAAAGTTGAAAAACATAAAAACATCTGCCACCTGCAACGAAAAGCATGTAATACACTAGTTAATAAATAGTTGGAACGTTGCAGATACCTGTGGCAGATAGGTTGCAGATAAAGTATCTGCAACACGTTATATAATCAAAGAAAAAGCCTTGATTCCTTTGTGCAAAGCTATGGGATAATTGGGGTGACTCTATGGATAATTTGTGGTCTCTACGGGGAAACGACAGTATCCTTACGTAGAAACTGTAGTGTCCCGCCTTAGAAACTCTCGTTTCCTGCCGTGGAAACTGTAATTTCTAATACAGGAAACGACAGTTCCCCGCCTGGAAACGGGAAGTCAATGTATACAATAAACTTTTGCCCTCCTGGAGAATTAGCTTATGTAAGGTTTATACTGTGTTGCAGATACTTTATCTGCAACCTATCTGCCGCAGGTATCTGCAACGCTCCAACTATTTATCAACTAGTACATTACACGCTTTTCGTTGCAGGTGGCAGATGTTTTCATGTTTTTTCAACTTTATGGTAGGAGGATTACGCATCAAAATTAGGGTCACAACCATAAGTCATAAAACAAATTCACCTCTGTGCCCTCCGTGTCCTCTGTGGTGAAAAGAATCAAAAACGTGCAAGAATGAATCTATTTTAAGAATGTGATTGCCCCAAATCACTCCCCTTAATTTTCGGACTGCTCCCTTTTTTCTTTTATCTGTTTTACATTTATGTAGCAAAACTAAACTATCCCATTATCCATTTCGCAGCCTTAGGCAGCACTTTGTAAAATAATGCAACTATACACCACGATACGATAAACACAAATAAAGCTGTCGCTGGAATACGCATGAATATAGGTAAATCAATTCTGTCAATCGCTAAATAACCTATTCCTACAGCAAAATAATGTACCATATAGATGCCCAGTCCACATTTTGTTATATTCTTTAAGGCTAATATAATTAAGGGAGACGTTACCTTTACTTTTTGAATTAATAAATACCAGGCAACCGTCATTAAAAAGACATTGGGCGAACAGTATAAAAAGAATAATTCCATTTGGCGCTCTGTAATATCAGGTTGTGAAGTCATATTCCTGAATCCATAATACGTTATGGCATAACCGACACTAAAAAGAATAAGAGATAAAACAACAGTCTTTTTCATCGACAACTTGTTTCTGTCTTTCAAATAATAGCCTAAAAGCAGATAACCGCTAAAACCTGAAAAATAATATAAAGTGCCATAGTCATTCCAAGCGCAAGTACCTCCTATATAGCTGGATATATATTCTTGGCAATAAGGCAGAAATAATGTGATAAACCAAACGGATAAGAATATTTTCATTTGTTTCTCTGTTGCTTGTTTCAGCCATGCAGAAAAAAAAGGCATATACAAATATAATCCTATCAACATATATATGTACCATAAAGGAACTGTATATGTATTGAAGTTAAAAGGAATCATAAGAATATTATGCAAGCAACTATCCCAAGTTTGACTTGGAGACTCTCCTGCATACGCAAACATTTCAGACAAAACAGAATTATTCAGCCCTAAAATACCCGTAAACCACGGAAACAAGTTATATAATAAAGACCATACAATAAAAGGGACTATTACACGAAGCATCCTTTTTTTATAAAATTGTCCGATTTCCTGTTCTACCGGTAATAATAACATTCCTGTCAGCATCACAAACAACGGTACGCACGGACGCAAGAAAGCTCCATAAATACTCCCCCATAAGTTATACTCCGGATTTAAACGAGCTTCAGGAGAAACATTGAAAGGGTCTGAACAATGGATACAGATGACCATTAAAATGGCTATCACACGAATTAAATCAGCCCATACTATATGATTCACATTTTTCATTTGGTATTCAATTTTTTCAATTGCAAAGTTAGGACAATGGTATGACATTTTTTTTAAACTACTTAAAAAAGCAGAATAAAGCAATGCGAAGGAAACGAAACAACCCTATTATTTAATCTTGTTCCTCAAATGGCACAACGTAACTTGAGAGATGCCTAAAAAAGATGCAATATAACCCAAATTTACTCTTTGGAAGAGATCCGGACGTGTTTGCAACAATTCTATATATCGTTCTTCCGCTGACTTATACAGTCTTGAAATTAAACGCTTTTCATTCATTATAAAAGCCTCTTGATGCAAAATCCTTGACCAGTTCGCTATTTCTATATTAGTCTGATACAGCTTTTCTAAATCTTTTATCGGCACGGCATATAATACCGTATTTTCCAATAACTGAACAACTTCATATTCGTACCCTTGTTGGTTCCCATAAAAATTGTTCGTCGAAAAAACGATATCTCCTTCTGTACTAAACCATGAGGTGAGTTCTTTGTCGTTAATTACACAATATGAGCGTGCTATACCTTTTTCAATGAAATAAAAGTTTTTATCATTCTGGAAAGAGGACGTTAGGATATGTTTTTGGGCAGTTCCAATAAAGAGCTATGAGCAAACAGTTCATTTATGGAACTATTGCTCATGTTTGACTTGGCTTTAAGTGAGTTTATCGTATTATGCATCATTTGACTTTCACAACGCTTATTTACTCTTTCCTGTTTTTTATTAAGCGGCTACAAAAATACAAAAATGCTCCTATAATAAATAAACAAGCTGCATTTTTATATATCGCCCAGATTAGCATTTATGGATTGCTCCCCTTGCCTTCCCGTTGTTGTTTCATGACCGGGTATCCATACTTTTCTGCCATAATCTGCCGATTTTATTCGATTATCCCAATGATATTATTTATATTTGTATAGTATTCGCACTAAAACAAAGTACATCATGGAAAATGAAAAGAAATTAACCCGTTCTTCCAACCGAATGATCGCAGGTGTATGCGCCGGAATAGCCGAATATTTCGGATGGGACCCTACCTTACTAAGAATAGTGTATATATTAGCTACATTCTTCACTGCTTTCGCCGGAGTAATCATATATATAATCCTGTGGATTGTCATGCCGGGAAAAAAATCTTCAGACGGATACGAAGACCGTATGAATCAACGTTTACATTAAGATAAAAAATCAAAAGTATAGACCATATTTTCATACCGGTATCCGATATAGATAAAAGCCTTCGTTCCTGGAAGATGGTAATCCGATAGAAGTAAGTACATTAGTATAACTCCAGTCCGAACTCATCTTTCAGCTGCATCAACGCCTGATTCTTTTGAGCCATCATCTGGAATTTCTCGACACGTCCCACAGGACGTATTGTTTCCGTAGCCTCACTTACCCGCACTGTCATCACCACTTTGCTGTTTTTCAGCCTACCACGAAGATAACTCTGCAATTCAGGAATCAAAGCTGTAAAATCCTTTGCAGCAAACTCATTATCAACTACCACTTCAAAAGTCGTTGAGTTATTAAGCAATACCGGACGGAGCATCTGCATACGTTTAGTAAGAGCATCCTGTTCTTTCGGCAACTGACCGGCATATTCCTGCCAGTAATAATTCAAATCCCGATCATTGAAAATAAAATCTTCTTCCGGTTGCTGTACTCTGGGAACATGAGTGGTAACTGTATTCTGCGTTGTCTGATCGCGCTGCGGATTCTTGATAGACACGCCCAAACTAGACATCTTCATCACCGGAATTTTCCGTTCTTCCTTGACAGTCGGGGCAACTCCCGCTCCTTGCGACGGAGCAGACGAAGCCGCACCAGAAGAAGCTGATGCTCCCGGTTGCACTGCTGCAGATGCTTGCGGATGCCGGACAGTAGTGCCATTAACAGCCTGTGTTGTTACTGAAGACGGAGACGTATGAAGGGAAGCCTGCTGAACCTGGGTTGCAGAAGCGACCTGCGGCTGCTGAGCTGCGGCAGGCTGTGTGAATATGGGTTTTATGGTCTTCGTAGGGCCACGCCCACCACTCACGTCATCCCCCTCGGTGGTAAGCTGTGCAACCTGTATCAAGGTCAGTTCTACCAGCAAACGCTTATTTTTGCTGATGCGGTAATTCAAATCACACTCATTACAAAGCTTCATGGCCCGGTACAAGAAAGGTAACGGACATTTCTGCGCCTGTTCCTGATAGCGTTGGCGTATGCTCGCTCCCACCTCCAGTAGAGGCAATGTCACCGGGTCTTTCCCCACCAACAGGTCACGGAAATGAGACGATAATCCGGTAATAAAATGACTTCCGTCAAAGCCTTTATTCAATATATCATTGAAAAGCAACAAAGCATCACTTACCTTGTTTTCGAGGAAACAATCCGTCAGACGGAAATAATATTCATAATCAAGAACGTTCAGATTATCAATCACACTCTTATAGGTGATATTTCCTCCGGTAAAACTTACAACCTGGTCGAAGATAGACAAAGCATCACGCATACCACCGTCTGCCTTCATAGCTATCACGTTCAGTGCTTCCGGCTCCGCCGTGATTCCTTCTTTCGAAGCAACATACGACAGATGATTCACCGTATCTTCCACGCTTATCCGGTTAAAGTCATAAATCTGACAACGGGAAAGAATGGTAGGGAGAATCTTATGCTTCTCCGTCGTAGCCAGGATAAAGATAGCATGACGGGGAGGTTCTTCCAGCGTTTTCAGGAACGCATTGAAAGCAGATGCCGAAAGCATGTGCACCTCGTCGATGATATATACCTTATACTTACCAATCTGCGGCGGGATGCGTACTTGCTCCACCAACTGGCGAATGTCATCTACCGAATTGTTGGAAGCAGCATCGAGTTCGTGAATATTGTATGATCGCTGTTCGTTGAAAGCTACACATGACTCACACTGATTGCAAGCCTCTCCGTCGGCAGTAGGCGTCATACAATTGATGGTTTTGGCAAAGATACGCGCACAAGTGGTCTTTCCTACCCCACGTGGTCCGCAAAACAAATAAGCATGAGCCAGCTTTTGGGTAGCAATTGCATTTTTCAGCGTAGTAGTCAACGCCCGCTGTCCTACCACCGATTCGAACGTGGACGGACGGTACTTACGGGCTGAAACAATATAGTTTTCCATATCCGGGATTCTCTCTGTTTTTTTGAATTTTCGCTTACTCTGCAAAAACAGTGCAAATGAGAGCAGAGTCAAGCTAGCTTGAACTATGCCGAGTGAAGCCTGTTTTCGCTTACTCTGCAAATGTACACAAAAAAAGTGAGATGTAATAAGGGATAAAGAGAGAAGTTTTGAAGCTAAAGCGATAAGTTTTTAAGTTATTAGTTTTATCTTTGCGGATATTAAAAGGAGAAATTATGGGTAAACTAATCAGTATCTGGAGTTTCATACGCAGACGAAAGTATCTCATTACGGTCGTTGCGTTTGCTGTTATCATTGGCTTTCTGGACGAGAACAGCCTAGTTCGTCGTTTCGGATATGAACGGGAGATTAGCCAGTTGAAAGAAGAGATAGAAAAATATCGGGCAGATTACGAAGAGAACACCAAGCGTCTCAACGAAATAACGACCAATCCGGACGCCATCGAGCAGATCGCCCGTGAAAAGTATCTGATGAAGAAACCCAACGAAGATATTTACGTTTTTGAAGATTAAAGAATGAAACAATTAGTACCCGCCCTTTTTGTCGTAGGCGCCATCATGGCTCTCACCGGAGCTGCTGTATTTATCACCGGATGGATCTATGCTCCTTACATATATACTATCGGAGCCGGACTTTTCGCATTGGCACAAGTGAACACGCCTGTCAAAGGAAAAGGCAAAACACTGAAACGCCTACGCGTTCAGCAGATATTCGGAGCATTGGCGCTGATCCTGACTGGAGCCTTTATGTTTACCACCCGAGGCAATGAATGGATTGCCTGCCTCACGATTGCTGCTATCCTCGAACTTTACACTGCTTTCCGTATTCCGCAGGAAGAAGAAAAAGAAAGGGCATAAAAAAAGCCTGTTCATAGCTTTACAGTCTTGAACAGGCGGAAATCGAAAAAAATATTGAAAACGTTCCGTCCTTTTTATCAGGAAACGGAACGTTTATTTTTTATCCTTCACTATTATTTCTTCACAGGTGAATATCTTGCATTCAACCCGTCAACAATTTCTTTTGTGATATTAAAAGTGCTGTCAGCATAAAGCAGGTTATCAAAACCTGTGTTGCTGAAAATCAGGCTATATCCGTGAGTCTTATTATATTCTTTCAGGAAAGCGTTGATAGAATCGCGGAACTGCAAGCTATTCTTGTTGTTCTCTTCCATCAAACCATTCTGAAGTTTGTTACTCAACTCTTGCAAATCTTGTTCCAACTTCACCAGACGGTTGTATTCTTGCTGCGCTCTATCTTGTGACAGGAAAGCATTGTTTTCTACTTTCTTCTGGAAATCTTGTTTTTCCTTGTTCAAAGAGGTAGCCTTCTGATTCAATGTCATGCGAACGTTCTCGCTCTTCTTTACCATCGCCTCATTCAAGTCAATACAGAAATTGTATTTGGCAAGCAGCGTATCTATTTCAACATAGGCAATTTTCATTCCTGACAGTTCGGCATTAGCCTGTGCCGGAGTACTTGTAGTTTGATTGTCAGTTTTGCCAGCACATTGTGAAAATAAAACGATAAACGCAAGAGCAGCCAAACCGTTCATGAGGTAGTTCATTCTATTCATAATTAATAAGTATTGTTTTTAATAAATTTAATTCATACTATCGTTCAAGGCTTTTTCCAACTCATCAATAGAAAAACGCGGTTTCTTTTGTGCTTCGCGATCCTGCGACTGTGCGCATCCGATTCCTTTCTGACGCAACGTTTTATTCCCGCTCACATGACCATTCGGGAATTTTCCACCCTTCGTAAAGAATACTTTCACCCCTAATAATACCAGGGAAATAGCAACTATTAACAAAGTTATCAGTATAGTCTCAACCATTTCTATTAATTTTGTGAGTGCAAAGATAGGCTTTAATGAGATATGAGTTCAGATAAGTCAATCAAATTAACCATATTTAGCAATAGAAGAAGCGAAAACAGCCCTTCTATTCCTATTATAAAATAAAAACAGCATGGAAAAAAAAGACTTAAAGCCGGCTGGCGTATTCAAGTATTTCGAAGAAATCTGCCAAGTGCCACGCCCTTCGAAGAAGGAAGAGAAAATGATTGCCTACCTGAAGGCATTCGGAGCAAAACATAACCTGGAAACCAAGGTGGACGAAGCCGGCAACGTATTGATTAAAAAACCCGCTACTCCGGGAAAGGAAAATCTTCAAACCGTCGTATTGCAATCACATATCGACATGGTGTGCGAAAAGAACAATGACGTTCAACATGACTTCCTCACCGATCCCATCGAAACGGAAATTGACGGTGAATGGCTGAAAGCCAAAGGCACTACCCTCGGAGCCGACAATGGTATCGGTGTAGCTACCGAGCTGGCTATTCTGGCTGACGACAGCATTGAACATGGTCCGTTGGAATGTCTGTTTACCGTAGACGAAGAAACGGGGCTTACCGGAGCTTTCGCCCTGCAGGAAGGTTTTATGAGCGGTGATATTCTTCTGAACCTCGATTCGGAAGATGAAGGGGAAATCTTTATCGGCTGTGCCGGAGGTATTGACTCCGTTGCAGAATTTACTTATAAGGAAGTGGAAGTTCCTGCCGGATATTTCTTCTTCAAGGTGGAAGTGAAAGGTTTAAAAGGCGGTCACTCCGGTGGTGATATTCATTTGGGACGGGGAAATGCCAACAAAATACTGAACCGTTTCCTTTCACGCATGGCTGGCAGGCATGATCTGTATCTTTGTGAAATCAACGGTGGTAACCTGCGCAACGCTATTCCCCGCGAGGCATACGCTATCTGTGCTGTTCCCGAAGATGCCAAACATGATGTCCGCACCGAACTAAATATCTTCACCAGCGAAATGGAAGACGAATTATCCGTTGTAGAGCCCGACTTAAAGTTGGTTCTCGAATCGGAAACTCCCCGCAAGACGGCTATCGACCAGGATACCACTACCCGTTTATTAAAAGTTCTGTATGCAGCTCCTCACGGTGTATACGCCATGAGCCAGGATATTCCCGGACTGGTGGAAACTTCTACCAATCTGGCATCTGTCAAGATGAAGCCGAATCATGTCATCCGCATTGAAACTAGTCAGCGGAGCTCGATACTATCCGCACGCAACGATATGGCGAACACGGTTCGTGCCGTATTCCAACTGGCGGGAGCCAATGTTACGTTTGGCGAAGGTTATCCGGGATGGAAACCGAATCCCCACTCGGCTATCCTCGAAGTGGCTGTTGAATCTTACAAGCGTCTGTTTGGTGTAGACGCGAAAGTTAAAGCCATTCATGCAGGATTGGAATGTGGCCTGTTCCTTGATAAATATCCAACGCTGGATATGATCTCTTTCGGACCGACACTGACAGGTGTTCACTCTCCTGACGAACGGATGCTTATTCCTACCGTTGAGAAATTCTGGAAACATCTATTGGATATCTTGGCACATGTTCCTGCCAAGAAGTAACAGACAGATAAGTCAACATAAAGAAGAGTATGGTAACAGTGAAAAGAGAGTAGCTGTTGCCATGCTCTTTTTTGCAATGAATTTAATAGCCGTAAGTTTCTTTGCTCCTTCTTATGTTATCGCACAAGATTCTCACGAGGACAAGGCTATCACGACACACAAGTCCCCTCTCAACAAGAAAGAATCCCTTTCCGCGTTGTAAGTTGGAACATAGAAAACCTGTTTGATACACACCACGACAGTTTAAAGAACGATCACGAATTTCTTCCCAACGCGATGCGTCATTGGAATTATAGCAGATATAAGAAAAAGCTGGTTGACGTTGCCCGTGTAATTACGGCGATTGGTGAATGGAGTCCGCCTGCATTAGTCGGATTATGTGAAGTAGAAAATGATACAGTGCTTCGTGACCTGACCCGCCGTTCTCCTTTAAAAGAGCTTAGTTATCGTTATGTAATGACCAACTCCCCTGATTTAAGAGGAATTGACGTAGCCTTGCTTTATCAACGGGATTTATTCAAACTATTATCTTCCCGTTCCATTTCCATCCCTCCGTTGAAGCAATACCGCCCGACAAGAGATTTGCTACACGTCAGCGGACTTCTACTGACGGGAGATACGCTCGACGTATTTGTCTGCCACCTCCCCAGCCGCTCGGGTGGAGCCAAAGAATCGGAACCCTATCGCTTATATGCAGCTCACACTCTGCGTATGGAAGTTGATAGCATCATGAACATTCGTTCTCTTCCGCAAGTCATTATTATGGGGGATTTCAACGATTACCCGACCAATCAATCTATTCAGAAAATATTGGAAGCTGAAGCACCTCCTGTTACTACCAATAATCTAGCCTCAACAACCGGCTCCACCAACTTCTCAACAGTTGCCCCCTCCTCATTAAAACTATATCACCTACTCGCCCGGAAAGCTAAATCAAAAGACTTCGGTTCTTACAAATATCGTGGTGAATGGGGATTACTCGATCACTTGATTGTATCAGGCACTCTATTAAATCAATCAAATCACTTTTTCACCAGCGAAGAAAAAGCAAATGTATGCCTTCTCCCCTTTTTACTGAAAGATGACGAAAAATATGGTGATAAAGAACCTTTCCGCACTTATAAGGGGATGAAGTATCAAGGCGGTGTCAGCGACCATTTACCTATTTATGCAGACTTCGAGCTGATTTTATATTAATAAAGTACCGTCTCGTTAGTTCTTTCTATAATAATGAATGAACAACAAATATATCTTGGAAAATAATTATGATATTTCTCATACGATAGAAACTTCTTCCCAGTCTTCTACTGTCCGTGTGACAGATGAGAAGTTCACTCCGATGCAAATCACTTTTCGTTTGTCTGCCAGATAAGGCTTGGCGTAGCCAGTCTTCTCTATTTGTTCCAGAGCTTCCTGTGCTGTTCCATCCATTTTGAATTCAAAGATATAGACGTAATCCTCCATCTCCAGCGTACAATCCACCCGTCCGTAGCTTTGGCGGTCCTCGCAATGGATGGCGGTGCAATATACGCCTATCAGTCGAAGCAATAGATAAAAAGTGTATTGAAAATGCTTTTCTGTTATATCTATATCTTTCAACGAGCCGTGGGAGTCATAGGGAATACTTGCCAAAAAAGAGGTGAGGGAACGGCGGAACGCATCTGTATCACCGCGTTCAAGGTCCATCACGGCATCTGTTATCCAACTCGTCACTTCTTTACTCTTCGGCTTCATATAATTGGCTGCTAATACAGACAAGAATCCCTTCCGTACTTCGTTGTTTGGGAAATCGAGCAGATAGGTTCCCATTTTTTTATTATATTCCTTGATTGTGAGGTATCCGCTTTGAAAAATCATTGGTAGGGGCTGTTCCACATCCGCTTTGTAGTCTATAACATAGTTGGGTCGTAGAATTTTCCTGTTAGTTCATTCATCTGTTCGCGACTGTGTTGTAGCAGACGTATCAAATAAGTCGGGGTACCGGTGGCGAACCAGTAGTCACGGATTTCATTCATATCAAAGGCATTAAGTATGCTAAACGGATTATAGATGGCGGCCATGTTCGTACTAAAATGATAGCCATCGTACTGCCGTTTCAACCAGTCCTTCATTTCCTCCACCGTACATTCGTATTTAGTTGCCAATCGCGAGATGGGTTCTGCGAAGTATTTCTCCAATTCTTCCTGAGTGATTCCGCATAGTGATTCGTAGCGTTCATCCATACTAATGTCTTTTGGTTGGTTGAAGCCACTGAACACACTTACTTGCGAAAATTTCGTAACTCCCGTCAACAGTACGAATTTCAAGTATTCGTCAGCTCCTTTGAAGGTGGAATAAAAAGATTTCAGAATTTCCCTGTGATGGTCTTCAAGCAAAAGTTTCTCTCCTACATGGTTGCAGGTGTAAGTTCCGGTATCCAACACATCGAGAATTGGTTTGTCATATTCATCAATCAGTACTACCGCACGCTGCCCTGTCCGTTCATAAGCACGGCGGAGCAGTTCCTTGAAGCGGTCACCTGTGGTAGTATAGTTCAGATTTTTGCCATAGATGTCTTCCCAATTGCCTAAATACCCTTCGATAGTTGCTTCGAGCACTCCCGGTTGGGTGTATGGCCCACCGTTAAAGTCAATGCGGAAAATAGGATATTGCAACCAGTCTTTTTCAAGGTCAGCAATTGCCAGTCCGTCGAAAAGTTCTTTCCGCCCCTGAAAATAACAGGCAAGTGTACTCACCAACAGACTCTTCCCAAAACGACGGGGACGACTCAAGAAATAGATTGAACCCGTTTGCACAAGGTTGTAAACTAAGGCAGTCTTGTCTACATAAACAAAACCGTCTTCACGAAGGCGGTCAAAGCTCTGTATTCCAATAGGATATTTCATCTTTTTATCGGCTTTTTATGAATCACTAGACGAAGATACGTGAAAACAGGCATAAATACAAACGATTCCGGACATTATAAAACGAATTTTGTTATATTAATCCGAATACTGATAAACCTTCAAGTCAAACTTGGGAACCATTGCCAGCAAATGGTCGAAGATGTCCGACTGGATACGTTCGTATTCTTTCCAAACTTTGTTTCGGGAGAAGAAGTAAACTTGAATAGGTACTCCATACATCGTGGCTTCTTTCTGGCTGATAATCAAGTCCAAATCTTGATTCACCACAGGCAAGCTGCACAAATAACGCTCGATATATACACGATAAACCTGGGAATTGGTAGGTACTACACCTTCTTCAGGCTGATAATCCGCCATCAAAGGGATTTCCTTCCGATAACGGTCGAGCATTTCGGGCGTACAGAATTGGATCGTAGTCAAATCCAGGGTTATATTCTTCATTACCCTTCGTCCTCCTGATTGCACCATTCCCCGCCAGTTCTGGAAAGGGCTGCTAACCAAGGTATAAGGGGGAACGGTAGAAATCGTATTATCGAAATTCTGAATCTTGACTGTATTCAGAGTAATCTCCTGCACTGTGCCATTGGCAGCACCGGAAGGAAGCGTTATCCAGTCGCCCGGACGAACCATATCATTGGCGGAAAGCTGGATCCCCGCCACAAATCCTAGTATGGAATCCTTGAATACCAGCATCAGTATGGCGGCCGAAGCCCTAATCCCGCAAACAAACTGGCTGGGGACTTATTCACAATAATGGCAATGATAATGATTCCACCGACAAAGAACAGAAGCACCTGCAACACCTGAATGAATCCTTTCATCGGACGGTTCTTCATTGACTCCTTCCCGTCGTAGATATCCATTATCATCAATAGAATCCCATTAATGGCCAACAGCAAAGAAAAGATTATGTAAACGGCACAAGCTTTCTGGGAAATAAGCAATAAGTCCTTGCCACGAATAAAAGCCATTGGCAGTAAAGAATAAACCAGAAAAGCCGGAACCGTATGAATCAGGTTGTGAAACACTTTGCGCTTCATCAGCAACGTATTCCAAAGGTGCGGTTTCCGACGGGTGTACCGCTTCATTCCTCCTATAAGAATCGCCTGGCAGAGATAATTCAGACCGATAGCAATTGCTATCATCAGCACAGCAATAATAGTCTCATCAAAACGGTCGGCAACTGTCGGGTCTATTCCCCAATCTATCAGGATTTTGTTCATCCATTTTCCTAAATCTAGTACAAGCATAACTTCTGTCCTTTTTTATTAATAACAGCAAAAGCTTCATTTGGTTTAGAAAAAAAGACTGGCGTCCGATTCACTAGAAATCGGGACTGCCAGTCTTCACTGCTATTCTCTAAGCATATCTTTCAGCGATAACAATCCCATCAGGGAGTTGTTATCACTCCTATTTCATCCATTCCTACTTTCGCGGTTGTTGCGGTAGGTGTAGTAGCCTCCAACTTAATATAACGCGCCTGTACTTTCTGGCCGAAAGTGACCGTTTGCGGCAGCGGGTTGTGCATGATATTACTGAACTCACCATTGGCAGGAACTTCCTTCCAGTGCTTTCCGTCCATGCTCACAAAGAATTTATAACGGAAAGCCATCGTCGGTTTCGCTTCCGCTTTCGAAGGGGCATAAGTAAAGCTGGCTAATGTCACCGATTTGCCCAAGTCAATCGTCAACGGAGAATCAGCGACTTGTTTCCAGCCGGCACGAGGCAGATTATTCCAATCTTCACCCTGAACCACTTCCTGCAAAGGAGCTGCATAATAAGCGGCCACTTGGTTAATATGAGCAGTCAGACGACATTCGTCAATCTTCACCCGTAACTGACTGGCTTTCACGACCGGGAAACGCAGCATACGTTTATATCCGATTGTCGTACCCTTGCCTACTTCTTTCCAACCGTTATCAGTCAAAGCCTCTACAACGAAAGACTCCACTCTCTGTCCTTTTGTGATATCTTCCTGAAGCATCACTAAGTTAATTTCCGAACCCGGTTCCAAAGAATAAACGGCTTCACTGCCCGAAATGGCATTCCAGTAGTTTCTCCCTTTCTTCACCCGGTTATCGGCAAATATCTGTTCACGGTAAGCTGCAAATTCCTCCAGACGATTCACGTCCGCTTCATTAATCAAGCCTTTGCGGTCGGGCGGTATATTCAATAAAAGCACGGAGTTATATCCTACCGACTGGAAATAAATATCCGACAGATGTTTCAAGGATTTCACTTTCGCGTCTTCTTCCGCATGATAGAACCATCCCGGACGGATGGACACATCCACTTCCGAAGGATACCAGAATAATTCCGTAGCTTTCTCCAGCATTTTGCGGCTTCCTAAATCTTCCGCTTTGCTAAAGACACCCAGACGTTTGTTGTTTTCTGTCGAGCGGGCATAAATTCCCGGAGTCAGTACGGTGGCATTCCATTCCGTTTCGCGTCCCAGCCCTCTTTCATTTCCTACCCAACGGACATCGTCTCCCATAATCGCCATCACAGCTTTCGGTTGAAGGCGTTGGATGGTTTTATAGAAAGCGTCCCAGTCATACACTTGTTTTTTTCCGTTCGGACCTTCGCCATTCGCCCCGTCGAACCAGACTTCATGCACCTCACCATAATTGGTGAGCAATTCCGTCAATTGACGGACAAAGAATTCATTGTAACGGGGAGAGTCTCCATAACATTCCGCATTCCGATCCCACGGAGAAAGATAGACGCCGAACTTCATATCATATTTATCGCAGGCTTTCCGGAGTTCTTTTACGACATCCCCCTGTCCGTTCTTCCAAGGAGAAGAGGCTACGGAATGTTTCGTTGTAGCTGTAGGCCACAGGCAGAAACCGTCGTGATGTTTTGCGGTCAGAATAACCATTTTGAAACCTGCATTTTTCAAACTCTTCACCCATTGTCCAGCATCGAGTTCTGAAGGATTAAAGAGTGCGGGATCTTCTTTTCCGTCTCCCCATTCACGTCCGGTAAAAGTGTTGATACCGAAATGAAGGAAAGCGGTCAGTTCCATTTGTTGCCAGGCATATTGTTGCGGAGTGGGCACCAGCCGCGCTGCCATATCGACTTTCTGTTCGAGCGTTGCATCTTGAGCAAATTCAACATGCTTCACGTAGTAGTTTTCTTTTTTCTGTGCCTGCACTCCACCGATGAGGGTAGAAGACAATAAGAGAGAGAGTAGTAGTTTATTCATAGCCTATAAATTATTGCAGTTTTACAAAAATAAAATAAAGGCACGGATTTCACGATTCTCATGGAATACTTTCTTACGATATTCCATTCAATCAGTGTACCCCCCACCTTTATATATAATCTAAATAACCTATTGATTTAGTATCTATTTCACCGGATAAAGGGTAAATTCAAAACTCTGTTTCTTTAATGGAACCAAGTATTGCGGTAACACTCCGGGACCACAAGTAGCCGTTCCCACGCCTGCCTGTTCGGCATCCAGATGCACTGTCAACAAGCCATCACGTTCCAGTTCATTGATATGGCGGGCCTTCTCTAATAATACATCCGAGAAAGGAATCATACTAAACTGGAAAACACGATTTGATTCTACAAAGAGGCCTTCGCCGGAAGTATTTGCCAACTTCGCCCAACGTACATCGGTGCGGTTGCCCGTAGATTGCGGAGCAACATAATAATGAAACATCCGTTCCGGTGTGGTCTGATATACACCGATTTTGCCGGACTGATTGCGGTCAATGTATGTTTCATTCCCTCCACGTCCGAGGTAAGAAACCTGATCGTAGGTGTTCGCCACACGGAATGTCAGTCCCAGACGTGCCATTGATTTCACGATGGTCGTGTCGGACTGGAAAGTAGTAAGTACTTTCAACGCACCGTTTTTATCCAATGAATAAACAAAGTCGGCAGTTCCTATCTTTTGCGCTTTCGCATTTAGAATTTCCACCCGGGCAGTGGTCGAAGTCTTGCCCTCTTTCAGTGAAACGACCTTTTGGGTCAGATTATCCAATCCTGCATTACGCCACAGACGTGCACCGTTCTTATCCCGGTTGTCATTATCCGTTGCCGGGCGGAAAAGGCTCAATGTCAGCGGAGCAGCTAATAATTCTTTGCCATTCAGGTTCAATGAAGTCAGCGCCCCTGTTTGCTTGTCAACGGTGAAAGCCGTTTCACCTGCTTTTTGCGGACGGTAGCCTGTGTAATTCTTATTACCGGCAAGCACGAACTGATCGTATGCCACTTCCCAGTCCTTATCGATCATTGAAGATGCTTCACGACGCATCCAGCTGATATTCAGATAAGCCTCACGAATTGTATTCGGAAGTTTGACAGCGCCTAAAGCTACATCTACGGTAGCGTGCGGTGCACAATCAATCGTTTTCGTACCTTCTGCCAAAATCTTGCCATTGTCTGCCGTCACATTCCAGTTCAGTACATACTCATTCAGATTAGAGAAGTCATACCAGTTCTTGACACGGATAGTCAGATTCTTTTGATCTGCCAAAGTCGCTTTTATATTCTGGTATACTTTCTTTACCTCAAGCAAATGCGGATGCGGTTCACGATTGGCGCCTACCAAACCGTTACAGCAGAAGTTACCGAAACTCGGGATTCCTTCCGGCCCGTAATCACCGCCATACGTCCAATACCATTTACCGTTTTTGTCTATTTCGCGGAATGACTGGTCCACCCAGTCCCAAACGCAGCCACCTTGTGCCATCGGATTGTTTTCAAATACATCCCAGTATTCTTTCAGTCCGCCGCAACTGTTGCCCATCGCGTGCAGGTATTCACAAAGAATAAAAGGACGGTAGATGTCTTTCTTCGCAAGATATGCTTTGATGTCGTCCACACTGCGGTACATACGGCAGTAAATATCCGTATTATAGTTCAATTCGGCACGTTCGTATTGCACGGGGCGAGTGTTTTCTACCGATTTCAGCCAGTCGTAGGTACGCTCGAAGTTGATTCCGTTGCCGGCTTCATTTCCCAACGACCAGATGACGATAGCGGGATGATTCTTGGAACGTTCGTACATCCGGTGGGTGCGGTCCATGTGTGCGGTCAGCCAGGTAGTGTCTTTGGCAAGAGAAGCAGCCCCATATCCCATGCCGTGGGATTCGATATTTGCCTCATCAATCATGTACAATCCGTAGCGGTCGCAAAGCTGATACCAGTAAGGGTGAGTCGGATAATGCGAGTTACGCACCATGTTGATATTGTGCAGCTTCATCAGTTTGATGTCCAGTTCCATCAGTTCTTTGCTCACGGTACGTCCCAGCTGGGAGTGTTCGTGGCGATTGGTTCCTTTCACCAATACCGGAACACCGTTGATGCAGAAACGTCCGTCCTTAATTTCCGAAGTACGGAAGCCGACTTCGCAACCCGTCAGTTCGGTGACCTTGCCTTGTTCATCCTTCAGTTCGAGTATTAATGTGTAAAGATGAGGATACTCTGCGCTCCAAGCCTTTACATCAGGTAGATTCTTTCTATCAAACGTGATAAGATTGCTCAATCCACGGGATTTTATCCGGATGGCATCCTGCAGGACAGTTTTGCCTTCGGCGTCTTTCAGGGTATAAGCAATAGAAGTGGCTCCAGGTGTAATAGAAGGTCCCTCTACGGTCACTTCAAGTCCGAAAATTCCATCTTTGTATTTCTCTTTGTCCAAAGATGCATTCAGTTTGTAGTCGGCAATGTACTGTTTGGGAGTGCTGTAAAGATACACATCGCGTTCGATACCACTCAAACGCCACATATCCTGACATTCCAAGTAAGCACCCGCACTCCATCGGTACACTTCCAAAGCAACCACATTTTCGCCTTCATTGAGGACGTCAGTAATATCCCATTCGGCAGCTGTCTTTGACCCCTGATTGTATCCAAGCAATTTTCCATTCACCCATACATAATAGAAAGAGATGACCCCTTCACAACAAAGTACTACCCGGCGTCCTTTCCAGTCGGCAGGCACTTTGAAGGTACGGCGGTATGAGCCGACTTCATTCTCCGCATGCGGTACCAGCGGCGGATTCTTCTTGAAGTTGAACATTTTATCGTCAAATTCATACGTTTCGTTGACATAGATAGCTGTGCCATAACCCTGACGTTCCCAGTTGCCAGGCACATTGATGTCCGCCCATCCTCCTGTGTAATAAGAAGGTTGGTAAAAGTCCTTCGGACGGTTATCGGGATTCTTCACCCAATGGAATTTCCACTTTCCGTTCAGGCTCATATAAAAAGGAGACTGTTCATACCCTCCCGGCTTTTCAATGTCGGAAGCGTTGGCATAAGGCCATACGTATGTGTGAGGAGCGAGTTTGTTCAGTCCCACCGCATACTGGCTCTGCCATTCGGGTAACGGTTGTTGCTGCGCTAACGTGAAAGTAGTGGCAGCCAGTACTGCTGATAAGATTAAAGAAGTTCGTTTCTTAAAGCTAATGTTCATAAGCATGTCATCATAATTAGTTTATACAAGATTGTTTTACAAAGCACCTAATTGCTATTTTTAACTACTTGATTACTATTCTATAATCACTTCATCAAAATAGACTCTCGCTTCCTGACCGGGGCGGACATGCTCGTCGGGACATATCCCCGCACCTTCTGCCGTCACCCGGACATAACGAGCAGATACTCCGCCCATGTCTATCGAATAGTCATTTCTGAAAGTTCCTTCCTGATAGATTTCTTCCGGAGAAAAGTTCAATTCTCCTATGGCATGTAGGTACGATTATCATCAGAAACTTCTACGCGAATCATTTTCGGTTTGTGCGCTCCCATTCCATAATTCGTAATGCAACCAATGGTTAATTTATTCAGTTTTTCCTGACTCTGCAAATCTATTGTGAAAGAGATAGAATCATTCCGGCTCCAGTTACACCATTCAAAATCAGTATATTTCAAGCTTCCCCGCAATCCATTGACTAATAACATTTCGTTCTTCTTATTGTCAAGCAAAGGTTTTGCCGTAGCTTTGTTCCATGTGAGTGGCAACTCTAAGGTTTCTCCCATTTGCTTGCCGTTCATAAAGGTAGCGGCTTTCACCATTTGCGTTTTCGTCACACAGATAGGTCCGTCGTAACGATGAGAAGACATTGCCGGATTACTCCCATTCAGTGTATAATAAATTTCCACATCCGGACGGATACATTCCAAACTCACTTCCAGATGTCCGTCCACTGGTGTCACTGTCTGTTGTATGTTATACATTGAGCGGGCATAAACAATTCCTTTTTCTGCAATATGCGAATTGTATACATCCATTCGTTTCAAAAATCCAGTCCAGTCCTTCGTTCCTGCAGCTGTCCAAGCCACTTCTGCCAAGGCAGCCAGACGAGGGAACAAAAGATAATCCACATCTTCCGGTTTATTACAGAATTCCGTCCACATACAGGCCTGTATACCCATTAGCAGTGATTCGTATTCCGGTTTCCAGTCTTTTTGTACAGGTTCGTAATCAAAAACATCTTTTAGGGTATTATTACCAAAATACGTTACCGGTTCAAACCATTGCGGTCCCTGATAGCGAATCAGGTACATGATACGCGCCGGAGTCATGATGAAACGATGTCCTTTTTCAGCAGCTTTCAGGGCAGCCGTTCCCATTCCCTGCCAACCGAGAATAATGGACTCTTCGGGAAGAAAAGAGCTGTTTGTCAATTCATCCCAGCCAATCACCTCGCGTCCTTTCTTACGCAGATAATCACTGATACGCTTCATGAAATAACCTTGCAAGTCTTCCTCATTGGCTAAATGCTGCTTTCTCATCCGTTTCTGACAAAGCGGACATTTTTCCCAGTTCGTCTTTCGCGCTTCATCTCCTCCGACATGAATATAGCGGGAAGGGAAAAGTGCCAGAATTTCGTCAAAGACATCCTGCAAGAATGTAAATACGCTATCATTCCCCGCACAGTAGATAATCTCGGAATTTCGTCCTCCCAAGCCGGGAAGTACACCGATAAAGTCTTTCACAACCGGACAAGCAAACTGGGGATAAGCAGCCAAAGCAGCGTTACTGTGTGCCGGTACATCTATTTCCGGAATGACTTCTATTTGTCTGTCGGCAGCATAAGCTACAATTTCCCGAATCTCCTCCTGTGTATAGAAACCACCTATTGGAGTAAGCTCTCCACGCTCCGGGTTACGGCGTGAGTGAAAAGGTACATCCGTACGGTCTACTCTCCACGCTCCTACTTCTGTCAAACGAGGATATTTCTTTATTTCAATCCGCCAGCCGTTATCGTCCGTCAGATGAAAATGAAGTTTGTTTATTTTCAACATCGCCATACAGTCGATGATTCGCAGTACGTTCTCTTTGGGAATAAAGCAACGTACCGGGTCCAAAAGTAATCCTCTGAAACCAAAACGGGGCTCATCCCGAACTATCATTGCGGGAACGTTCCAAGCGATATTCTGTACCGGTTGCTCTGATTCTATGGCAGCAGGCAGGAGTTGGCGGATAGATTGCAGGGCATAGAAGAAACCCTTTGTATCCGAAGCTTTAATGAGTATCTGTTGCGGTGTAATCTCCAACAGATATGCTTCGGGTTTAAAAGAAGAATCCGTCACGAAACGGACTTGTCCTTCTTTGCTGCCGACATTCAAAGCCGGAGTTATTCCGGCAGCACGGGTAAACAAGTCGATAAAATTGCGGGCAATCGCAGCTTGCCCTGATTTTCTACCGCAAATGCCGTTTTTGCAGAAAAGGTGAAGTTACCACTACCCGGCACAATCTGTGTCGGGCGTGGTACTATTGAAATTAAAGGGGATGTTAAGTTATCAGCCTGCAAGAACACTGTCAGTGGAGAAAGCAGTATGAGAATGATTAAGATGTATCTTTTCATGGTGTATATACGTTGCTGTTATTCCTTGTCTCTTTCCGGTGAGAAGCGGACAGGGTCATTGTATTGCTCCTGAAGTTTCAGCATTTCTTCTTTCAGTTCTTTCACTACCGGTTCGTATTCTGGTTGTCCGTAGAGGTTGTGCATTTCCGACGGGTCTGCCTGCAAGTCGTAGAGTTCCCACCAGTTGATATCATTATAGAAATGAATCAATTTATAGCGGTCTGTACGTACCCCGTAATGGCGTTTTACCATGTGTTCGGCAGGATATTCGTAGATGATAGTAGAGAGCTTTCCGCCAGTCTTTCGGATGTTCGTCTTTCAGTAAAGGAACGAGGGATACACCTTGGATATCAGAAGGAATCTCTGCTCCTGCCAATTCGAGGAAGGTGGGTGCATAGTCTATATTCTGTACCATTTCTGTGATATCACCCCTGCGGTCGAATCCTTTCGGCAGACGCATGATAAGCGGTGTACGCATGGATTCTTCGTACATGAAGCGTTTATCAAACCAACCGTGTTCGCCCATGTAGAATCCTTGGTCGGAAGTATAGACGACAAGTGTGTTATCCAGCAAGCCTTTCTCTTTCAGATAGTCGAGTACACGACCAACATTGTCGTCCAGTGATTTTACGGTCTTCATATAGTCACGCATGTAACGCTGGAATTTCCAATTGGCAAGTTCCTTTCCTTGCAGGTTCTGCCTGTAGAAATCATCTATAATCGGCGTGTAGAATTTGTCCCATGCAGCACGTTGACCTTCGTCCATACGTCCGACATACTTCTCATATAAGGATTTCAGACGGGTGTTTTTATCAGGACGAAGCATTTTGAGGTCATAAATCATGTCCATGTCCTTCACAATGCTCATCTCTTGCGCGGCAGCGGCGGGACGTCCTTCATAATCGTCAAAGAAATTATCCGGTAGCGGGAAGGTTTTATCTTCGTACAAAGCCAGGTTGCAAGTATCCGCCAACCAATTACGGTGAATTGCCTTGTGGTGAATCAAAAGGCAGAAAGGTTTTTCCGGATTGCGTTTGTTTTCTATCCAGTCAATGGCGTCATCGGTAATAAGATTCGTGATGTATCCATGTTTTTGGATAGTGTCATTGTTCTGCGTGATGAAATCCGGGTTGTAGTAGTCTCCTTGTCCGGGAACAATCTGCCAGTAATCAAAGCCGGAAGGCAAACTTTCAAGATGCCATTTACCCACCAATGCTGTCTGATAACCGATTTTCTGCAACAGTTTCGGAAAAGTTTGTTGCGAACTGTCGAATACGCAAGTGGTATTATCATAGAATTTATTGGCACAACTATGTTTACCCGTTATCATGCAGGCACGGCTGGGGCCGCTTAAAGAATTGGCTACAAAGCTTTGAGTAAAACGTACACCGTCAGCAGCAATGCGGTCGAGATTGGGGGTTTCCATGTAGCGTGTGTCGTAACAGCTCATCATTTGAGCTGTATGATCGTCTGTCATAATGTAGACGATATTCAAAGGGAGTTGCTCCGCAGACTTTTGCTTGTTTGAGCAGGAAGCAAGGGAAGCTACGGCAGCTATTCCTGCTAAAGGAAAGAATAAGTTTGATTGCAGTTTTTCCATAAAACAACTTTATATTAGATTGTAGTGACAAAGGTAGAGACCTGTCAACAAAATCCATGTTCACAAATAACCAATTAATTTCCAATATTCTCCATTTTTGTCTGTTTCAGAAGGAAAAATGGCAAAAACACTATTTACAACTCATTTCCAATCCAGCAAATCCAAGAAAATATATACAATGATTTCTATTTATATAAAGAAAACCCGAATGAAAAGCAGAAACACTCCTCCTCTGCATTCGGGAAAAAACAACTTGTTATAACTACTATTTTTAATAGCCGAAGTTATTTTTTGTAATAGCTATATTAGTATTCATTTCATCACGCGGAATAGGGAACAACAAATTCTTTTTCAAGAAAGTCTCATCATTCAAATTTCCATTATTGTAAATACGTTCACCCCAGACTCCCGTTGCATTGGGATTATTCTCCTGCCACTTTTTAGTTATTGAGTGATTATTATTCACAGTAAGTGCTTTTTTCAAATATTCAGTTCCACGCAAGCGCATCATTTGATACATTTCAGTTTCACCAGCACCTTCAAAAAGTCTTTCAAAGAATATCTTTTCACGTACTTGATCTTTTGTTAATGTTGACTCCCATTTGGCTGGTTGTGTCGAAACCTTAGCTCCCGACTTACGTGCACGCGCCAACACGAGATCTACTGTATTAATTGCATCGTCTTTTCTATCCAATTCATTATAGACATCAGCCAACATCAATAATAAATCTGCATAACGATATAAAATTAGATTTTTATGACTGGCAATACCTGCCATATTCATATCAAAAGCTTTTGCAAAATGAGGCCATGCCGCTCTTTCTCCTGTCCTACCCGCCGCAGTACATACATTCAAAAAATCTTTCAATCCTTTACGATATTTCTCATCAAATTTGGTTTCATCATTCGTGATAGCCAAAATTTCATCCGCGCTCGGATTCTCTTTATTAGTCAATAACTCATAAGGAATTCTACCAACTAACAACTTGTTATTTTTCCAACCGGCAGGTTTTATACCGCTATCATAAGTGAAATAAGGATATTCATAGGTAGAGTCACGGGCAGACGGCACAGGCTCTACTTGAGCTACAGGTCCGATATTGTTTGTACATTTTCTCCATTTTGCCATAAATGTAGTCTCAATACGAGGATCTCCCCAATAGGTTCCCGCAAAGAAATCATAAAAAGCTTTCGTACACTTCACTCTATGGAAACTTTTACCATAAGATGATGCAGCAGGATTAAAAACCCAAGATCCCCTATTAAAAGAAGACAACTCACCATTCACCTGAAATCCCAGTTGAAATATAGATTCTTTAGAACCTTTAATCTTATCAACAAATAAATTAGAAAATTTCGATTCCAAATCATATTTACCTTTCACTCCTTCAAAATAGGTCTTTGCTTTTTCCCAAGCTGTAGCATCACCCAAACAACCTAAAGTATGATACAACTTACCTAAATATGCTTCTGCAGTCCATTTCGTTGGAAATCCATCAGAATTCGTTTCCGGCAAATATTTTGAAGCAAATTCCAAGTCACTTCGTACAACATCCAACACCTCTAAACGCGAGGAACGAGGTACAGCTACGCCGTCATGAGAAGAAGGAGTTGTCTTCAAGGGTACATCTCCCCAACATATTGCAAGGTTATAATAAGACAAGGCACGCAAGAAATGAGCCTCTGCAGCCATTTCGTCTTTATCCTCCAAAGAAGTACTTTCTACGTTGGCTATAAATGCATTCGTTTCATTAATTACTTTATACATTACATACCATGCATTTGTCAACAGATCATCTGTATAGTCACATTGCAGCCATCCACACATATCATTCGTACCCCCATTAGTCTGTGCCCATCCGAAACCACTATATCGTACCGGAATTTCTTGCCAATGCTGACCATATCCTCCACTAGTCAATGCAAAATAACCATAGCATCCATATAATGCTGCACGTGCCTTTTCAGAAGTAGAAAATTGAATTTGTGTATTCAAAGTATATTGCGGGTCTTCATCTAACCACGATTCACAAGAAGCCAATAATAAGCAGCTTGCTAATAAAAATATATAGGTAAATTTCTTCATTTTCATAATCATTTATTGTAAATTAAAAGGTTACATTCAAGCCAAACACAAAAGAACGCATATTTGGAAAAGCATTCATATCAATACCCCGACGCAGGCCATCAAATGCAAAGCTATTTACCTCCGGATCATATCCACTATAATTGGTTATAACAAATGCATTCTTTACTGAAGCAAAAATACTGGTATTCTGGAACCCTATCTTAGTCATCCACGCTTTAGGCAAAATATAATTCAGCGTAATATCTGAACAACGCAAATAACTTCCATCTTCTACATAACGATCATAAACAACACCTTTTACATTTGAAGTAGACGACGGATATAAATTAGAACGATTCTCCGGAGTCCAAGCATTATAATAAGCATCTTTTCTCAAGTTTCCGGCCTGTCTGGAAGGAGTCTGTTCGTAACGGATATTTGTATTCAGAATATCATTACCATAAACACCTGTAAAAGAAGCAGAGAGAGAGAGATTCTTCCATTCCAAACGTGTCTGGAAACCATAGGTGAAATCAGGATTCGGATCACCTATCACAACCATGTCATTAGGATCTACTATACCATCTTCATTCACATCCACACATTTAATATTACCAGCTGCCATATCATTTCCAACAGATGAAGTGTAATATTTGGTAGAACCATCTGATGAAATATATCCTACTTTGCCATCAACAACATCTTCTTCCTGAATAATTCCCTGTGTCTTATAACCGAAAAATAGTCCCGGAGCCTCACCCTCAATAAAAACATTTGCAGGTCCAAAATGATCGCCAATCGTCTTACCTAAATAACCACGTACTCCTTTCAAGGAACCTATATCAGAAACTTCCAAACCTAAATTCTCAATCGTAGTCTTGTTGAAACCAATATTTCCGCCTACATTCCACTTCCACCCGTTACTGCGAATAATATCAGCATTTAAACTAAACTCAAAACCTTTATTCAACAACGAGCCTTCATTTATCATCACTGTTGCAAATCCACTGGAATATGGCAGAGCACGCTCAACCAACAAATCTTTTGTGTTTTTACGGTAATAATCAAATGCACCATTCAGGCGACCATTAAAGAAACCAAAGTCAAGACCAACATTCCACGAAGAAGTACGTTCCCACTTCAAACCCTCATTTTGCAGACTTTTGATTTGCATAGACGTCAGTTTATTCCCATCTCCATCAGCATAGTCCACCTTATTTTCATAAATAGATAGAGACTGATATGGATCAATACCCTGATTACCTGTCTCACCATAACCAACACGTACCTTCAACTGACTTAGCCAATCAATGCTCTTCATATAAGCTTCCTGTTCCATACGCCATGCTAATGAGAAAGACGGGAAATATGCCCAACGATTACCCTTTTTAAATTTACTGGATCCGTCAGCACGCAATGAAGCCGTCAACAAGTACTTATCATAAGCAGATAAATTAACACGTCCTAAATATGAAAGTAATTGATAATCTTTTTGTATAGGCTGTTTTACATCCACTTTTCCTGCATTAGACAATCCTTTAGTACGTAAGTCATAGATAGAAAAAGTATTGCCTGAAACATTCTCTGTCAGAAAATGATATTCATCATAAGTGATACCCGCTGTTGCCGACAGACGAAAATCCTTAGTCAAGTCCATATTAAAGTTTAACAGGTTTTCCACTGTATAATTAGACTTATTGACATTACTGATTGCCAGTAAACCCTTCACATTTTCTCCCGGAGGTAACTGAATCCCATACCAACGTTTACGGTCATTGACAATTATATTCCCCCCTGCACGCAGACTATACGAGAAATATTTATTAATGTTCCAATTCAGATTCAAGCTTCCATTAAATGTCTTATTATTAGTAATATCATCATAATCATTTACCCAACTAAATACATTCATTTTTGATTCCAAAGCACCCGGATCATCATCAGGAACAATATAAGGAGCTGTATCAAGAACCGTACGAGCCAAAGATCCGGCAACGCCTCCGGTTGTATTACCGCCCGTCATCATATCATTCTGCTTTAATGAACCGCTCAATATCAAATTTAAAGTTACTTTTTTAGATAATTCAGCAGTTAAATTAGCACGCAAGTCACCCTGTTTTATTCCTGTATTTTCTACGATACCATTAATATCCTTAAAGTTACCGGAGATATAATATTTCATACCGGCAGTTCCTCCACTGACAGAAGCCGAGTAGACCTGTGAGAAAGCTGATGTATATGCTTCTTTTTGCCAGTTGCGATAGGTAATAACCTTATATAATTCCGGATTATTCGGATCTGCCTGATAAGCGGATTCATTACCACTAAATACGTAACGCATTTCACCATTAGGTTGCAGATAATATCGCGGTTGGTCTAATTTAGAATTAGTGTAATCGGCATACTCTTCCAAATTTAACATATCGTGCAAGTTACGTGCATTAGCTATCGTAAAGTTCGCTGTGACATTTACTTTTGCCTTTCCGGCCTTTCCCTTTTTAGTTGTAATAAGAATTACGCCATTGGCACCACGAGAACCATAAATCGCAGTAGCAGAAGCATCTTTCAAGACGGTAATATCCTCAATATCATTAGGATTTATTGCACTCAACGGATCTTGAGCTATTTGGAAGTCACCACCTCCCACAGCAGACTCGGCAAACTCACCAGTAGATGCTTGCGGCACATTATCAATCACATATAACGGCTGATTATCTCCACGTAATGAGTTAGCACCACGAATAGTGACAGAAGAAGCAGCACCCGGAGTAGACATTGAAGCTGTTACATTTAAACCTGCAATCTTACCTTGCAATAGCCCGTCAATAGATACAGCTTTTGAAGCATCATTCGCATCAGGACGAAGACTGGCTGTAGCGCCTGTTAAATCGCTCTTTTTAGCCGTTCCATAACCAACAACAACTACTTCATCCAAATTTTGTGCATCCTCTTTTAATTGAACGTTAATTTTAGTCTGATTTCCAACCACTATTTCTTGTTTGGAATAACCGATAAAAGTAAAGACCAACACTGATTTTGAGTTTGGAACGGAAATGGAGAATTTTCCATCAATGTTGGTAATTGTCCCATTAGTAGTACCTTTTACTTGTACATTGACACCAGGCATACTTTCATTTAGAGCATCCACTACCTGACCGGTAATGTTTTTTCCTTGTCCCATAGATTGCGCTGCAAACGCAAACAATGTGATGAAACATAGCAGAAAAACTTTTGATAGGTTCTTCATAGAAGTCATTTTTATAAATTATTAAATTTAAAGATTAAAAAGCTTATTCCAGATTTTTTGCTGAAATCCATACGCAAATATAGACGTGGTTACTGAATATGCATGTTCTATTTTAGCTACTATTTTTCCAATTTTGTCTAAAATCATCCATTTCATCGATATATCTAACCATCATAGACATTGTTGGACATCTTACGAATCAAAAAAAGAAAGCGGAAGTATCCATTCTTGAATATTCCCGCCTCCTTTATATTTTATCCTAATATAACTACAACAATTTTCCTATGAAGATATATTATAGGTTTTCTATATCAGAAGATTGAAGACCCGTATATTTGATAATTATATCAATGGATATTCCGTCCTCTCTCATCTTCCGAGCAATTTCAATTTGCTTCTTTTGCTCTCCTTTCTCCAACCCTTTCTCCAACCCTTCCTTCATCCCTTCTTTCATCCCTTCTTTCATCCCTTCTTTTATTCCCTCTAGCCTTCCTTTTTTCACTCCTTTTTCCAACCCGGCCTTCATCCCTTCCTTTAACCCTTCTTCAGCCGCTTTTCTCCGCATCTCTTCGTTTTTACGCCGTTCATCCTCCTCTACAATTTGGTTGACCCTATACCGATCTAATGCCTTATCATAAGCGATACGGTTTTCTTCCGAAAGATCGGCAACTGCTGCCAATCTCGCCAGATGTTCAAACACTTGTTCTTTCAAAGCATCCGGCATTCTATTCCAATTGCTCATATTCTTCAGTGCATAAATTAATTTATCATATAATGTATGGCAGTCCGACAAATCCTTTGTAAAATAAGGAAATTGCAAATAAATCTGCCGGAGATGCGGATTAACAATCTTCCCTGTATCACGGTCGGAAAGAACCGTATCCGTACGGAATTTAGCCTCTAAATTTTCCTCTTTGAAATTCATCAGGAAAATTCCATATATAGTAGGTAGTCTATACTGCTTTCCATAAGAGACAAGTGGTTCTCTTGCAGTCATCGGATCTTCAGGGACAGGGACTTCTTTTGAAGAAGGAGATTCTATCTGCCGACTCACAGCACGACAAACATAATAAAGTGTACGATCTAAAAAATTACTGTGCCAACGATTCTGCATCTCCACGATAATATACTCACCACTTGCTGTACGGCAATAAAGATCATAAATGATACCTTTATCACTCACATTGTCCGCATGATCTTCCTTATCCAGAAAAGTAAGTTCTGTAATATGATGTTCACCTGCAAGTAATTCGTTCAACAAAGTGATGAGCAAATTCTTACTGGCCGGTTGACCAAAAATAATTTTAAATCCTATATCAGTAAAAGGATTGACGTATTTGGACATGATATTCTATTTTTAGCAAAGGTAACTATTTAAATCCATAAACATAAAAAACAATCCCAAACTTTACGGATTTATAGCCTTTTATAGTAAGCTGTCTCCCTTTCAATTCCTCCAAACAAACAAGAGAAATGTTCTATTTTTCAGATTAAGAAAGAAAACAAAACTATTGAAGATGGTAATCCGGAATTAAAAGCATCCATATTATCACATATATATGCATATTACCGCCACAATACAGCATATATTTTCAGATGATATGCGTTTTCTTTAAAGATATAAATGATTTTCCTCGGTGAGCAATAAGCCATTCCTCGGTGAGGAACACATCCTTCCTCACCGAGAAAGCCTTCCATACTCACCGACCAAGTTATAAAAGCCCTCGGAAAAGCCCGTTTATAGGCTAGTTCATCATCACAAGCGCACAAAAGAAAAATGATAAAGCAAACTACATACGGGCAAACAGTAAGCATATAGATAGCAATACAGAGGAATTATTTATTTTTAGACAGGAATTATCCAGGACAACAAACAACCCTACATTCTTTCATCCAAAATGCAGAGCGTTTTTTCCTTCACCACAAACAAGTGACCGATATATTAAAAACAGAAAGAATAGGATATACCCTTTTTCAGATCAGCACATTTTTAATCCCCTCCTTTCAACAACCATACTCTTTCAAAGTCTGCATCAACTTCGCACCATTGATCGGCTTCACCAGATAATCATCACAACCGGCTTTCAACGCAGCTACCCGGTCGGCATCAAAGGCATGAGCAGTCAGGGCGATAATCGGAATTTCAGCATTAAATTTCCGGATCTCCGAGGTTGCAGTACGCCCGTCCATAACAGGCATCTTCATATCCATCAGTACCAAATCCACTGGTTGGGTACGGACAATCTCAACTGCCTCCAGTCCATTCGGTGCGTGTAACAACTGGCATTTATTTTTCAAGATAGAAGATACCAAAAAGAAGTTACTTTGAATATCTTCAACAACCAGCACTCTTTTAGGTACTTTCTTTGTTTCTTCGGAGTCAAGAACGCTTTCATTATCTGCATCTTTCTCATTATTCCGACGTGAAGAAGTCGGCTCGCTGTCAACCGAATCAAACTGGCATGGCAAAACCGCCCAAAATAAAGACCCTTTATCAAATTCCGACTCAAAGCCTATCTCTCCCCTGCAAGCCTCAACGATGGCTTTACAAATAGACAGTCCCAGTCCGGTCCCCTGTGCAAATTCATCCAGTTTCTCAAAACGATGGAACACCTTGTCTTTTTTATCTTCCGGTATACCAATACCTGTATCGCGAACGTAAAGACGAATATCTCCGTCTATCTTTTCATACCCCATTTCAATAGTTCCTTTGGAGGTATATTTGATAGCATTAGTTACAAAGTTAGTGAGAATCTGCGCTAACCGGTTTTTATCCAAACGAACGGTACAGGTTTCATAAGGATTCACGGGAACTAACCGAACCTGCGGATTTACTACACGACGATGCATCGAAGCAGCTAATTCGTTGAAATAAACAGCCAAATCAAAATCTTCGTATTTCAGTTCTACCGAGCCGGCTTCTATTTTCGAAAGATCCAGTATGTCGTTAATCAGTTTCAAAAGCAACTCATTGTTGGCATTGATAATCTGAATAAATTCTTCTTTTTCTTCTTGATCTTCCGTCACCATCAATAAATCGGAAAAACCAACGATAGCATTTAACGGTGTACGGATTTCGTGGCTCATATTTGCCAGAAAGGCGGATTTCAACTTATCGGATTGTTCAGCACGACTTCTTGCCGTTTCAAGTTCACCTATCATGTGCTGTCGCTCGGTAACATCATCTACGCGAATCACGACACCGTCAACATCTCCCTGTTCATTAAATATGGGAGTAGCAAAGACTTCTATGACATGCTTGTTATCCAGATTAAACAAGATAGACTCTACCTGACCGGATTTCCGGGCACGTTGCATCACACAGTTCTCACAAGGAGTGGTGCGATTATGGGCCGTCAGATAGCAAAGCTCCCCTTTTTTGTAAGCCTCATAAGAAAGGCTTTTACTACAAAGCGAGATATTCTCCCATTGTACGATATAGTCGTTCGCAATATATGCCAATCCCGAATTAATATTGTTCAATACCAACTCATTCTGACGAATCAATTGGATCATTCTTTGTTCGCTCTCAAGGAGTTCTTTTTTTGAGCGCACCGCTTCTTCGTAAAGATTATCATATTTGTTTTGCCACAGAACACGTTCGGTGACATCCTGACTAATCACCATATAATTCATAATTTCCGACTTTTCATTATGTACGAAAGAAACGGTAATCTCGAAGAATTTTATACCGGACAGATTAGTAGGAAAAAGATGACGCACGTCATCAAAATTATATTTTGCCATGAAACGCACTGTTTCTCCTTTTCTGACCTGTTCTTTGATTTCATCAGAGAAACTAGTGTAATTAAATAGATTATAGCCCAGAATATCCTTTTTGTCTTTTATCCCCATTGATCTCAACCGCGAATAATTGACATCTATCATGAGACCGTCCTTATCATACAACTCCAAGCCTACAGACAGGTCATTAAAGATGTTGTGCAATAAGTTGTCAGCTATCCCATTTTCCAAAGTCTGTTCCATGCAGCAAAATTTGTATAGTATTACAATATTGATTGTTTATCCAAGCAAAGTTACTTAAATATTTTGTTACATAGCAAGAAAGAGGCTAAAAAAAGCCTCTTTCAGTATCTTTATTTGGTATTTTGGTATAAAAAGGCTGTTGCTTTCGCTAATGTTTCCGGTTTGCCGATATCAATCAGATGTAACTTTTCTTTCAAATAACCACCATAGTTTACTTGCCGGCAAGTGGCAAGATAGAAATCCATAATAGAGAATTTACCCTCCAACGGGGAGAGGTCATCCATTGAAAAATGGCGGGCGAAAGTACATGGATACCACTGAATGCATATTCCTGATAAAGAGAAGGATCATACTGAAAACCTTCCGGTTTCACTTGTTCCGTATCCTTGTTTATCCATCCGCAAAGTCTTTTGTCTGTATCAAAAAGAAGATAGCGGGAGGTTTTACGTTGGCTGGCCAGTAAAGTAGCAACAGCACCGCTTTGTAGATGATAGTCATATAGTTCTTTCAGGTTCACGTCTGAAAGAATATCTACATTGTGTATCAGGAAAGGTTCATCGGAATTTTCAAAGAAAGAACGGGCTTTCTTAACTCCCCCACCGGTGTCGAGCAACAAGTCGCGTTCGTCGGAAATATGTATGATGAGTCCAAAATTTTCATTGGCTTTCAGGAAGTCAAGTATCTGTTCGCCAAAATGGTGGATGTTAATCACTATTTCTGTGAATCCGGCAGCTTTCAGTTTTAAAATCACATGTTCCAACATCGGACGTCCGGCTATGGGAACTAAAGCCTTCGGCATGGTATCGGTGAGTGGCTTCAGCCGGCTACCCAAACCGGCTGCAAATATCATTGCTTTCATTCTTTCGGTTACTTTCTTCTTTATAGTTACTCTTCTTAGATTGTTGCCTCAAACGTATGTTCGATGTTCTGTTCCCGATGCACCAGTTCGACTTTCACACCAAATTTCTGATTCAGGTGCTCTGCCAGGTGCTGGCTGAATAAACAGAACGATGCTGTCCGCCGGTGCAACCGAAGCAGACGGACAAATTGCTGAATCCGCGTTCCATATAACGTTTCACGGAGGCATCTACCAAAGCATAGACATGATCGAGGAAACGAAGTATTTCGCCATCTTCTTCCAAGAAAGTGATTACAGGTTCATCCAGTCCGGTGAAAGGTTTGTAACGCTCATACTTGCCGGGATTATTCACGGCACGGCAGTCGAATACATAACCTCCTCCATTGCCGGTAGAGTCATCAGGAATTCCTTTCTTATAAGCAAAGCTCATTACTTTGACGGTTAGCTGCCGCTTTTTCAGGTCGTCCGTAAATTGTTTCAGTCCAGTAGCTCCCGCAAAACGTTACAGAGATACGGATATTCCGGATATTCTTCTTTCAACAGTTCACGCAGGTTTTCGATGGCATAAGGAACGCTTTGGATAAAATGCGGTTTCTTTTCAAAGTAACCACGGAAACCGTATGCTCCCAGCACTTGCAGCGTACGGAAAAGGACAAAGTGGCGAAGCTGGCTATAAAAATAGGATTCGTCAATCGGTTGGTATTTGCGAAGAGCTTCCATATATTCTTGCAGCAGTTCTTTACGGAGGCTATCAGGATATTTCGCTTTCGCCTGCCACAGGAAAGAGGCTATGTCATAATAGAACGGGCCTTTGCGTCCGCCCTGAAAGTCGATAAACCACGGTTCCCCATCTTTTATCATCACATTACGGCTTTGAAAATCACGATACATGAAAGTAGCGGAAGAACTGCGGAGCAAGACATCGCTCATTTTTTGGAAATCATCTTCCAGTTTGTCTTCCTGAAACTCCATGCCGGTAGCTTTCAGGAAGCAATATTTGAAGTAATTCAAATCCCACAGAATAGAGCGTTGGTTGAACTCCGGTTGAGGATAACAACGGGAAAAATCAAATCCATCCGCCCCGGCAAATTGAATAGCAGGAAGCAGACGGATCGTTTTGCGAAGCAACTCTTTTTCCTCTTCGGAAAAAACACTGGTAGCACGTCCTTTCTCTATGGCATGGAACAACAGAGTATCGCCCA
Organism: Bacteroides sp. AM54-2NS; assembly: GCF_003602935.1. Lineage (NCBI taxonomy): Bacteria > Pseudomonadati > Bacteroidota > Bacteroidia > Bacteroidales > Bacteroidaceae > Bacteroides > Bacteroides sp. AM54-2NS. Next base: position 48,191 of record NZ_QTMZ01000012.1, read on the forward strand.
AATCTTCCTGCAAATAATAGGTTTTATCTTCCGAGGCAATGCGCACTTCGGGAACAGGCAGTCCACATTTGCGGAAGTGTCCTGCCATATAAAGAAAAGCTTCATTCTCATCAATAGAAGCCCCGTAGACTCCAATCAATGTTTCTATACCCGCCAACCGAAAATAACGGCGGTTGGAACCGGAAGACGGTAATTCTGTTATGTTTTCAGCGGGAACGCCCGTATATGACTGATAAAGTTTCTGTAGTTCTTCGGTAATCATAGTCGTATATTTTCGAGCAAAGATAAGCATAAAAACCAAAAAATAAGAGAGGGGATTTAACTAATATTCATCCGAATACACTATCTTTGTTTCAGTTTAACTGACCTGATCTCATGAGAACAAAAACCTTTTTACTACTATGCATTGCATTTATCACACTGTTTATCGGCGGTTCCCCTCTTCAAGCCGGTCATTATTACTATAAGCAAATCTCCCTAAAAGATGGTCTTCCCTCTACCGTGAGATGTATTTTAACGGACAAACAAGGATTTGTATGGATTGGAACCCGTTCCGGATTAGGGAGATATGACGGACACGAACTTAAAAAATATATTCATCAGGCAAATAACCCTCATTCCATTCCTCACAATTTAATCTACCAGATGATAGAAGACGAACAAAACAATATCTGGATTCTGACAGACAAAGGAGTGGCACGTTATCAGAGGCAAAGCGATGACTTTTTTATACCGACTGATGAGACAGGAAATAATATCATCGCCTATTCCGCCTGCCTGACTGATAACGGAGTGTTATTCGGTTCGAAAAATAAAATCTTTTTCTATAATTATCAGGATACCTCTTTACGCCTCCTACAAACATTTGACTTAGAACCCAATTATAATGTGACTCTACTAAATCTATGGGATAAACACACATTACTCTGTTGCAGCCGGTGGCAAGGACTACTCCTGCTCGACCTGAATACCGGAAAATGCCGACGTCCTCCTTTCGATTGCGGAAAAGAAATTATGAATGTACTCATAGACTCACAAAAAAGAATCTGGGTAGCTCCCTACAATGGAGGCTGAACTGTCTGACACGCGACGGTAAACTACTGGCTACATATACTACCCACAACTCCTCTTTAAGCAACAATGTCATACTAAGCCTCGCCGAACGGGAAGGAGAAATCTGGATTGGAACAGACGGAGGAGGCATTAATATTCTCGACCCGGAAACAAGACGTTTTTCGCTGTTGGAGCATATGCCCGGAAGTGACAACTACTCACTCCCCGCTAACTCTATTTTATGTCTATACAACGACTGCAACAATAATATGTGGGCAGGTAGCATCCGTAACGGACTAATCAGCATCCGGGAAGTTTCCATGAAAACGTATACAGATGTACCTCCCGGCAACGACCGCGGACTAAGCAACAATACCGTTCTAAGTCTTTTCCAAGAATCCCAAGACCAAATTTGGGTCGGTACAGACGGAGGAGGCATCAACAGCTTTAACCCACTCACAGAGAAATTTATCCATTACCCTTCCACCTGGGAAGACAAAGTAGCCTCTATCTGCCAGTTTACTCCCGGCAAATTATTAATTTCTCTTTTCTCACAGGGAGTATTTATTTTCAACCCGGCAACAGGAGAAAAACAGCCTTTCACCATTGTTGACGCTAAAACGACAGCACTCTTGTGCAATCGAGGCAAGGCTGTAAATCTACTTCGGAACACTCATCACAATATTCTGTTCCTTGGAGAACATATCTATATCTATGATTTGAATACACGTACTTTCACCGTTATAGAACAAGAAGAGCAGGAAATTATCGGTGCTCTCTTACCGATCGACAATTATAAGAATATCACTTATCTAAATGATACGAAGCACATATATGAACTGGACAACCATACCAACCGACTGAAAGCCCTGTACAGATGTTGGAAAGATACAACAATCAACTCTGTTGCACGAGACGAAGAGGGAAATTTCTGGATTGGAAACAACTACGGGTTGGTACACTACAATCCTGCCACCCAAATACAGACACCGATCCCGACCTCTCTATTTAGTGAAATCACATTGATCGCATGCGACCAGCAAGGAAAAGTATGGATAGGAGCCGACAGTATGCTTTTCGCCTGGCTCATCAAAGAGAAAAAATTCGTTCTATTCGGTGAATCAGACGGTGTAATCCAAAACGAATATCTCTCCAAACCTCGTCTATTAAGTATGCGGGGAGACATCTACATGGGTGGAGTGAAAGGGTTACTGCATATTAACAGCAAAATACCATTAACCACTTCCGAACTTCCCCAACTCCAATTATCAGATGTCATCATTAATGGAGAGTCAGTAAATAACGAATTAACGAATCATCCAACAGGGATTTCTGCTCCCTGGAATAGCAATATCACTATTCGAATCATGTCGAAAGAGAAAGATATTTTTCGACAGAAAGTGTACAGATACCAAATAGAGGGGCTGAATGACCAGCAAATCGAATCATACAATCCCGAACTGGCCATACGTTCACTTCCTCCGGGAAGTTATAAAATCATGGCATCCTGTACCGCCAAGGATGGTAATTGGATTCCCAGTCAGGAAGTACTGGAACTAACCATTCTCCCTCCCTGGTATCGGACATGGTGGTTTATTCTTTGTTGCGCCGTTTTTATTGCTGCCGCTATTATCGAAGCTTTCCGAAGAGCATGGAAACGTAAAGAAGAGAAGTTAAAGTGGGCAATGAAAGAACATGAGCAACAGGTATATGAAGAAAAAGTACGTTTTCTTATTAATATCAGTCATGAGTTGCGTACACCTTTAACGTTAATATACGCACCACTTAACCGGATGTTGAAGTCCCTTTCTACCGAAGATACACAGTATTTGCCAATAAAAGCGATCTACCGTCAAGCGCAGCGAATGAAAAACCTTATTAATATGGTACTCGATGTACGCAAGATGGAGGTTGGCGAAAGCAAATTGCAGATACAACCGTATGCTCTCAATCAATGGATTGAACATGTATCCCAAGATTTCATCAGCGAAGGTGAAGCAAAGAGCGTCCGTATCCGTTATCAGCTTGATCCAGATATCGATACTGTAAGTTTTGATAAAGATAAGTGTGAGATTATTCTAAGCAATCTACTTATCAATGCCTTGAAACACAGTCCGCAGGATGCAGAAATAACAATTATGTCGGAGTTGCTTTCCGAAAGAAATAGCGTACGTATCTCCATCATTGACCGGGGAAACGGATTGAAACAAGTAAATACACAGAAACTCTTCACCCGTTTCTATCAGGGTACAGGAGAGCAGAGCGGCACAGGGATCGGATTGTCTTATTCCAAGATTCTGGTGGAACTACACGGAGGTTCCATTGGTGCGCAAGATAATCAGGATGCCGGTGCGACATTCTTCTTTGAACTGCCCTTGAGACAACAATCGGAAGAGATTATCTGCCAACCGAAAGCGTATTTGAACGAATTGATGAGTGACGATAGTAAAGAACAACAACCGGAGGAAGATAATTTCGACACGAGTCCTTACAGTGTTTTAGTAGTGGATGATAATCCGGACTTGACGGACTTCCTGAAAAAGTCACTGGGAGAATATTTCAAACGGGTAGTGATTGCTTCGGATGGTGTGGAAGCCCTTCAACTGACCAAAAGCCATGCCCCGGATATTATCATCAGCGACGTGATGATGCCGAGAATGAGTGGATATGAACTATGCAAAAATATAAAGGAAGATATTACGATCAGTCACATTCCTATCGTTCTGCTGACAGCAAGAGATGATAAACAAAGCCAGTTGAGTGGTTACAAGAACGGGGCGGATGCTTATCTGACTAAACCTTTTGAGATAGAAATGCTGATGGAAATCATTCGCAACCGGTTGAAGAACCGTGAATCTATCAAAAAGAGATATTTGAATACAGACTAGTCCCTGCGCCGGAAGAAAGCACCTTTAGCCAGGCAGATGAAACATTCCTGTTGAAACTGAATAAAATTATCCTGGAGCATTTGGATAGCAGCCATCTGGATGTCACTTTTATCTGCAAAGAGATAGGTATGAGCAGAGCCTCCCTTTACAATAAGCTGAAAGCTCTGACCGATATGGGAGCCAATGATTACATTAATAAATTCCGGATGGAAAAAGCAATCACGTTAATCACCAGTACGGACCTGTCGTTCACGGAAATTGCCGAGAAGGTCGGTTTTACTACTTCACGCTATTTCAGTACGGCTTTCAAACAATATACTGGAGAAACGCCGACTCAATACAAAGAAAAGCAGAAACAGGAAAGGAAAAAAGAGCAATAAGAAGCTACGCGGAAAATAAATATTTTTTAGGTACGGATTACACAGGTTTCACTTCTTTTTATAGTTGTTTTATGATAACTATCATTTTAAAAACCGTGAAATCCATGTAATTCGTGCCTAACATTTTAATATATTGCAAGTTTCATTGCTTACTCAACCATTGACTTTTTTATAGTCTTCCAAGAACTTCTTCAATCCCGAGTCAGTCAGCGGATGATTGAGCAATCCTTTAATAGCGCTCAACGGGCAAGTAGCAACGTCAGCTCCTATTTCTACACATTCGATAATGTGTTTCGTATTACGGATGGAAGCAGCCAATACCTGTGTTTTATAGTCATACGTACGATACATGCGTACGATATCTCCCACAAGCCTTACTCCATCTTCACAAATATCGTCCAGACGGCCGACAAAAGGTGAAACATACGTAGCTCCGGCTTTAGCTGCCAGCAATGCCTGCCCTACTGAAAAGACTAATGTACAGTTCGTGCGGATTCCCTTTTCCGTAAAATGCTTGATAGCTTTAATGCCATCGGCAATACAGGGAACTTTTACTACAATATGCGGATTGAGCGCGGCAAGTTCTTCGCCTTCACGAATCATTCCTTCATAATCGGTTGCTATCACTTCGGCACTTACATCTCCGTTGACGATCTCGCATATTTTAATATAATGCTCACGCTGATTCTGCGTTCCTTTGATACCTTCTTTCGCCATCAGCGAAGGGTTGGTAGTCACTCCGTCAAGTACTCCGAGGTCATAAGCCTCCTGGATTTGCTCCAAATTAGCTGTGTCAATAAAAAACTTCATACTCTTAATTTTTAATGGTTAACGATCTAATAGTCAAAGATAAGAATTTATTTTTATTCATCCCTGATTAAGCAATCGTAATTGACGAATCAAGATATACATCCTGAATGGTATTCAATAATTCCACCCCTTCGTTCATTGGTTTCTGGAACGCTTTACGTCCGCTAATCAATCCCATACCACCGGCACGTTTGTTGACAACGGCTGTAATGACAGCATCACGCAAATCTGATTCTCCGTGAGATTCTCCACCGGAGTTAATCAAACCAACGCGTCCCATATAGCCATTGGCAACCTGGTAACGGCAAAGGTCAATCGGGTGTTCGGAAGCCAGTTCGGTATACATACGTTCGTCTACCTTGCCGAAGCCGATGGCTTTGAAACCACCATTGTTAGTAGGAAGTTTCTGTTTTACGATATCAGCTTTAATAGTCACTCCCAGACGGTCGGCCTGTCCTGTTAAATCGGCAGCCGCATGATAATCGACAGCACCTTTCTTGAAATCATTATTACGCAGGTAACACCAAAGAATGGTTGCCATCCCCAGTTCGTGAGCATATTCAAAAGCTTCGGCAATCTCCACGAGCTGACGGCGACTCTGTTCCGAACCGAAATAGATGGTGGCCCCTACCGCTACCGCTCCCATATTCCAGGCCTCTTTGACTGTACCAAACAGTACTTGGTCGAAAGTGTTGGGATAAGAAAGTAGTTCATTGTGATTCAACTTGACGATGAAAGGTATTTTATGGGCATATTTACGTGCTACGGAACCAAGGATACCAAAGGTAGAAGCGACTCCATTACAGCCTCCTTCAATAGCCAGTTTCACGATATTCTCCGGATCGAAATAGATCGGATTGGGAGCAAATGATGCTCCGGCAGTATGTTCGATGTCCTGATCGACAGGAAGTATGGATACATAACCGGTATTTGCCAGGCGACCATGTCCCAACAGCGTTTGCAGACTGTTCAATACTCTGATGTTCCGGTCCGAATCAATCCATACTTTATCAATTGTATCGGGAGACGGAACGTGAATCAGTGATTTATCAATGGTTTCGCAAGTGTGGTCCAGGTAATAACAGGCCTTATCTCTTAATAATTCTACTACTTTACTCATAACTTCATTTTTTAATGTGTAACTTTTCTATTTTTTCTTTCCCTGATTGGCTACTGCTTCCATCAGTTTTTTGATCTCTTCCGGGTTTCCCAGGAAATAGTCGTTGGCCACGTTCAGGTTTTCATCAAACTCAAAAACGTAAGGCACAGCAGTAGGCAGATTCAGTTTTATGATATCTTCATCGGAGATATTTTTCAAATGTTTTATGATACCCCGCAGGCTATTACCATGAGCCACAACCAATAAAGTATGGGCCGTTTTCAGGCTGGGGAATATATCACTTTCCCAGTAAGGCATGATACGTTCAATGGTATCTTTCAATGATTCGGTACGAGGTAACTCCACGTCGGGCACTTCATGATAACGGTAATCAAAACGCGGGTTTCTCAAATCACTCTCCGAAAGCGGATTGGGAGCTATATCATAGCTACGACGCCACACGAGCACTTGTTCTTCTCCATATTTCTCGCAGTCTCGGCTTTATTCAATCCCTGCAATTCACCATAATGCTTTTCATTCAGGCGCCAGTTTTTCTCTACAGGTATCCAGTCCAGATTCATCTTATCGAGAACACAGTTCAAGGTTTTCACCGCACGCTTCAAATAGGAAGTATAAGCCTTATCGAAATTGAAACCATATTCTTTCAATGTCTCTCCGGCTTTTTCTGCTTCGGCAACTCCCTTTTCTGTCAGATCGACATCTGTCCAGCCTGTGAAGCGGTTTTCTCTATTCCATGCACTCTCTCCGTGACGAAGTAATACTATCTTTTTCATTTCTAAAATTCTCCTTTCTTCTTTTTATATATACAACAGATTGTTTCTTCACAAAGTTCACTAGAAAACAAATAGTTATCAATACCCAGAAATAATGATTCTTTCTGCAAAGAAGCGGGATGCAGTAATCAGGGACATAAAAAAATACCCTCCTCTAATTCTAAGCTTGCATTATGGATGATAATTCATCAAAGCAAGGTTATCGTTAGAGAAGAGTAAGTCTGTTAAAGTAAAAAAGAGAGAGTTTATATATACAAGAAAATCTGTTCTACTTTTCTGTTCTTTTTAAAAAGTTCCACTGTTGAAGTCTACACATCAGCATCTTTTCCATAATAGGTTTCTTTCGTTTTTTTGATGTTCCGCAGCAAAGATGAATAGTGGCGATAGTTCATATCTCCTTCCTTACAAGCTGCCAACTGTTCCTTTACATGCTCTTCAATCTTGTCCAGATGTTTCTCCATAAAGAGTTGAATATCAGAACGGGTGACTGTCATATTCAAACTTGTATTATCTTTCTCATTAGGTTTAATCACACGCCCTACAAACGACAGATAAGTCCGGTGTGTTTGACGACGGAAATTGTTCTCCAACTCATTAGGATCGTTCAACGGTTTCCATACAGCAACAAATACGTCATTCAAATACTCGTCCAGTGAATACGGTTCGGGTACGCTGAAGGAAGTTGAATAGATATTGTGAAGCATTCCCGGCGCAAGCAACAAGCTAACGCAGAACTCTGCCGGTCGCTAATTTCATCTACCGCTTTCAGGCCTACACGACTTACCACTTCGTCCGGATAGAGCCAGAGGGGAGCTACGAACAAGTTACGTCCCAACCATTCAACAACCTCTTTTTGTATACTACGCGGCACATAATCACGTCCTTTGCTATCCGGCACATTTTTGGTATAACGGCCTCCCAGATTTTTCTGTACTTGCAACGTATACTTCAGGTATTGGACGCGAACTGAATTATAGATAGTATTCAAGTCGTCATACTGACCGTCGGGTTGCGCCGTCCAAGTCAGAATGTTCTCCATCACTCTTTTCAGATTCTTGATACCATATTCATTAGCCTTCATATTATTGTCGCCCAAATCTTCGCTTTGGCTGCGCGGGTCAGAGCCTTTTCCTTCATCACCGATAAACAATAAACGATGGTCTCCTTTCAGTTTCTTGGTAACTTCGGTGCGTAATGCCGCTTTCTCTTTAAAGGGGTCTTTAAATTCTGGACGATATTGATATCCCCATTTTATAGCCCATTTATCATAATCGCCAATGCGAGGGAAAAGTCCTTTTTCTGAAATCCGGTCTTCAGGCTGTGCCACATAATTGAATCGTGCATAGTCCATGATTGATACCGTATGACCGTTGGCTTCCACCCAGGCTTTATCACGTAACTTCTCTACCGGAGTAGCTGAACTGGCAGCCATATTGTGACGCAAACCGAGTGTGTGTCCTACTTCATGCGAGGAGACAAACTGAATCAGAGTTCCCATTAATTTGTCATCAAAGGTCATTGATTGCGCACGTTTATCCAAAGGTCCGCACTGCACCATATACCATTTCTTAAGTAGGTTCATCACGTTATGATACCAACAGATATGACTTTCCATTATTTCTCCGCTACGCGGATCTACAATACGCGGTCCGTAGGCATTCTCTGTTTCCGAAGGCAAATAACGCAATACACTATAACGTGCATCATCCAAGCTCATTGTGGGATCGTCCGGCCACTCTTTGGCAATAATGGCATTTTTAAATCCGGCTGCTTCAAAAGCAACATTCCAATCGTTCACACCGGCTTTAAGATAAGGGATCCATTTCTTGGGTGTCGCCGGGTCTATATAGTATACAATAGGGCGTTTCGGTTCAGTGAGTTGCCCTCGACGATAACGTTCCGGGTCTTTCGGTTCCAACCGATAACGCTGAATGATAGCTCCACGCGATGTGACTTGCTGTTCATCAGAGAATTCTGTCACCGGATTCTGAAAAAAGCCGACCCGTTCATCTGCCAGTCTCGGCTGCATCGGCTCTTTAGGCAACATTACCATACTGGTATTCAGTTTCACAGTCACTGATCCTGTTGCCGCAGCCGGCAGTTTGCCGGAAGTTATGTTGTAAGTACGCAAAGTTACTACTTCCACATTAATAGGATAGGTCTTTATAGTATCCATAAATGTACGATCCTGAACTAAAGAACCAATACCAAGAATAGAACGGTCACTTGATGTAAAGCCACAGGTCTTGTTATCACTTAAAAGGAACTTGGAGACGTTGACAAGCTGTGCCCGAGTCTCCGGATTTCTACCGATAACATCAAACTTACCGATAACCGGATCTACAGTAGACTGCTTCAACGCCTCTGCTATCTTATCACCCGGGCGGGCAAACTGCGACTGCACATATTCACGTAAGAAGAGAGTTTTATCATTATGTTGTTCCCAATAAACCACACTTCGGTTCACTTCTTCTCCACTAAGCATTTTAAATCCTTGCGGAACAGCTTTAAAGCGGGTAACAACCAATAACAATCGTCCCAATAAAGAATCCGGTACTTCAAAATACCAGTCATCTTTGATGTGACGGATCGTGAACATACCCTCACATTCACTTCCTCCATCTTTCAACAGTTTCTCGTAAGCGGTAGCCTTCTTGACAGTGTCTTTTTTGACCGTATCTTCATGAACTACCAGATTTTTGGTCCATACTCCAGCGGAAGTTTACCACCGGCATACACTCCAACACATTGCAGTGTAAGGAGTATGTATGCCGCCATCATTAAAATTTTTCGCATCGCTTTTCTATCTATTTTATTCGTTAGTATTTAGTGTCAAATTGGGATTCTTCTCACGGGCAGCTACTGGGAACGGGATGATGTACAAACGTGAATCCGGTTTCAATGTATATATTTTCTGTTCTACGGTCGTAGTTACCAGCGGAAAAGTACGGGTAATCGTCTTTGCATAGTCGGCTTCCGTATTGAACCGTTTCAAATCCCAGAAACGGCTGAATCCAAAGAGCAACTCTTTACGACGCTCGTTAATGATTTCCTGCATCATCTCACGCTGTGTAGCCGGTTCCGGAAGCACAGCTTCACTTCCTTTGATTCGTTTTTCACGTAACTGATTCAACACTTCAACGGATCCGGACAAATCGTTCAAACGTGCCATCGCCTCTGCCAAAATCAAATAAACTTCGGCTGTACGCATACCTACAGCCATGTATTGAAACTTAGAATAGGTAAGGGCAGTGTTCCATAAAGCAGCTCCAGAACCCTCGTCAAAATAATACTCAAGATTACCGGTCGTTTTGAAGAACAGGTTCAAACGCTCGTCATTATCTCCGAAAAGCTGTACCAGTTCCGGACTAATCATGCCATAGGTATAAGCAGGATTGTCCGAAGTGCTACCCATATAAGCATAATTCAACACTTCCGGATTGCCACCTTTGGCATAAGTTGAAACCTTAGTCGGCCCCCCTACGGCATCCAAAGCTATATAATCTATCAAGGCATTGTTCCGTTTCAAAGATTCCTCCGCCGCATCCTTAGCCTTTTTCCAGTCACGGTGGAACAAGTAAACGCGTGCCGCCAATGCATAGCCGAATGCTTTCGACGGATGATATACATTCACCGGTTCTTCCTGCAGATAAGGTAACGCATCCTCGATATCCTTGATGATAAAGTCATAGACTTGGGCAACAGTAGCTTTGGTAGGAGTCGCTTCCAAGTCATATTCGCTGACAATAGCAATACCACCGTCAGTGGCTGCTGTCTCCGGATTATAGGCTTTAGCGAATGTATTCACCAGAATAAAATGATCCCACGCACGCATGATTTTTGCTTCCGCTTTAGCCAGTTCCTTCACATCCTTGTCACCTGTACTATGATCTACCAATGAAATCACGATATTAGAGCGTAAGATGTATTGATAACAGTTTGCATACAGATTATTATCACTTAATTCTTTACGGTCGGCATCCTCATTAAAAGTCATATTGATTCCATCAGAGGAAAGATATTCCTTGCCGATAATATTCGATTCTTTTGACCAGACATTATCACTCAACAAAGCAAAAGACGACGGATAATAACTCCGGTTCGGCAAAGCCACCAATTCATAATAAGTCTCGGTAGAGTCCACAGTCTTCTTTCCTGTAGGGGTAATATCCACGTAATTCTCACAAGCTGCAAATCCCAAGATAAGCAGAACCGACAATATATAAAGCAATTTACGCATATCCTATATTCTTTTTAATAAATTAGAAACTTGTTGATAATCCGATAGAATAAGTCTTGGGTGAAGCCATGCCGCGTGTGCCGCTGTTCAATCCGTAGCTTTCCGGGTCAATGTCGCTTCCTGCCTTACACCAGGTAAACAGGTTGTTCACTTGCAACTTCAAATTCAATGAATTAAGCCGGATTTGACGGCAGATACTAGACGGCAAACTATACCCCAGACTCAAGCTACGCAATTTCACATAACCAGCATCTTTCACATTGATATCACCATATTGCCACCAATCCTGGAAAGTACTTGCGTAAGTTTTAACCTTTGTGGGCATATCAATATACATACGTACATTTGCATCCGGCGCATCCGCACTCCAACGGTTGGTTATGTCTTTCAACGTCTGGCTTCCCACCTGGTCACTCATACTTACCACACTATTACGCAGTTTGTTACCGCCTGCATACACAAAGAAAGCATTCAAGGCAATTCCCTTGTAGCTAAGTCTCAAGGACACTGCTCCATTGAATTTCGGAGTCAGCGAGCCAAGATTTACAAGATTCTCAGTACCTTTCAGTGACGATCCGGTAGTAATATTGGCAACCGTACCATCCTCGTTGAACGTCACCAGGTCATTCCCATCTTTGTCCACCGCTACCGGATATCCATTTTCAATGCGGTCGATACGGTAAGCCCAAAGCGTATTATAACTGGTTCCTTCCATAAAGTAGTTCTGCGGGCTCATAATGAAACTTGTCGAAGTGTCCGAATCACTATGATCCACCTTTAACATCTTGTTCTTGTTATGGGCAAAGTTGAAATCAACGGCAAAGTTCCAGTCCTTCTTCCTGATGAGATTGGCAGTAAGAGAAAATTCGATACCCCGGTTACGCATCTCACCGTTGTTCACTACACGTGATTTAGCTCCCAATGTAGGATCCATGTAGCGGCGTACAAGCAAATCAGATGAGTGGCGGTTGTAATACTCCAAGCTACCATTGACTAAATTATTGAAAAGACGGAAATCCAGTCCCACATTATAAGTGGCTGTTTTCTCCCAACGGAGTTTCGGGTTCGGAAGATCATCATCATCATAAGTCAGGTATGTCGTCTTGATCGGATTGCTCTGGGTCTTCTGCTTTACTACAAAATAGGTAGTCGAACTCTGATCCACATTACCGTTGATACCATAGGTCATACGTGCTTTCAGGAAGTCGAGCCAAACAATATCTTTCATAAATGGCTCTTCCGACATAATCCAGGACGCACCGACAGACCACAAGGGATGACGCTGGTTACGGATATCAAGTCCGAACAAGTCCGCCTGATCCCAGCGGATACTTCCGGATACATTATAACGGGACAGATAAGAATAGCTTGCATTGGCATAAAAAGATGCATAACGATGGCGTGATTCTTGCAACGTAGGCGACAGGCTACTCAAAGTAATCGTATTGCCGGAAAGTGCACTGGTTCCTACACCGTCACGGTATGCCTGCCAATCTATAATGTCAGAAGTCAGTGTCTGAGGATCGTATCCATACATTAATTGCCGTGTAGGTTTCGGAATCTTATTTTCCCTGAATTCAAGTCCGGCAATGGCAGTCACTGTATGATTCTTCCAACTTTTGTCAAAGTCTATCTGGTTACGTACAGTATAACGGTTACTGCTCAACTCATTTTGAAAGAACCGTCCGCCTTTCGGCATTGCCGAATTTCCATTCGTATCAATCATAGAGTTGTACGTCATACGCATCAGATAGGAGTCTTCCGCATCAAACACTTCACTCTTGCTATGATTCCATTCATATTGATACATGAAGTTATATTTAAACATCTTCAGGAATCGTGCCTGCAAACTGACAAACGGGCGGATGCTGACATTGCGTGATTTGGTACCGCCTTCACCCAATGCGTCAAGCACATTGAAACCAAATGTTTTATAAGGTGAAACACCTTCCGCCTTGCTCACGACACTGCCATTGTAAGCTCCACCCGAATATCCGCTTACATTCACATAAGGAGAATTATAACGGTTACCATCGGCATCCATTATTCTTTCATAACGTTGTTGCATAGTGTAACTGGTAAACAGGGTATTCGGTGTATCGCTACTTCCCAGACGGGCGTCCACCCCGGCATTCACATTCAGCCAACTGGTTATGGCATAGTTCGACTTATAATACAAGGAGAATTTATTCCTTTTATCATTTATCGTACGCCCCTTGTCATTTTCATAATTGAACGAAAGGAAGTGATTGTTTTTTCCGACTTTCTGCGATACGGACACATTATAACGCTGAGTTACAGCCGTGCGCCAGGCATTGTCACGATATTCTTTATAATAGTCATTATTACGCCACTGATTTAATGTGGCTTCGACTTCACTATTACTTAGTGTACCATTCTCCCGATCCAGATAAAGTTGGAACAACGGATTATAGTAGCCTGCCTTATAGCTGGACAAAAAACCGGATGCACTGCCTGATTCGGCTACATTCGCATCAAACACAGCTGTTTGATAATCAATAATGTCGCTTGTAGAAGCCAGGTTCAAACTGTTGAAATTCGGTTTGCTGGTGATGAACCAATCAGCATTGATATTCACATGCGCCCCCTCTTCTTTGGCCTGTTTGGTAACTACCACAATAATGCCGTTTGCAGCCAAAGCACCATAAATACTGGCTGCCGCCGCATCCTTCAAGACAGTAATACTCTCTACATTATAAGGATTTATCTCACTCAAAGTCAGGTCGGTCGGCATATCATCTACGACGATCAACGGCATTGTGCCTACCTTATCTGAGAACGTACCTCTACCGCGAAGGATAGGGCTCATATCCCCGTTATTCGGATTGATATCCATACGCAGACCGGCTATTTGTCCTTCCAGAGACGAAGTCAGGTCAGTGTGCATCTGCTTGTCAGTTGTTCGGAATCTATAAAGCCGAAAGAGGCAGTAGAACGTTCACGGCTAATGCGCTGATAACCCGTCACTACAACATCTCCCAATTGCTGTTTATCTTCATGCATAATCACATTGACATGAGTACGCCCTTTAATAGATACCTTTTCTGTTTGCATACCGACAAAAGAAACTTCCAATGTGTGGGTTTCCTCCATCACTTTACAAGTGAAATTTCCTTTGATATCGGAAATAGCTCCAAACGGGCTGTCGATTCCCCGGATATTCGCACCTGGCAACGGTTCCCCTTTTTCATCCACTACCCGCCCTTCGATGTTCCTGACTTTACGAGTAGTCGATGCAGGCTTCACTTTACGGACAGTGATAAAATGTTGTTTCACCTCATATTCAAAAGGTTTCCCTTCCAGTATTTTCTGAAGTGCCGCCAAAGGTGCCAACTGATGTATGCTTACGCTTACCCGGTACGCTCCGACATCTTCACTAGGAAAATTCACCTTATAACCGGACACATTGCTAAACTGCTTCAAAGCCTCTCCCAATGGCGCTTCCTTTAGTTCCAAAGAAATCAATTTGCTATCCGTATTTTGTGCCCGTCCATGCAGGGCAATTACAAACATCAGCAATAAGAAGGCGGCTTTCATCCATACGACCTTTCTCATTGCCTTTTTGCGAGACAATGTAATTTGTTGCTTTTTCATAAGAGTTGTATTTGTAAAGTTATATATGTTTAATCGTAATAGTCCCGTCCTGATATTCTACACGTACTTTTTCCAGTTTATTCAGCAGTTCCACTGCCTCGTCCAAATGAGCGTTGCGGTTCGCCCAAAAGTTCAGGCGGATATTGTATAGTTCCACCCGTTCAAAGTCGACGTTCACGTTGTACCATCTGCCCAAAGAACTCATAATTTCTTCCAGTGACGAATCTTCAAAATAGAACATTCCTTCTGTCCATGCCGTATAGGTAGCTATGTTGACACGCGATATTTTCTCTTCTCCGGTTTCCGTATAAGTCAAGTCCTGTCCGGGTTGAAGCACTACGGACGTAAGGCTGTTCGTGTTGGTCACTTGCACTTTTCCCTGCACCAATGTCACGTGGCGGTCTTCTGTTGCGTATGAACGTACATTGAATTTAGTACCCAGTACATGGGTATCCATGCCGTCCGCACTTACGATAAAGGGACATTTTTCATCCTTTGCCACTTCAAAGCAGGCTTCACCTTTCAACTCTACCCGTCGTTCCTTCCCGTTGAATGCGACAGGATAGCGCAGGCTACTTTCAGCATTTATCCACACTTTAGTCCCGTCGGACAGTACCAATAGGAAACTTTTTCCACGTGGTGTAGTCAACGTTTGGCAGCAGGTGGTATCCGGCGTCAATGTTTTCCATTCTTTGATGTCCATCACACTGTCTTCCAACAGTTGTTGTTCATGATGGCCGTCCATTTGCAGCATCACATGTTCTCCACTGACAGTTGCGACAAAGAATCGCACCGGTTCCTCTTTTTTTATAAAGAAAGAAGGAAGTAAAGAAGGTATAAGAAAGGCCAAAACCAAAACGGCAGCCACAGCAGAAGCCGCTACCCAAATACGTGTTTTCGTTTTTGCCTTACGTCTCCTATCCAGGCTTTCACGCATCACAGCTTCCTTGCAAGCCATCAGGTCAAGAAATAGTTTCTTGTTTTCAGGTACGCTAATCCACTGGTTGAACTCTTCCGTCTCCCTTAGTCTCGGTTCCTGTATCGCACGCAATGCATAATCTGAATTCTGGTCTGGATTTTCCATCATAATAATCAACTGTTTATCTTAATACGTAGAGCCAACCGAAATTAATGACACCTATGAGAGATTTTTTTTCTTGATGGAAATTCAGAAGAACAAAAGATGAAGCCTGTATACCAATGACGATAACACACAAATGAACTATTCCAATGGCTCACAGGTTTCACCATTGAGATGAACAACTATAAATCAGACATTTATGGTGAAGGAAAGCAGAAAAACAAAGCAAACAACCCTTCACATCCTTCACCTCTTTTTCATATGCTATGAGCTAAAGTAAATATGCTATAAGCAAAAAAGAATATGCTATAAGCAAAAACAAATTAGCTTATAGCAAATGACCCGTTGGGTATTAACTTTTGAGTTATCAAGTATTAACTATTGAGCTATAAGGTATTAACTCTTGAATTATCAGGTATTAATACCTTGTTTACAGGAGATATATACCGTGCGTATTGGACATATAGACCCAATATGTTAGACATATAGATCCAACACGTCAGACATATATGCCCAACAAATCCATATAAGTGCGTGAAGGGTGTGAAGGGTTATTTACTTTGTTTTTCCTACTTCCATTCACCATAAATATCTGACTTATAACCATTCAGCTAAAGAGTGAAACCTGTGAAGAGCAGGATTCCACATTAAACTGTAATAAGTAAAAAGACACTCAATCGTTTACGGAGTATTTTCAAAGCCCGGGCAATGTGAGTTCTGACTGTATTATCACTGATATTTAATATCTCACTAATTTCCGCACATTTCTTTTCATTCAGAAAAAACTCTTCCACTACTATGCGCATTTGCGGCGCCATCTGGCGGATACTCTCCTGCATCCGGTCTATTTTATCTTCGTAGTCCCGATACTCTTTGGCAGTCCAACCGCTATAAAGTTCTTCCAAGTATCTTTCCGCATTCCGGTTCACTACATTCTGATGACGTATGTGGTCAATGCAACGGTTTTTCACCATGACATAAAATAAAGGCAGCAAATCAGTCTTCCCTTCAAACTGCTCGCTGTTTTCAAGTACTGAGCAAAACACATCACTCAATACATCCTTTGCACTTTCTCCGTCATTCAGCAGATTATATGCATGAATATAGAGCTTTTGCCAATATTTCCTATACAATACAGCTATGGCATTTTGGCTACTATTCATATCTTTGTGGTTACTTTTTGCATTTAATTAAGCACAAAGATAACCAAATAACACAAAAAGCAATCAATTCATTAAAAAATATTAGAAATCATATTCTAATATATTAACGTATCATTTCTTTTCAAGAAGATGCGGTTTGTAATCGTATCCGGAAGTTCTGATTCATAATGTGTTACCATAATCATCGTCTTATCTTTACGTTTGCAGAAGGCTTCGATCACCTTTTTGACCCGACGACGATTGTAAGTATCCAATCCATGAAGCGGTTCGTCCAAAATCAGTAATTCCGGATCTTTGACGAAAGCACGTGCCAACAGAGCCAGACGTTGCTCCCCACTGGAAAGCTGCAAGAAAGGTTTATCTTTCAAACCGGCAATGCCGAATATATCCATCCACCACTCACAGACAGCCATCTGCTCCGGTTGGGGACGTTTGTACAGTCCGATACTGTCGTGCAGTCCGCTGGCTACGATTTCAATAGCCGGCAAGTTTTTGAGATAAGCACGATGCATCTCGGGACTTACATATCCGATGTGTTTCTTGATTTCCCAAATACTTTCTCCAGTTCCCCGTTTGCGTCCGAAAAGGCTGATGTCGCAAGCGTATGATTGTGGATTATCCGCACAAACCAAACTCAATAATGTAGACTTTCCTGCACCATTCTCCCCACTCAACGCCCATTTCTCCCCACGATGCACTGTCCAGTCCAGTTCGTTCAGAATAGTGCGGTCGCCATAGCGGATACTTACCTTATTCAGTTTCACCACTTCGTCCGAGTCATAGTTGTTGCCGTCATAAGGCAAATCAATAATCCGTTTCTGCAATTCATCGAAAGAAGTAGTTGTGTCTCTGTTGCGGAAAGCAGTCAGGTAGGCTTCGCGTTCCATCTTGGAAAACACTTCCATTTTATCAACAGGGATAACGTGAGTGATAAAGGAAGGTATATCATCCATCATGGAAAGCACCAGAATAATCTGGACGGAAGACATTTTTGTCAGACGTTCAAGCAAAGAGAATAACAATTCGCGGGTAGGCGCATCCAGTCCGATAAACGGATTATCCATTATCAGAACGCGGGGGGCTGTCAACAGTGTCTTTGTGAGCTGGAATTTACGCAGTTCACCACTTGAAAGAAGGATTATCTTTTTATCAAGAAGAGGTTCGATGCGGAAGAGCTCGAACAGTTCATTTTTCAGTTGTTCGTCTTTAATCTCTCCCAACATTTCGCGGACGTCCGGCGTTTCATCCTGGTCGTGCGCATTCCAACGCTGTTGGTAGTAATAATTGGCATCTGCCGCTCCATAAGTATCACGGAACGCGATATATTTCACATTATCATAAACAGTTTGAGTAGCGGAAAGGGAAAAGTCATACTGGAGTGTTCCTTCACGTAGCGGATATTTTCCGATTAATGTATCTACAAAAAGGCTCTTGCCACCCCCATTGGGACCTACAATGGCTATATGTTCGTTCGCTCCGATAGTTGCCGTGATAGGTTTGGCTAAACGCACAAGCGGGTTGCGTGCTACGCCCCCCGCCATGCAGAATGTATTTTGGATCATATTCTTATATTCTGTTTTATTTTTGACCGCAAAGGTAACAATTTTATCACAGAATAAGCACTTTTCTTGTCTATTTACAGGAAAACCGTATTAAAAGTTCCTTTTTAGCAATATCCCTTATTGAAATTTCTTATCTTCTTCGAGAAGCTCCTGGCTAAATTTCTCCGGCGACAGAGGGGTAAAGAGTTCTATAAGATTTTCTTCGGGGTCGCGCAGATACAAGGTACGCATCCCCCAATCGGGCATATCCGTAGGTTCACTGATAAACGTCACGCCTTTGGCTTTTAGGGCGACAAAGGTTTCGTCTACGTTATCTACATAGAATGAAACCATTAATTTTTCACGCATCGCAACGGGTTGCTGCTTATCTGCATTGCCTACCGAAGACGCCATCCAGTCGGATACAAAAAGGGCGAAGCTTCTATTCCGTCGGCTACTTTAAAACTGGCGTATCCGCTATTTTCATCTCCCCAAGCAGGTTCCAGTCCGAGTTGTTCGGTGTAGAATTTGAAGCATTTGGCGAAGTCTTTCACTAATAATCTTACGTTGCTGAATTTCATTGTTTGCTAATTAATGGTTTGTTATTTGTTTCTTATAATCAAGATACAAATATAATCATTCTATCGGGTAAATCCGTAAGGCGGACATTCAAAATTAGTGATATTCAGTTTGTATTCCATCATATCTTTCAATTCATGCACCGGACGTTCCAGTTCATAAGGTATCGGCTGCTTGCTGAATTGCTGGAAATAGAGCAAGCAGGCATCTTTCCACCACACTGCGTCACGTGTCTGAATCTTCAACCGGTGCTGTACGTCACGGAAACGTTCCGGGTCGATGTATTTCTCCATAGGCGCCCATAACTTCTGGAAGTTTCTGGTTTCTTGCACCCCACGGTCATAAGCATAGCACAACTCCGCCCAAAGTGTACGCCCGCTCTTCATCCGATGATTCCAGGGAACATGGTGAAACCAAAGAAGCAGGTTTTCGGGACAAGTATCTACATTATCCAGTTGTTCGCATAAAGGAGAGTGATATTGTGCGGTCGCATTGCTCCCTTTGCTGCTGCGGTCGAATCCGATACCGCCGTCATCTGCCCTATGGTAATAAGAAGGCATCCAGTCGGGACGGGCACCGGGAATATCACACCAAGGCTCGGGCCCGTAATGATGTCCCCATGCAAAGATGTGATGCAGTCCTAACGGCATCATATAATCTACTACTGCTTCCCTCGACTCTTGGAGAAGTTGAGAGTTGAGAAGGGAGAGTTGAGAGTGAAGTTGTTGTCTCTCTTTGGGAGATATTTCATTGACGGAATCGTTGTACGGCTGTAAGGCAACCGGAAGAAAAGTTTGCCTCAACCATTCTTCACCGATCTGCTCGGAAGAAAGTGAATGTTTCCATGCCAAACGACCGAAAGCATACCAGTTGGCTTGGGCAAAAGGATGTCCGCACCAATTGATGTCATCACCGATATTGGTGACACCGGCAATAGCCGTCAATGAATGGGGGAACAAGGAGCCGTCCGTCACACGGGCGATGGTAGAGCCTGCGCCTTGTACGTAAGTGTCGCTGTCCAGACATTCTTTCCACATGGGAGCGAGAAAAACGAGGTGGTTGGAGAATCCCAGATATTCCTGTGTTATCTGAAATTCCGGCATCACAGGTGTTTTCTTCATGGCTCCGAATAACGGGCTGAACGGTTCACGGGGCTGGAAATCAATCGGGCCGTTCTTTATCTGTACAATCACATTGTCGCGGAACTTTCCGTCCAAAGGTTCAAATTCAAGATAGGCTTGTTTGGCCCGATCGCTGTCCGTGGGCGAGTAAACGAAAGCACGCCACATGACGATGCCGCGATAAGGTTTCAATACATCGGCAAGCATGTTCGCCCCTTCAGCATGAGTACGCCCGTAGTCACATGGTCCGGGTTGTCCTTCGGAGTTTGCTTTCACCAAAAAGCCTCCGAAATCGGGTATCAGCGAATAGATATCTTTGGCTTTTTTCTTCCACCAGGCAATCACCTCTTTATCCAACGGATCGGAGGTGGATAAACCACCTAAAGCTGCCGGGGAAGAAAAGTTAATTGAAAGATATATTTTCAAACCATAAGGACGGAAGATGTCTGCCAGAACTTTGACTTTCTGCAAATAATCATCAGATAGTATCTTAGGACTTGCATTGACATTGTTTATCACAGTAGCATTAATACCGATGGAAGCATTGGCGCGTGCATAAGCTTCATAACGGGGAGAAACAACCGACGGGAGTTCGTCCCATTTCCAAAGCGAATGTCCGGCATAGCCACGTTCGATTGTACCGTCTAGATTGTCCCAATGATTCAAGACGCGAATCCGGTAATCCGGTTTTTCGGAGACATTTAAAGACTTCAATGTTGATTCGGATAATTGCCCGGTGGCTTGCAGACGAAGCAGATGATAAGTTCCGTAAAGTATTCCTTGCTCACCGGAAGAAGTGATTGTCAGATGGTTACCATCTTTAGAAGCGCGGATGATGTATCCGTCATTTCCTAATGCACGCAGTTCCTTATTTTTCTGTATTTCCAGCGTTATGGGGATTCCTCCCTGCCAGAAGTTCCGCAATTCGGAAACGGCGATATTTAATGTAGGAGATTGTTTCTTATTCATTATTATTGCTTTTGCTCCCGTTGAATAACGAAGCCACAAAGCGCTCCCATCTTCTGCATAAACAGAGAAAAGGCTGAAAAACAGGACAAATGTCAATATAGATATAATCCTCATAAGTAATAGTTCAAAATTCGTTTCATAAATGGGAATTTAGCGGTTAAATGGGAATTTTGCAGTTAGGCTAAAATCCTTACAATTATATATTTATTGGGGTGCCCTGAAAGGGTTTAATTACATAGCGTAGGGCAACGCCCTACGAAAAAGACACACCAGCCACAAGCCCTGAAAGGGCGGAACCGTATACAAAATTATGCCCTTTCAGGGCGCAAATTCAGATTGTCGTTTTTACGTAGGGCGTTGCCCTACGCTATATAATTAAGCCCTTTCAGGGCACTCCGCAAAATTATCATTTGTCGACTATTCATCCAGTCCTTCAATCGTGATGATTTTTCCATCAGCATCGTATTGCAGTTCACAGACTTTTAAGCTACGAAGCCAGGTTTTCCCTTCGGAAGGTACGCAATCGTGATGGAACAGATACCATTTTCCTTTGAACTCAACAATAGCATGATGAGTAGTCCATCCCACTACCGGAGTCAGGATAACTCCTGATAAGTAAATGGTCCGTATGGGTTGTCACCTATCGCGTAACAAAGTAGATGGGTATCGCCTGTAGAGTAAGAGAAATAATATTTCCCATTATACTTATGTACCCAGGAAGCTTCGAAGAAACGACGTTCTGTATCTCCTGCTGTCAGAGGTTTACCGTTTTCATCCAGAATGACTAACGGACGCGGTTCTTCCGCAAACTCCATCATATCATCACTCAAACGAACAACACGGGATGGCAAAGCCTCCTCCTCTCCTTCGGGTAAAATGGCTGATTCCAATGCTTTATTATTCCGGTAACGTTGAAGCTGTCCACCCCACAGTCCGCCAAAATACATATAATAATTACCATCTCCATCATTCCAGACAGCCGGATCAATACTGTAACTTCCTTTCATCGGGTTTGCTTCCGGAACAAAAGGTCCGTATGGTTTATCGCTCACAGCTACTCCGATACGGAATATGTCATTTTGGTCTTTCAATGGAAAATACATATAGTATTTGCCGTCTTTAAAAGCAACATCACAGTCCCAAAGCTGACGGCCCGCCCAAGGAATATCTCCTGTAGAAAGTACAACCCCATGGTCAGTAATCTCTCCATTCATTACATCATCCATAGAATACACATGGTAATCTTTCATATTGAAATGATCTCCATTATCATTTTCGGCAATACCACTCTCCCAATCATGCGAGGGATAAATGTAAAGTTTGCCATCAAACACGTGTACGGCAGGATCAGCCATATAATCACCGGGAACTAAATATCTTTTTTCTGTTTTCATGGTTTTATTCTTATTGCAACAGTTCTAAATTAATTTTATAAATGGGAATTTCTATTTCACCACAGAGGACACGGAGTACACAGAGGTTTAATCTTTTTATTCACTATAGAGTAACACAGAGTCTCACGTATTGAGAATCGTATTTATCGCTCTGTTTTACTTACGGAAAGAGAGAGAAGAACTCTGTGTCCTCTGTGGTGAACTCCAAATGATCATTTCTGCATAGCCTCTTTTATAATCAAATCAACTACCGGTTTCGGCTGATGATTGCGGTCGAAAAGCAATGGATAATCCGTACGTCCTCTCATCGGCCAGTCGTTACGCCACGAATCCTGATCGGCTACTCCCCAAACAGTAACTCTTGTTATGATATCCTGATGTTTCAGGAACAGACGGAAGAAGTCATTCATTCTCTCTATCCATGCTTTTGATACTTCTTCCGGTAATCCGTCCGAATAAGGATTCATCTCTTTTTTATATTCAAAAGATGCCGAGACTTCCGCACCAACCTTGGGGTCGGGTGATGGCAATACAGTCAGATCCAATTCTGTAATCATTACCGTCACTCCCGCTTTGGCAAAGGCAAGCATACTTTCTTCAAACTCGCTGATTTTCGGATAGTCCATGCCGATATGTCCTTGCATCCCCACCGCATCAATACGGATACCGCGTTTCTTCAAGTCTTTCACCATCTTCACAACTGCCGCTCTTCTGCCCGGTTGAGCCATTGAATAATCGTTATAATAAAGCTCTGCATCCGGATCGGCCTCGTGTGCATATTGAAAAGCCAATGGGATATATTCTTCACCTAGAATTTCATAAAACTTAGTCTTACGATATGCTCCATTATCTTCAATCGCTTCATTCACCACATCCCAACCTTTAATACGGCCTTTGTAGCGCTTCACAATAGTGGTGATATGATCTTTCATCCGTTTCTTCAATACTTCCGGAGACACATTTTTGCCATTCTCATCCACGCAGAACCAGGGAGAAAGCTGCGAATGCCAAATCAACGTATGTCCTGTGATTGCCAAATGATTTTTCTCTCCAAAAGCAACAAATTCATCTGCCTGTGTGAAATTATAACGGTTCTCCTTCGGATGCATTTCCTGACTCTTCATACAATTCTCTGCTACAATAGCATTAAATTGTTCCTGAATTACGCGCACTCCTGCCTTATCCTGACCGGATGCTTGTCGTGTATTCACTGCTGTTCCTATCAGGAATTTATCCTTCAAAGCTTCTTTCAAAGTCTTTGTTTCTTGTGCAAAAGCTACCGAAGTACTAGTTATCAGGGCTACAGCAGCCAACAAAGAAACTACGGTTGTTCTTGTCGAAATCTTCATATAGTCTATCTATTAGTTATAGTTATTAATCAATTGTTTTCCAAACGGCGTTTTGCCAAATCGTCCTGAATATGCTCATTCAACTTCTTAGAAATAGGATAAAAGAACAAAGCAATTACTCCTACAAAGAAAGTGATGGCAGGAATCACGCTGGATGTCAAACGGATACCGAAAATAGCGTTTTCTGTCTGTACTGTGTTAGATACAAAACCGAACGAATCGACAATCGCACCGCAAATAGCTCCCCCTATACCTAGTCCGGCTTTCAAGGCAAAGACTACACCTGCAAATACAAATCCTGTCGCACGACGATGGTTCACCCATTCTGAATGATCGGCAACATCTCCCATCATTGCCCAAAGCAATGGAATAGTAGGTGCGTATGCCAAACTCTTCAAACAGTTAATAATAAAGATCGTACTTATGCTTGTCGAATCTACCACAAAAAACAGGGCTGTAAAAAAGGCTGTCAGTGCCAGGCAGATCAAAAATACATTCCGCTTGCCAAAGATATTGGAAAGAAATCCGGAAAGCAATATTACACCCGCCAAAGTGATAACCTGCCCAATCATATTGAACAAACTGAAACCTACAGCAAACACATTACTATGATCGGGCTGCGCAATCAGTCCGAAAGCATCAAGGAAAGTGTGCCACATTCCATAAGTTTCTCCTTCTATCCGTACTAATCCGAAGTTCTGCAAGAAATCAAAAAGGGCTGTTTTATCTACGAAATAATTAAAGTAGTAAGACATACTGCTGCCCCACATAGCCAATGTCGTAAACAAAAAGAGAGTTAAGATAAACATCGCTTTCCATGGACGGCTGCTTACGATATCTTTAAAATCCTGTTTCACGGAAGTTTTCTGACCTACGGGAGGCGTGATACGCTCTTTGGCAGAAAAGAATGTGATTACTAAAAGAACAACTCCGATGATGGCAAACAGGGTAATTGTCAGGAACCATCCACGTTGATCGTCGCCTTGCCCGAACTTGGAGACTAACGGCAAAGTAAGCCCCTGCACAACAAAAGTGGCGATTGTAGCTGTCACAAAACGGACGGACGAGATACTGGTACGTTCTTTGATGTCACTTGTCATCACACCGCCCAAAGAGGCATACGGGGTATTATTGAAGGAGTAAATAGACATTAATAAGGTATAAGTGATACCTGCATAAATAATCTTCCCACGCTCACTCAAATCGGGTGTCGTAAATGCCAGAATGAAGAATACGGCAAAAGGAATAGCTGTCCACAACAACCAGGGACGGTATTTACCCCAACGGGTATTGGTTCTGTCGGACAGGATACCTACCACCGGATCGACAAACGCATCGAAAATGCGTGCGACCAGCAATATCATACCTGCTGCTGTTGCTTTGATTCCAAACACATCTGTATAGAAGAAGAGTTGGAACATCATCATCATCTGAAAAATCAGGTTCGCCGAACCATCACCCAAGCTATAACCGATTTTCTCGGCCATCGACACTTTTTGAGTCTGTGTTTTCATGGTACTAATCTCTTTTTTAATTTATTTGACTCTTTGTTGAAAGACCGCCTGGGAAACACGTTGTCCCAACGTCTTTTTATCCAATGGATGGATATCATTCCATTCTCCTAAATCACCGTTTTTAATTAGAGTGACATTTTTATTTGTATTGGCTACTTCTGCCTGCACTTTCCGGAATTCTGCCCAAGCAGCACGCCCTCCTTTATCTTCGGGTGAGAGGAAATCCGCCAGTTCAATCACATAGAAAGGCATATCAGGTCGATTCCAATGCTGTCTCCAATCCGCAATCATCGCCGTCAACAGGTCTTTATACTCATTTCTGCGAGACACATTCGATTCACCCTGATACCAGATAATACCAGATACCGTATAATTCAGCAATGGGGCAATCATAGCATTATAAAGTCCTACGGGTTTATAATGGAAAGCAGTCT
Source organism: Bacteroides sp. AM54-2NS (assembly GCF_003602935.1). Taxonomy (NCBI): domain Bacteria; kingdom Pseudomonadati; phylum Bacteroidota; class Bacteroidia; order Bacteroidales; family Bacteroidaceae; genus Bacteroides; species Bacteroides sp. AM54-2NS. Next base: position 74,215 of record NZ_QTMZ01000012.1, read on the forward strand.
GTCCCGGAGCAGCAGGCATGGGAGCGCCGAGGCGATATTTCCAATTACCTTCGAGACTAATCTCCGATTCTCCTTTTTCCGGCTGACCTTTTCCGAAAAATATCTTATAAGGTTTCTCCTTTACAAAATGAGGGAAACCGCCATAACTGAAAAGACGTATGGTTATCGTGTTTTTTCCAGCTTTCAACAATCCGGCGGGAATGGTATAGATACGTGGTGGATATTGATAAGAAACAGTTCCCACAAACGTACCATTACATAGACGGAGTCTGCATCTACGATGCATCCCAGGCGAAGAGTTGCCTTCTCTCCCGCTTGTTGCCCGGACACCTGAAAATCTTTACGGAACCAATGGGAACCATTGATTGTATTCAATCCGTTAGTAGCCCAACCGGAAGCAAACAAATCGGTCGGTGTCCAATCACTGTCATCATAGCCGGCAGCATACCAAGGGATGGTTTCATGCATTCCTTTATCTCCCTGATACAGTGCTACATTCCAGGCACGGCTTTTCTTGCTCTCTTCTTTTTTCATTGATTCTACCAAGTCATCTGATTCGTAGATACGTTTTTCGTTCAGATAATAAGGAAAAGGTTTCAAACCTTCCTCGCTGATCCACGCTTCTACCGGTGAACCTCCGACACTGGAGTTTATGATTCCTACCGGAACCTTTGTTTTCTGAAAGTAATCTTTAGTAAAGAAATAAACCAAAGCAGAGAAAGACATCACATTTTCAGGAGTCATAGCCTTCCAAAAGATTCCCGAAATATCTGTCTGCGGGGCATGAAAGTTATACAATAGAGGAGTTTTTATGTAACGTACCATCGGATAATTACTGTCCGCAGATATCTCATCCCGAAAACGGTCTGTAACCCGTGAAACGGGTAATTCCATATTCGACTGGCCAGAACATACCCAAACGTCACCCACAAGAATATCCTTTAACTCTATATCATTAATAATCATCGTGTAAGGACCACCAGCTTTCAAGGCAGGCAAGATCACTTTCCAGTTGCCTTGCGCATCGGCAACGGTCTTATATTTCTTTTTTTGAAAAGTTATACTAACAGTTTCATCAGGATCAGCCGTTCCCCAAATATTGACAGGCTCCCCGCGTTGAAGCACCATTCCGTCGGAAACAAGAGTGGGAAGTTTAACCTTTGCTTCACCCAACAGAGTGAAGCAAAGGAACACAACTACTAACCCAACCTTATAAAACCAATACTTATTCATTATCCATCTTTTCTTTTATGTCTTTATTAGTAATCCGGAAAGAAAAACACTCCATCCTGAATTCCACTTTGCAAACTTAGGAAGTTTCTCTCCGCTTACCCAAAGATTTTGATTCAAATCATTACTCGCTTGTTACATCATCGTTTACGTATGTTACAAATACTTGTCGTAATGTTACATCCAAATTAAGATTGCCGATGAATAGGAGGAAAATGAAGGATTTAGAAAGAACGGATTACAGTAGTTATTGTTATTCATTCTATCTATTTAAAGATGATAGAAATGCCGGCAACCAACGTTGAGTTGTTATATATGCTATAAATAAAAAGTGCCGACTAACCAGCCGGCACATGATTTCATTTGTTCCATTAGACTGAAACAGGTAGCCAGTCTACTGCATAAAAAACTTGAGTATCTCGGAATTGTAGTAAACAGAAAAAAACTACTTGTACATAATCAACGCAGACTGACCGGGAACAATCACCTCCGGTCCGGTTTGCGTACCCAATCCACGCACATCTATCACTCCATCTTTACATACTACCGTATATTTACCAACAGGAATTTCCAGTCGTGCAGGAGTCGTACGGGAATTAAAGGCTACGATAATATCTTCCCAGCTATCTCCATTCGCACGCTCTTTGAGGCGAAACGCAATCAGGTTTTGCCCTTCAACCGGAAGGAACTCCAGATGCTTCCGGACCATTTCTGCATTTCCCATACGGAAAGCCGGATGAGACTTACGAAGATCAATGAGTCGTTTATAGTACGTGAAAATATCTCCGTTTGTCGTTTTGCGTCTCCAGTCAATGGCATTGATGGCATCCGGACTCTTATAACTATTGTCTATCCCTTGTTTATCACGCATCACTTCTTCACCTGCATAGATAAAAGGAATTCCCTGTGAAGTTAAGACTACCGTTTGTGCCAGCTTATCAAGTCGAACCAACTGTTCGGGAGTAGCTCCCGGCATGCTTGCCTTCAATCGGTCTACAAGACACAAACCATCATGACAGGAAACATAGCTAACCATCTGGGTAGGCTGTTCCGCCCACGGCTTCTGACTATAATTTACGGAATCACAGCGTACTTGCGGATGCTTAATAGCTCCAACAATTCCGAATTTTACGCTCATTTCTCCCCCCGGCACTCCGACAAGGAAAGCTCCTTTGTCCTTCTCCCATACAGGACCGCAAAGCCCGTCACGTAATTCGTCCGAGAATACCGCAATTCCAGGCATCTGGGAAATATTCCCTTTCATCGCCAATGAATCTGCCGGATATTGAGGAGCTTCAGCCGCCCAACCTTCTCCATAGATACAAATAATAGGATCGACTTTGTTGACAGCCTTTCGAATCTCGTTCATTGTTTCAATATCATGCACCCCCATCAAGTCAAAGCGGAAGCCGTCAATATGATATTCTTTTATCCAATAAAGAACAGACTCTATCATGAACTTACGCATCATAGACCGTTCACTTGCTGTTTCATTGCCACACCCTGAACCATTTGCCAATGTGCCATCCTCTTTCTGACGGTAAAAATAGCCGGGAACGGTACGTTCAAAATTACTTTCAAGTGTATTAAAAGTGTGATTGTAAACCACATCCATTATCACGCGTATTCCAGCTCTATGCAACGCTTGTACCATCTGTTTGAACTCTTTCACGCGAACAGCAGGCTGATAAGGATCAGTTGAATAAGAACCATCCGGTACATTATAATTCGCCGGATCATATCCCCAGTTATAGTGATTTTCATCTAATTTTGTTTCGTCGATAGAAGCATAATCAGAAGAAGGAAGAAGATGCACATGTGTCACTCCCAGCTCTACCAGATGGTCGATACCTGTTGGTTGATTGCCGGAATTCACCGTCCCATGTTCAGTCAGTGCAAGGTATTTGCCCTTATTTTTTATTCCCGAAGTAGAGTCGACAGAGAAGTCACGATGATGCATTTCATAGATAATCATATCAGCAGGAGATTTCAGAGAAGGACGTCGGTCATTCTCCCACCCCTCCGGATTGGTAGTCTTCCAGTCGATGATAGCTGCACGCTTTCCGTTCACTCCTACAGCGTGAGCATTAATCCCCGGCGTGTCGCCCTGCCATTTATCGTTGATTTTTACATTGAAAGCATAGTATTTGCCGAGCAGATCCTTATCTACGGATGTCGTCCAGGTTCCATTCTCACCGAGTTCCATCTTTACTGTTTCGTAAGCATGTCCGCCTTCTCCGGCATCATAAAGCATCAGGCGCACCTCTTCTGCAGTCGGTGACCAAAGGAAAAATTTGGTTGCCAACGGCGTATATTCCATCTCTGTAAGGCTTCCCATACGAACCGGATATAATTCAAAAGAAGTATATTCCTTCTTCGTTGGGGAACAACTCATCACTGTTGTCACTGTAGTCACACCCAATATCGCTAAATAATTATTTCCTATCTTCATTCTAAACCTCCCCCTATGCTACACACCATATCTATCCCCCCATAAAATTAAATGCTTTATTTCACCTTATCCGGATTCTTCGCTATAAAATCCTTCCAACTACTATACCCTTTTTCCATTGCCGGTCGCCCCATTTGCAGGAAATGACAATAAGCCGCTGCCAAACCATCTGTTGCATCCATAAAAGTAGGCATATCATCTTTTGAGAACCGTAGCATCCTTTGCAGCATATCCGCCACTTGTTCTTTTGATGCCTGCCCGTTTCCGGTGATAGCCATTTTTATCTTCAAAGGGGCATATTCGGTGATTGGAATATCCCGGCTCAACGCTACTGCCATTGCTACCCCTTGTGCACGACCTAACTTCAACATCGATTGCACATTTTTTCCGAAGAAAGGTGCTTCAATAGCCAACTCATCCGGTAGATAACTTTCAATAATACTCAATACCCGTTCATGGATATGACGAAGTTTCAGATAGTGATTGGCAAATTTACGTAAGTCGATAATCCCCATCGCAATCATTTCGGGCTTGGTTCCCCTCACCCTTAGAACCCCGTATCCCATGATTGTCGTACCGGGGTCAATCCCCAGGATTATCTTTTCTTTTACCGGTTGAATCACTCTATCACCTCCATCAAGGTCGGAAATCCGATCACTTTATCTTTAAATATTTTTACCAGTTCGTCATTCAGTCGCACCCCCTGTTCCAAATGCCAGCGATGTAATAACCCACTGCTTTCTACCTCCCATTGCAAAGAATACGCACTTCCTTCTTCCCGATGACTCAATATCCGGCAAATACGCGGTGCCTTCAACGCACCGTGTTTCTGTACTTCAGGGATATAACTCTCTTTTATCCAAATCATGAAATTGTCGTGAACGTCATCGTCCACTTGAAAAGTTGTATTATAAATCAGCATATCTTAATTTCATACTATTATTTACCGCAAACATAGCAATTATTTCAGAATAATGCATTATATTTGCGGCAACAAAAAAAAGATTCGTTTACAAACGTTATCATATAAGACAAAAAAGGGGCGTTAGCTCATCTGGCTAGAGCGTAACACTGGCAGTGTTAAGGTGATCGGTTCGAGTCCGATACGCTCCACTTTTTTCTCTCCCAACTTTGAACTTTAATAGTGTACTGGACATGAAAATCACAAAATTTGTCACTATTCTTCTAATCATCCCATGCTTAATTTCCTGCTACGGGAACAAGTCTTCAAAAACAACACAATCAAACAATGCAGACTATGATATACGCCTCAATGATAGCATAGCAGCAGTAAACGCAATGCTAGAAGAAGGGAACGCTGATGGAGAAAAAATAAATGCTTTTTTAGACGCATATATGTCTAAACATCCTAATTGTTTCAACAATGACATCCAAAGAAAAAAAGCAGGAAAAGAATTGCGTTCTTTGTTAGAAAAGGAACTTGAGAATAACCCTGATTTCCTTTCTGATATAGCAGTCAAATTCGCTTCTATGGATAAAGTTAAAAGTACTGATAATAAAGGATATAAATATCTTATATCCTTTACCTGTAGCAGCCTTCAAAAAACCGGAAAGTATAATATTTCTTTCAGAATTATAACGGCTTTAGATGAGGAAGAAGCCTCCAATCTTATTGATAATCAGAAGTATTATATTCAAGGAAAATTCATAAGTCTTTCCGAAAAGGAATCGATAAATATTAGACTAGATGTATTTGATGACAAAACAATTGAGATAGGGAGTATTTTTATCAAAGAACCTATCGTTACTCCGGCAAACTAAAGAAAAAAAGAAAAGGACCTTTACTCAAGGTCCTTTTTTATCACTTCGTCCATTTCTTTTATACGTTTCTCGCGGTCTTTAATAGGACCGTCTTTCTTGTCATTCTTGAATACATCATCGGCACGGTCGGCAACCTCACCGCTCCATTCTTCAAACTGGTCCTTGGCCGGACGATCATTCGGTTCGATATTTTCTTCGGCTATCGAATCATGCCTGTTAATCATATCATTCATAAGTTCTCGTTTTAAAAGTTTATGGCTATAAGACAATACAAACGAAGAAAAGTTTTCTGTTTTAATGATTTTTGAAGAAATCAATCATGTTATTATACTATCAAAAGTACTCCAACATAATCCAGCTTACAGAGTAAAGGTTGTTTCATCGGCGAGAAACTACAGTTCCATCGGCGTGAAACTATAGTTTCATCAGTAAGAAACTAATAGTTCCAAGCAAGAGAAATAAAAGTTTCAAGCCTACGAAACTGTAGTTTCAAGCCGATGAACAAATAGTTTCAAGGCTTGAAACTATCAGTCACAAGGCAGATCCCGTCCCGTAAGTACAAGGGTAATAAATAGAATAGCCAATCTGCCTGTAGTTAATACTATTTAGGTAATGAAACTTCATCTGTGATTTTTACTTGATTCGGGTATGCACCTCTATCACACCTTTGTAGTGCGTTTATTTCTCCTTGGCTTTGCAGTGACAGCACTATTGCCGTCACAGTGCTGTCACCACGTTGCTGTCACGCCATTAACTTTTCATAATCAAACAGTTAAGTTGCAATCTGTGACAGATGACAGCAAATTTATTTTTTTATTTATTAGAGAGAGGCTGCCTAAGTTCAAGTTATAAATGCAATATCTCTTTTTTATTAATCGGACTTTGGATGCAAAGTTGCTTATTTATTCCGATAAAGTTGCGGACGGAAAGGAATATAAAGAGTATAATTACTATCCGCCGGCTTTCCTCCCGCCAATGCAGGGGACCATTTCGGCATCCCTTTAACAATGCGGAGAGCCTCCTCTGCAAATTCCGGATGAGTGGAACGTAGAATATGAGGACGAAGGATAACCCCTTCCTTATCAATAGTAAACTCACATAAAGCATAACCCGAAACATTCTTCTCTAAAAGTCCTGCCGGATAAACCATTTCATTGGCAATATATTCTTCCGGACTCATCGCAGAGAAATGAGCAGGTTCTTCCACCTGCCTTCCGGAAAGCGTCTTTGCACGGGGACCTACCGGATAAATTCCAACATACATCGGTTGTTTATAAGCATCCGGTTCTTCCTTACTACGCTGTTGCAATGCTTTCAATAGAGAAGCAGCCTCTTCCGCCAATGTCTGTTCCAAAATATTCTCTCCCCGGGATAACATATATGCCGACTGACAAACCAATACAAGACGTTCCATCAACGTTCCTTTTTCCGGCGACCATTTTCGTCCCATCCGTTCTTTGCCTTTTGCGTCCGTAGAAGAAAAGTAATAGACAATTCCATCTAAACCAGCCGTAGAACCATCCAGATCCTGCACCTGCTCTGTCACCAAACGAAAGATGGCCCCTAAAGACTGATACAGGGAAGCACTGATGACAACCGATTTAGTATCCACCGTCACTGTCCCCTTCTCCGCTTGCCAATAGGTACGGGATAGTGTATTCGAAATCAGCGTATAACGCCCGTTTTTCCTTTCTACCGACATTGCATACTCCGGCGAAAAGGAAGGAATAGCTGCGAAACGCGCGTATGGCTGTTTCTGAAAGCCAGTATTAAGTAAAGAAAACACACTACGGTAATATTCGCCTAACTCGCCTGTATAAGAAGAAAAAGGTTTCACCGGCTCCAAATAGTCAATCTGGGCCGCCAGGCGAAAAGAAAAGGTTAAAAGCAGAAGACAGAAAACAATCTTTTTCATAAGTTGCCGGATTTTCGGTACATATCGGCAACAAAGATACAAATTATTTCGATGGTTCGTGATAAAATTATATCTTTGCACGGTTTTTACTAAGAAACTGAATAACAATACATCGAAAATATGATAGCTAAGATTGAACAACTTCTGAAAGAGGTGGAAGCCTTACACGCCTCCAATGCCGAAGAACTCGAAGCTCTCCGCATTAAATACCTAAGTAAGAAGGGAGCCATTAACGACTTAATGGCAGATTTCCGTAATGTAGCTGCCGATCAGAAAAAAGAAGTCGGCATGAGACTGAATGAACTGAAAACAAAAGCGCAGGACAAAATCAACGCGCTGAAAGAATTGTTTGAAAGTCAGGACAATGATTGTGACGGATTGGATTTGACGCGTTCGGCTTATCCCGTGGAACTTGGTACACGCCACCCGCTCACCATTGTAAAGAACGAAATCATCGATATCTTTGCCCGCCTGGGATTCAGCATCGCCGAAGGTCCGGAAATTGAAGATGACTGGCATGTATTCTCGGCACTGAACTTTGCCGAAGATCATCCGGCACGCGATATGCAGGACACTTTCTTTATCGAAGCTCACCCGGACGTAGTATTGCGCACGCATACTTCTTCCGTACAGACCCGTGTGATGGAAACTTCACAACCTCCTATCCGCATCATCTGTCCGGGACGTGTGTATCGTAACGAAGCAATCAGCTATCGCGCACACTGTTTCTTCCATCAGGTAGAAGCGTTGTATGTAGACAAAAACGTATCGTTCACCGACTTGAAACAAGTATTGTTGCTTTTCGCTAAAGAATGTTCGGTGCTGATACAAAGATTCGTCTGCGTCCGTCTTACTTCCCGTTCACTGAACCTAGTGCGGAAATGGACATCAGCTGTAATATCTGCGGCGGTAAAGGTTGTCCGTTCTGTAAACACACCGGCTGGGTAGAAATCCTCGGTTGCGGTATGGTAGACCCGAACGTACTTGAATCTAACGGTATAGACAGCAAAATATACAGCGGTTATGCTCTCGGTATGGGTATCGAGCGTATCACAAACCTGAAATATCAGGTGAAAGACCTCCGTATGTTCTCTGAAAATGATACTCGCTTCCTGAAAGAATTCGAAGCGGCATATTAATTTACGATTGGACAATTTACGATTTACGATTGATGGTAACGTCTCTCGTAAATCGTAAATTTTCAATCACTCTATATTTTCACTATCCGAATGGGCACTCCCAATCGTAAATAGTAAATCGTCTAATCGTAAATAATTCCAATGGCAAAGGATAGACTCATTACTCCCAGTTATTGTTTCATCTTGGCAGCCAACTTCCTGCTCTACTTCGGCTTTTGGTTGTTGATTCCTGTTTTGCCGTTCTATTTATCAGAATTCTTCCAAACTGGAAATTCCACTATTGGCATTGTACTTTCCTGCTATACGGTAGCCGCTCTCTGCATCCGTCCGTTTTCCGGTTATCTGCTCGACACGTTTGCCCGTAAACCTCTTTATCTGTTTGCTTACTTCATCTTTATGATGATGTTCGGTGGATATTTAATAGCCGGCTCCCTTACCTTATTTATTATATTCCGAATCATTCATGGCATCTCTTTCGGAATGGTTACAGTAGGAGGAAACACGGTAGTGATAGACATTATGCCATCTTCCCGCCGTGGAGAAGGTTTAGGCTATTACGGGCTTACCAACAATACAGCTATGTCCATCGGGCCGATGTTCGGACTGTTTCTGCACGATGCAGGAGTCTCTTTTGCTACGATCTTCTGTTACGCATTCGGTTCCTGCATTTTGGGTTTTCTATGTGCCAGTCTGGTAAAAACGCCCTATAAACCTCCTGTGAAACGTGAACCGATTTCACTCGACCGTTTTATTTTGATGAAAGGATTGCCAGCCGGATTTAGCCTATTGTTACTTTCCATCCCTTACGGAATGACAACCAACTATGTCGCCATGTATGCCCGCCAAATAGGATTGAACACGCAAACCGGATTCTTCTTTACCTTTATGGCTGTCGGCATGGCAATCTCCCGCATCTTTTCGGGAAAACTGGTGGATCGCGGAAAGATAACACAAGTAATAATAGCCGGATTATACCTGGTTGTTTGCAGTTTCTTCCTGCTTTCAGCCTGTGTATATCTGATTCAATGGAATGATACCGTTTGCAACATCCTGTTTTTTGGTATCGCATTGTTGATGGGGGTCGGATTTGGAATCATGTTTCCGGCATTTAATACGTTGTTTGTCAACCTTGCCCCCAATAGCCAGCGGGGAACAGCCACTTCCACCTATCTTACCTCTTGGGACGTAGGAATCGGTATCGGTATGCTGACCGGTGGATATATCGCAGAAATTAGTACATTTGATAAGGCTTATCTTTTCGGAGCCTGCCTGACAGTAGTTTCCGCCCTCTATTTCAAACTAAAAGTGACGCCTCATTACCATAAAAATAAGCTACGATGAGAAAGAAAGAACGTTATGAGAAAGTAATCGCCTGGTTTCAAGACAATGTACCTGTAGCCGAGACCGAACTGCATTACAACAATCCGTATGAGTTGCTGATCGCTGTTATTCTTTCTGCACAATGTACGGACAAACGGGTGAATATGATCACTCCCCCTTTGTATAAAGATTTTCCGACTCCGGAAGCGCTGGCAGCCACTACGCCGGAAGTTATTTTCGAATATATACGAAGTGTGTCCTATCCGAACAACAAAGCCAAACATCTGGTCGGTATGGCAAAGATGCTGGTGAATGACTTCAATAGTCAGGTGCCCGACAATCTGGATGATTTGATAAAGTTGCCCGGTGTAGGAAGAAAAACAGCCAATGTCATCCAGTCGGTTGTGTTTAATAAGGCTGCAATGGCGGTAGATACACACGTATTCCGTGTCAGCCATCGCATCGGACTGGTGCCGGATAGTTGCACTACCCCGTTCAGTGTGGAAAAAGAATTGGTGAAGAATATTCCGGAAAAACTCATACCGATTGCCCACCATTGGCTCATTCTGCACGGTCGTTATGTTTGTCAGGCACGCACTCCCAAATGTGACACCTGTGGTTTGCAAATGATGTGCAAATATTTCTGTAACACCTATAAAGTTACAAAAGAGGAACCAAAAGCCAAGAATAAATAACGATTTAATAGCAAGGAACCGAAATAAATAGTAACTTTGCGGTCGTTCTAAAAGAAGAATTTTAAAAACACTTTTAAATAAAAATAGAGTATTATGCAGACAATTGACAAATTCAATTTTGCCGGTAAAAAGGCATTTGTTCGCGTGGACTTCAATGTACCCCTGGACGAAAACTTCAACATTACAGATGACACTCGTATGCGTGCAGCTCTTCCTACTTTGAAGAAGATCCTGGCAGACGGCGGAAGCATCATCATTGGCTCTCACCTGGGCCGTCCGAAAGGCGTTGCCGATAAATTCTCTTTGAAACATATCATCAAGCATCTGTCTGAATTGCTGGGCGTTGAAGTTCAGTTCGCTAACGACTGCATGGGCGAAGAAGCTGCTGTAAAAGCTGCTGCTCTGCAACCGGGAGAAGTGCTGTTGCTCGAAAATCTTCGCTTCTATGCTGAAGAAGAAGGCAAACCAAGAGGTTTGGCTGAAGATGCAACTGACGAAGAAAAAGCTGCTGCCAAGAAAGCAGTAAAAGAAAGCCAGAAAGAATTTACTAAGAAATTGGCTTCTTACGCTGACTGCTACGTAAACGACGCATTTGGTACTGCTCACCGTGCACACGCTTCTACAGCATTGATCGCTAAATATTTCGATGTAAACAACAAGATGTTCGGTTACCTGATGGAAAAAGAAGTGAAAGCCGTTGACAAAGTATTGAACGACATCAAACGTCCGTTCACTGCTATCATGGGTGGTTCTAAAGTTTCTTCTAAAATCGAAATCATCGAAAACCTGTTGAGCAAGGTAGACAACTTAATCATCGCCGGTGGTATGACTTATACATTTACTAAGGCTATGGGTGGTAAAATCGGTATCTCTATCTGTGAGGACGACAAACTTGACCTGGCTTTGGATTTGATGAAGAAAGCAAAAGAAAAAGGTGTAAACCTGGTATTGGCTGTTGACGCTAAGATGCTGACGCATTCTCTAACGATGCAAATACTAAATTCTGTGCTGTTGACGAAATTCCTGACGGATGGGAAGGTCTTGACATCGGTCCTAAGACTGAAGAAATCTTCGCTAACGTTATCAAAGAATCTAAGACTATTCTTTGGAACGGTCCTACAGGCGTATTCGAATTTGACAACTTCACTCACGGCTCACGTGCAGTAGGTGAAGCAATCGTTGAAGCAACTAAGAACGGCGCATTCTCACTTGTGGGTGGTGGCGACTCTGTAGCTTGTGTTAACAAGTTCGGTTTGGCTAGCGGTGTATCTTACGTTTCAACCGGTGGTGGCGCATTGCTCGAAGCAATCGAAGGAAAAGTTCTTCCGGGTATCGCTGCTATTCAAGAATAATAGAACTAGATAATTAGTTAATTTTTTAAATAGTTAATGATAAGAGGGCAGTTCTTTGTGAAAAGAGTTGCCCTTATTTATAAAAAACGGAGTTCCTCTTATTTACAAAAACGAGGTATGAAAAGACCGATACTACTCTTTTGGTTCATCCTTCTCTTCCTTTACTCCTGTCAGAGTAAAAAAGGAGACAGCTCTTTTTTACCTCTAACCGAACTGCAACCACTCACCCTGGGCATGATGCCTACACTGGACGGACTCCCTTTCCATATAGCTAAAACACAAGGTATCTACGATTCATTAGGGCTGAACCTGACTATTCTTTCATTCAACTCTGCCAACAACCGGGACGCTGCTTTCCAGACCGGGAAAATGGATGGCATGATTACCGACTATCCCAGCGCAGTAGTGCTGCAAGCTATCCATCATGCAGATTTAGGGTTCGTCCTGAAAAATGATGGTTATTTCTGCTTCATTGTCTCTAAAGAAAGTAATATCAATCAACTGGAACAGCTCAAGGAAAAGAATATTGCTGTGTCACGCAACACAGTTATCGAATATGCTACCGACCAGTTATTAAGCAAAGCCGGAATCAGTCTTTCAGAAATGAATATGCCGGAAATCGGCCAGCTTCCTCTCCGACTGCAAATGTTGCAGTACAATCAGATTGACGCCTCTTTCCTGCCCGACCCTGCCGCATCCATCGCCATGAACAGCCAGCATCGTTCATTGGTAAGTACACAGGAATTGGGCATTGATTTTACGGCTACCGCTTTCTCACGAAAAGCGCTCAACGAAAAAAGAAAAGAAATCGAACTACTCATCACAGGTTATAATCTGGGAGTAGATTATATAAAAATGCATCCCCAGAAGGAATGGGAGCAAGTGCTGATAGAAATAGGTGTACCGGAAAATCTGACAGGACTCGTCGCCCTCCCCAATTATCAAAAAGCAAAACGCCCTTCGGCTGAAGGGATAGATAAAGCTATACAGTGGTTGAAAGAAAACCACCGAATCCCCGAAACCTACTCTGAAAAGAATCTGATTGACACAACGTATATCCCCACAGTATCAACCATAATACAGTATCAACCATAATCAAAATCAAATAACAACTAACTCATGCGAAAAACACTACTCCAACTCTTAACCTTTGTATTATGCATTACAGGTATGCAAAATCCTCTCCTGGCACAGGAGCAGACACCACTAAATCAAGTTGTCAACACACTGAAAGAACGGATTAGTCTCTCCGGATATGCCCAATTGGGATATACTTATGACGATGCAGCGAACCCGGACAATACATTCGACATCAAACGAATCATTTTCATGGCACACGGAAAGATCACCAAACGGTGGACTTGTGATTTTATGTATGACTTCTACAATGGGGGCATGTTACTCGAAGTGTATACCGATTATCAGTTTCTCCCCGGACTTACGGCACGTATCGGTGAATTCAAGGTTCCTTATACCATAGAAAATGAATTATCTCCTACCACAGTAGAACTCATCAATTGTTATTCGCAGTCGGTTTGTTATCTGGCGGGAGTAAGCGGCAGCGATAAGTGTTACGGAATGACGTCCGGACGGGATATCGGTATGATGCTTCACGGAAAATTATTTCGCGACTTCCTGCAATACAAAGTGGCTGTAATGAACGGACAGGGATTGAACACCAAAGACAAAAACAGTCAAAAAGATGTAGTCGGTAACTTGATGGTTAATCCGCTGAAATGGTTATCCGTAGGTGGTTCGTTTATCCGCGGAACAGGACATGCCATAGCAGATTCGGAATATACCGGAATTAAAGCCGGAGAAAATTACGCCAAGAAACGCTGGAGTGCAGGAGGGGTTGTCACCACTTCCACCTTTAATCTGCGCACGGAATATCTTGCCGGAAAAGACCGGAGTGTGAAAAGCGAAGGTTTCTATGCAACAGGCAGTGTACGCTTCGCCCGGAATTTCGATTTCATCGCTTCGTTCGATTATTTCAACCCGAACAAAGCTGCTGATTTCAAACAGAATAACTATATTGCAGGCGTACAATACTGGTTCTACCCTAGATGCCGCTTACAAGCACAATATACCTTTTGCGACAAGAAAGGAGACGGACAAAAAGACTCCAATCTGATACAGGCACAGGTGCAGGTAAGGTTTTAAATTAAGTATCAATTAAGTATCAAGTATTAAGTATTAGCATCCGGTATTAGGGCTGGAGTAACAGTATAAAACAGCGGAATCAAATAATTATAGAATATCAACCTTATAAATAACAGAAACGAAGAAATCATGGAACACAAAATCGCGGAAACCAACGCCCGAATAGACGTGGCCGACGTATTAAGAGGATTAGCAGTAATGGGAATTATTCTCTTACACAGTATTGAACATTTTAATTTCTACTCTTTCCCAGAAGAAGTACCTTTTGAATGGATGAAATTTACCGATCAGGCTATTTGGAGAGGGTTATTCTTCACATTCAGTAACAAAGCATACGCTGTGTTTGCCCTGCTCTTCGGTTTTAGTTTCTACATTCAGGACAACAACCAACAACGGAGAGGGAAAGATTTCCGCTTGCGTTTTTTATGGAGATTATTCATTCTCTTCATGATAGGACAGTTCAATGCCGCTTTCTTTACCGGTGAAATATTGACTATGTATGCGATTTTAGGAATTATCCTTCCGATATTCTGCCGGATGAGCGACCGCACGGTTGTCATCTTCGCTACTTTACTAATTTTACAACCTATCGATTGGGTGAAATTGATTTATGCTTTGTGTAATCCTGACTATGTGGCAGGAAAAAGTTTGGCAGGTTATTATTTCAGCATTGCTTTCGACGTACAAAAGAACGGAACTTTCCTCGAAACAGTCCGCATGAATATGTGGGAAGGACAACTGGCCAATATGACCTGGGCACTGGAACATGGACGTATCTTACAGACACCGGGGTTATTCTTATTCGGAATGCTTGTCGGTCGCCGCAAATATTTCCTGTACAGCGAACAGAACGAACGCCTGTGGTTAAAGGCATTGGCCGTTTCGCTTCTCTGCTTCTTCCCCATCTACGGATTGAACAATATGCTGCCGGAATTCATCGAACGAAGTGCCATCCTTGTTCCCTTGCAATTGATATTAAGTTCATTCAGTAGCCTTAGCTTCATGGTATTGCTGGTAACAGGATTACTGCTGACTTTCTACCGTGTGAAAGACCGCAGTTTCTTTATGCGTTTCACATCTTATGGTAAAATGAGTTTAACGAACTACCTCGGGCAATCTATTTTCGGTTCTCTTTTGTTCTATCATTGGGGATTTGAACTTGGACGATATTTAGGAATCACTTACAGTTTCCTTTTTGGCATCCTTTTTGTTCTATTACAAATGGTATTTTGTTCGTGGTGGCTCCGACACCATAAGCACGGTCCTTTTGAAGGTCTCTGGAAACGTTTGACCTGGATTGGAAAAAATAAATAATTAAAGAATGATGAACGAAAAAACGATTAATGAACAATACGCATATATACGTACTTTACTTGAAGAGAAAAGACTCAAAGAAGCCTTAATGCAGTTGGAATCTTTGCTGTGGCAGTGTCCTGACTGGGATCTGCGCACTCGCCTGGAACAATTGCAGACTTCCTACAAATATATGCTGGAATACATGAAACAGGGAGCAAACGACCCTGACCGGTGGAATCTGTATCAAAAAATGGTAGCAGACACCTGGGGAATTGCCGACCAATCACGTTTGCTCATGTTGGACAACGCTTCATCAAGATATTATCATGAGGTACGCCGCACTCCCAGATCGACGGACTTGTCGAACTATGGTATCAAAACAATATTACACATATTGGAGTCATTTAATGACGACTTGGCAGTCAGCGGATTACTGTCTGACGAAAAGATGGATGAAGTATTAAGACGGCATGAAGATACGCTCAAGTTTATGTTTATAAGAACATGGACAAACAGTGCATGGACTCCCGAGGACGAGGAAGACGCAAAAGCTATGCTTGCCTCGGAATTACTTCCGGGAGATGACTTATGCTTATTTGTCAGTGCCCTCACATTGAGCTTGATGGAATGTTTCGACTTACGAAAAATAATGTGGCTGCTCAATGCTTACGAACACCCTAACGTCAACGTCAGCCAACGGGCATTGGTAGGTACAATGATTATCTTCCACATCTACAGAAGCCGTCTTTCTTTTTATCCGGAACTTATCAAAAGGGTAGATCTCATGGAGGAAATACCTTCATTCAGAGAAGACGTCGCACGTATTTACCGCCAAATGCTATTGTGTCAGGAAACGGAAAAGATTGATAAAAAGATGAGGGAAGAGATTATTCCTGAAATGCTGAAGAATGTTTCCTCCATGAAAAATATGCGGTTCGGTTTTGAAGAAAACGATGAAGAAAACAATGATATGAACCCGGATTGGGAAGATGCGTTCGAGAAGTCCGGCCTGGGAGATAAATTGCGTGAAATGAACGAATTGCAATTAGAGGGCGCAGATGTGTATATGAGCACTTTTGCCGCATTGAAAAATTATCCGTTCTTCCGCGAGGTGCATAACTGGTTTTATCCATTCAGCAAACAACAGTCCAATGTACTCAAAGCAATGAAACAAGCGGGAAATCAGGGAGGCAGTCTGCTGGATTTAATTCTTCAATCGGGCTTTTTCAGCAACAGCGATAAGTACTCGCTCTTTTTCACGATTCATCAATTGCCACAGTCGCAACAAGATATGATGTTGAGTCAGTTGAACGAACAGCAGGTGGCAGAATTGGCAGAGAAATCGAATGTTGAAACAATGAAGAGGTTCAATGAACGTCCGGGAACGGTCAGTAACCAATACCTGCACGACTTGTACCGTTTCTTCAAACTTAGTGTACGCAAGAGTGAGTTCAGAGATATTTTTAAAGAGAAGCTCGATCTTCATCACGTTCCTGCACTCGACAATATCTTGTATTGGGAAGATGTATTGTTCCCCATTGCCGATTTTTATCTGGCAAAGGAACGTTGGGACGAGGCTATTGAAATTTATGAAGAACTGGAGTCTATTGGAGGATTCGAAGGAGAAAGTGCGGAATATTATCAGAAGTTTGGCTATGCATTACAGAAAAGAAAGAAATATGCAGAAGCTATTCAGGCTTATCTGAAAGCAGACACGCTGAAGCCGGATAATATCTGGAACAATCGCCACCTGGCTATTTGTTACCGGTTAAACAGAAACTATCAGGCTGCACTCACTTATTATAAAAAGGTAGAAGAAGCTGCTCCGGAAGATACCAATGTGACTTTCTATATCGGTAGTTGCCTGGCTGAACTGGGACAATATGAAGAAGCTCTGAATTATTTCTTCAAATTGGATTTCATCGAGAACAATTGTATAAAGGCATGGCGCGGCATCGGTTGGTGCTCGTTCATCAGTCAGAAATATGAACAGGCGATGAAATATTATGAAAAGATTATTGGACAAAAGCCGCTGGCTATTGATTATATGAACGCAGGGCATGTGGCCTGGGTAATGGGAGATATTCAGAAAGCTGCCGTTTTCTACGGAAAAGCCATTACAGCTAGTGGGAACCGGGAAAGATTCTTGGAGATGTTCCACAAAGATGAAGAATCTCTTCTCACACAAGGGATTCGAGAAGAGGACATTCCTCTGATGTTGGATTTATTATAGTCTCCTGCATCTTTCAATTCGGGATATTCAGTAAATATCCCTGCTTAAGAATACAGAAAAAGGCTGCCTCATTTTCTATTTTGAGGCAGCCTTCTCATATTATTGGGGTAAGTAGAAATATTCAGATAGATTCAGGATCCTTACTATAACTTTTTCAACTCTCCATACAACTTCTGTATGGGAAGTCCCATAATATTATAGAAGCTACCTGAAATTGATTTCACACCGATATACCCGATCCATTCCTGGACACCATAGGCTCCTGCCTTATCCATCGGCTGATAGCGGTCGACATAATACTGGATTTCATCTTCTGACAAGACATCAAACAATACTTCGGAAGAAGCGGTAAAGCTTTTTTGCCATTCGGTAGTAGTCAAGCAAACACCTGTGAAAACCTGATGAGACTTCCCCGAAAGAGCACGAAGCATTTCAATGGCCCCTTCCCTACCTTCCGGTTTTCCAAGTACTTTTCCATCCATCCAGACAATGGTATCTGCTGTAATCAATAATTCTCCCGGCTGCATCATGGTACGGTAGGCATCTGCTTTTTCACGAGCAATATATTCGGGTATTTCAGCACCAACCAATGTATCCGGATATGACTCGTCTACATCCGGCAATGTTCTGACTACATAGTCCACTCCCAAGCCTGACATCAATTCTTTCCGACGGGGAGAATTGGAGGCTAGTATAATCTGATATTTCTTTAAATTATCAAGCATGATTCGATTTATGATTTATAATTTATGGTTTATGGTTGAAAATACTTTTTATTGATGTCACCAGTTGATTTCACCAGCCGAAAGCATCTTCTGCCATCCACAGACCATGAGCTTTCAGTACTTGCTCCACTACATCACGTCCGCAGCCACGTCCGCCGTCTGCATAAGAGATATACTTTGCTACGGATTTCACTTCCGGCACGGCATCTTTCGGACAACATGGAAGTCCACATTCACGCATCACTTCAATATCCGGAACATCATCGCCCATATAGAGAATTTCATCATCGGTCAGTCCGTATTTATCACGAAAATCACGATAGTCGTGTATCTTGACGGCGGATCCCATATACAGATCCTTCACTCCCAGTCCTTCAAAACGGATACGCACTGCTTCTGTACGGCCACCGGTGATGATGGCTATGTGAAGTCCTTTTTTCACAGCCAACTGGATAGCGTACCCATCTTTGATATTCACAGTACGCATCGGCTCTCCGGAAGGATGCAAAGGTACGGTTGTCGAACTCAATACTCCGTCTACATCAAAAGCTAAAGCCTTGATACGGGATAAATCATAGTTGATGGTGCTCATGGATACTTTTGCTCATTAGTTTATATATTTCCTGCAATGTCGGAGAATCTACCAACATGGCAAGATGATTGTTCATCACATTCTCATCGTAACGAACAGCGGGTCCGGTCTGTGCATCACGTGGTGCCAGCTCATGTACTTTACGTGCCGTTTCGTCTATCAGCGGAAGCATGACATCGAAAGGCAAGTTGTATTTTTCAAGCAAGTCAGCAGCTAATGCATACATGTGATTTGTGAAGTTGCAGATAAAAACAGCAGCCAAATGAAGGCTTTTACGCTGCTCGGAAGAAGCTTCGTAAACTTTCTCCGAAAGAGTGGCGGCAACAGCTTTCAAGAACTCTACATCTTCCGGTCGTTTCGCTTCAACAAAGAAAGGCACTTCCTGAAAATTGACTTCACGTTGTTTGCTGAATGTCTGCATCGGATAAAATACTCCATACCGTTCTGCATACCCTTCCCAAATACTCATCGGGATACTTCCCGCGGTATGCACCAACAAAGAATTCTGTTTTCCTTCTGTTATCTGCGGCAACAAATCTACTAAAGCGGCATCTTTCAAAGATACAATATACAATTTGGCATCTTTGGAGACTTCCTGTAAATCTGTAGTATATTCAGCTTCAACTTTCTCGGCTAAAGTACGGGCAGATTCCATGGTCCGGCTATATACCTGCACAATACGGAAGCCTTTATGATAGAGAGCCTTCGCCAGATTAGTAGCCAGATTACCTGCGCCAATAAACACAATCGGTGTATCTTCTATACTTCTCTTCATTATTTCCTTACCGTTTTGCAAACCAGAATAAAATGATGCCGACAATGAGCAAAGTCAATGGCAGCAGATACCCGGATAACGAACCCAGCAATGATATTACCAGACTGATATTCATCACCAGCCAAAGACCAAGTAACACAAAACCAATTGATTTGTCGCGTTTGAAAATAAGAAAACAGATCGAAGCATACAATAACATATTGTCTTTATTCATCACCCAAGGTAGTCCAATAGTGGAGAAATGAATCAGTTTATCAATCAGATAAAGTGCTCCGATAACGATAAAGGTAACAGCAGTAGCCAAATAAGTATCTTTGCTGTTACTCGCTTTAGCAGCTCCCATATTTATTTTCCTCCGAATTTATTTATGTGAATTTTCTCCCATTGAAGATGTTCTTCGTTGAAAGGTTTACGTTCCATCCCTTTATGTCCGATAGCAATAACGGAAAGAATTTGAAGTTGCAGAGGAATACCCAAGATTCCATGAACAAATTCATCGGAAGGCATTCCGGTAGCAGTGAAACGTTCGCGGACCTGCACCCAGCAGCTTCCCAAGCCGAGATCTTCGGCCTGCAACTGTATCATGATAGAAGCAATAGAAGCATCTTCAATCCAAACATCACTGGCCAACGGATCGGCCATTACCACAATTGCCAAAGCAGCGTCGGCAATGAATGAAGAAGCCTGTTCCTTACAATGAGACAATTCTTTCAATACCTCTTTATCATCAATCACTACAAACTGCCAACTATTACTACGTTTGGAAGAGGGAGACATCAAAGCTGCTTTCATCAACGTAACGACCTGATCTTGTGTCAACTCTTCATCGGTGAACTTCCGCATACTACGACGGTTCTTTATTAATTCACTGAAATTTTCCATATTATTTTCCGGTTTCATTTGATTAATGTATGCAAAGATAATGCAAACCGAGCGTAATAGGAAATAAAAGTATCTTTTTCATTTCTATTGTCAGAAGGGAATCTATGACATGAAAAGAGTGCCAAATACTCCACTAAATGAAGAATATATTGTATCTTTGCACAGATAAATAATTTCATTATGAAAAAGCGAATTACACAAGACGATTACATTAAAGCGAATCGTAAAGCCAGCCGTGAGGCAGAAATTGAGATGTACGGGCACCCTATTTGTCACAAACGAGTGCACCAGTCAAAGAAAGTATATAACCGCAGAAAGATAAAGGCAGCCGATAAAAAGCTGCCTTATTTTTTTGTCTTCAAAATAGCGTCACTATCCTCCAGACATAGCGACACTATACAATAGGAATGGCGTCACTATCATGATAGGATAGCGTCACTATATTTAAGGGATTAAAAAAGAAGTTTATCTATTTACCTAATCTATCTAATTATCTATACAATCCGAGTTAATTCCCCGGTTGTAGAATCAATAATAAACCCGTAGACTGTCACATCTGAAGGGATCAAAGGATGACGCACGATAAAATCTACCGTTCCTCTCACCGACTTTTCCGTATCTTCGAAGCCATCCAGCCACGAATGAAAGTCAACTCCGCAGAAACGCATCATGTCAATATAATCCGGATTGATTCCGCGTGCTTTCATTTTTTCGAGCATTACTTCACTGTGCATGTGGCAAGCTCCACAGTCAGAATGAGCAATCACCATTATTTCCTCTACCCCCAACTCAAAAATAGCTACAAGTAAACTACGTATCACGCTACCGAAAGGATGGGAAATAACGCCACCTGCATTTTTTATCATTTTCACATCGCCATTCTTAATTCCTAATGCGGCTGGAAGCAAAGCAGTCAGTCGGGTGTCCATACAGGAAAGAATAGCTATTTTCTTATCGGGATATTTATTAGTAATATACGATTCGTATCCCTTGTTCTCAACAAATTGCTTGTTGTAAGCTAAAATTTCTTCTAACATAGTTCCGCTTTTTAAAAGTTCTGTTCGATTACACAAAGATAGAAAAAATATATAAAGGTGCATTTTTTACAACTATATATATCAAGCAGCTCCAACAAATTCTTTGTTTTGTTGTTGAATAAAGAATAAAAAGTGTAAATTTGTACCTAGATGCCACTTAAACTAACCACATATTATCATGGGAAGGACATTCCTGAATTACCAGGAAAAAACGCCTTCCATTCCAAAGAGTTATTTCAGATTTATGAAGCGACTCCGGGCTATACTCCTTTATTAATAGTGGCAACAGAAGACGGCAGACCTATGGCACGCCTGCTTGCTGCCATCCGCAAAGCGAAAAAGTGGCTTCCCTCCTCTTTAGTGAAACATTGCGTAGTATATAGCGAAGGTGAATTTCTGGATGAGTCGCTTTCGACCAACAAAGAAAAGACAGAAGAAATCTTTGGCGATATGCTCGAACATCTCACACAAGAAGCATCGCGTAGCTGTGTCCTGATCGAATTCCGAAACCTCAATAATTCGATGTTCGGTTACCGGGTTTTCCGTGCCAATGATTATTTCCCTGTCAATTGGCTGCGGGTACGCAATTCGCTGCACAGTATGAAAAAGACGGAAGACCGGTTCAGCCCGTCACGCATCCGTCAGATAAAAAAAGGACTCAAGAATGGAGCCAAAGTAGAGGAGGCACATACCGTGGAAGAAATACACGATTTCTCACGGATGCTGCACAAGGTTTATTCCTCCCGCATACGTAGATATTTCCCTGCCAACGACTTTTTCCGTCACATGAACGATATGCTAATCAAAGGACAACAGGCAAAAATATTCGTAGTAAAATACAAAGAGAAAATCATTGGCGGTTCCGTCTGTATCTACTCGGGAGATGACGCCTACCTTTGGTTCTCCGGAGGAATGAGAAAGACATACGCACTTCAGTATCCGGGAGTGCTGGCCGTTTGGAAGGCATTGGAAGACGCCCGCCAACGGGGATTCCGCCACATGGAATTTATGGATGTAGGACTTCCGTTCCGCAAACACGGTTATCGTGATTTCGTTCTCCGATTCGGAGGAAAGCAGAGCAGTACCCGCCGCTGGTTCCGTGTCAATTGGAATTGGCTGAACAAACTCTTAGTCAAATTTTACATCTAAATGTAATCTCAAGATTACAAAACAACTCTTCATACTCCTTCCCTACCATTTTTTCTGTTTAATAATCCAATAATTAAATGCAGAAATATTTCTTTATTAGGTAAGAAATGTCTTTCTTTGTGCTGTTTTATGCCATATAAGCACATGATTAAAACCAAATAAAAAAAGTATAGTTATGAAGATTTCACACATTGAACATCTGGGCATTGCTGTAAAAAGCATCGAAGAAGCCCTTCCTTACTACGAAAATGTATTAGGTCTGAAGTGTTACAACATTGAAACAGTGGAAGATCAGAAAGTAAGAACTGCTTTTTTAAAAGTAGGCGAAACCAAAATTGAACTGTTGGAGCGACTTGCCCGGAGAGTACTATTGCCAAATTCATTGAAAACAAAGGTGCAGGTGTTCACCATGTAGCCTTTGCTGTAGAAAATGGCGTAGCCAATGCTTTGGCAGAAGCAGAAAGCAAAGAAATCCGCCTTATCGACAAAGCTCCCCGCAAGGGTGCTGAAGGTTTGAATATTGCTTTCCTTCACCCGAAATCAACTTTGGGCGTGTTGACAGAACTCTGCGAACATTAATCATAAACTCTAAAACCAACAAGAACTCATGAGTAATCAACTTGAAAAAATTAAAGAGCTTATTGAACGCCGTGCCGTAGCACGTATCGGAGGCGGTGAAAAAGCGATTGCGAAGCAACATGAAAAAGGGAAATACACAGCACGCGAGCGTTTGGCTATGCTGCTTGACGAGGGTAGCTTCGAAGAAATGGACATGTTCGTTGAGCACAGATGCACGAACTTCGGAATGGAGAAAAAACATTATCCGGGAGACGGTGTAGTACCGGCTGCGGTACAATCGAAGGACGTCTGGTATATGTGTTCGCACAGGACTTCACTGTTTCTGCCGGTTCACTGTCAGAAACAATGTCATTGAAGATTTGTAAAATTATGGATCAGGCCATGAAGATGGGTGCTCCTTGTATCGGTATCAACGACTCGGGTGGTGCACGTATCCAGGAAGGTATCAACGCTTTGGCCGGTTATGCAGAAATTTTCCAACGCAATATCCTTGCTTCCGGTGTTATCCCACAGATTTCAGGTATCTTCGGTCCTTGTGCCGGCGGTGCTGTTTATTCTCCGGCTCTGACCGACTTCACGCTGATGATGGAAGGTACTTCTTATATGTTCCTTACCGGACCAAAAGTGGTGAAGACCGTAACAGGTGAAGACGTTAGCCAGGAAAACCTCGGTGGCGCAAGCGTTCACTCCACTAAATCGGGTGTGACTCATTTCACCGCCCAAACAGAAGAAGAAGGTTTCGAACTGATTCGCAAACTGTTGAGCTATATTCCTCAAAACAACCTTGAAGAAGCTCCTTATGTAGATTGCACAGACCCAATCGACCGTCTGGAAGATTCTTTGAACGATATTATCCCCGACAGCCCTACTAAACCGTATGACATGTACGAAGTGATCGGCGCTATTGTGGACAACGGTGAATTCCTTGAAATCCAGAAAGATTATGCAAAGAATATCATCATCGGTTTCGCCCGCTTCAACGGCCAATCGGTAGGTATCGTTGCTAATCAGCCTAAGTATCTGGCTGGTGTGCTCGATAGCAACGCATCTCGTAAGGGTGCACGTTTCGTTCGTTTCTGCGATGCATTCAATATTCCTATCGTATCGTTGGTAGACGTACCGGGATTCCTTCCGGGAACAGGTCAGGAATACAATGGCGTTATCCTTCATGGTGCTAAACTGTTGTATGCTTACGGTGAAGCTACTGTGCCTAAGGTTACTATTACATTGCGTAAATCTTACGGTGGTTCTCACATCGTAATGAGCTGTAAGCAACTTCGCGGTGACATGAACTACGCATGGCCTACTGCCGAAATCGCAGTAATGGGTGGTGCAGGAGCAGTAGAAGTATTGTACGCACGCGAAGCCAAAGATCAGGAAAACCCTGCTCAATTCCTTGCAGAGAAAGAAGCAGAATACACGAAACTGTTCGCCAATCCTTACAATGCAGCTAAATATGGCTACATCGACGATGTGATTGAACCGCGCAACACACGTTTCCGTGTGATCCGTGCTTTGCAGCAGTTGCAGACTAAGAAATTGAGCAATCCGGCTAAGAAGCATGGTAATATTCCGTTGTAATCCTACTTTTCACATTAAAACAAGAACGATTATGAACAAAACCAAAATCGGAATATTCCTTTCTTTGCTGTTGCTGATTGGTCTGACTTCTTGTGGAGAGCAAAAGTCGAACAATAAGCTGGTGCTAAACGAAATCCTGATAGACAATCAGAGTAATTTTCAGGACGATTACGGATTGCACAGCGCATGGATTGAAATATTCAATAAATCATTCGGTAGCGCCGACCTGGCAGCTTGCTTGCTGAAAGTAAGCAGCCAACCGGGCGATACAGTTACTTATTTTATCCCGAAAGGTGATATACTTACCTTAGTGAAACCACGCCAACATGCACTATTCTGGGCAGATGGCGAACCTAACCGTGGTACTTTCCATACCAGCTTCAAGCTGAATCCGGAAACAGCTAACTGGGTTGGTCTGTTCGACTCCGGCAAGAAGTTGCTCGACCAGATTGTAGTGCCTGCAGGCGCTCTCGGTCCCAACCAATCATACGCTCGTGTAAGCGACGGGGCAGCTGAATGGGAAGTAAAAAGTGGAAGCGGTGACAAATACGTGACTCCGAGCACCAACAACAAGACTCTTGACAGCAATTCCAAGATGGAAAAGTTTGAAGAACACGATGCTGATGGCGTTGGAATGTCCATTTCTGCCATGAGCGTAGTATTCTGCGGATTGATTCTTCTCTTTATTGCTTTTAAGATTGTAGGAAAAGTAGCCGTTAATTTGAGCAAGCGCAACGCTATGAAATCTAAAGGCATTGACAAGCATGAAGCTAAGGAACTGTCACAGGCTCCGGGCGAAGTATACGCTGCTATTTCTATGGCATTACACGAAATGCAGGATGAGGTGCACGACGTAGAAGAAACGGTACTGACCATCACCCGCGTAAAACGCAGCTACTCACCATGGAGTTCGAAGATTTACACTTTGCGTGAAACTCCTCCCAGAAAGTAAGTCACCTTTTAAAAAGTAAAAACGATGAAAGAATATAAATATAAAATCAACGGTAACTCATATAAAGTAACCATCGGAGATATTGAAGACAACATCGCTCATGTAGAAGTGAACGGTACACACTATAAAGTAGAAATGGAGAAACAGCCGAAGCCTGTTGCGAAACCCGTGACAGTACGCCCGATGCCTAATGCTCCTGCTGCTCCTACTCAAGTAGTGAAACCGACCGCTCCGTCTACCGGAAAATCAGGAGTAAAATCTCCGCTGCCGGGTGTGATCCTCGACATCAAAGTGAATGTAGGCGATACTGTAAAGAAAGGACAGACCATTATCATATTGGAAGCCATGAAGATGGAAAACAATATCAATGCGGATAAGGACGGTAAGATTACTGCCATCAACGTCAACAAGGGAGACTCTGTTCTTGAAGGTAATGACCTCGTAATTATTGAATAATATGGGAGACTTTATAAACTTTTTAGGAAATAACCTGGCCGACTTCTGGACATACACAGGCTTTGCCAATGCTACGGTAGGGCATGTAGTCATGATTCTCGTTGGCTTGGTATTCATCTATTTGGCAATAGCCAAAGAGTTCGAACCGATGCTGCTGATTCCTATCGGTTTCGGTATATTGATCGGTAACATACCTTTTAATATGGATGCCGGGCTGAAAGTCGGTATTTATGAAGAAGGTTCTGTATTGAATATATTGTATCAGGGAGTGACCTCCGGCTGGTATCCGCCGCTCATCTTTTTGGGCATCGGTGCCATGACGGACTTCTCGGCACTTATCTCTAATCCAAAATTGATGCTGATCGGTGCAGCTGCACAATTCGGTATCTTCGGTGCTTATATGATCGCGTTAGAAATGGGCTTCGACCCGATGCAAGCCGGTGCTATCGGTATCATTGGTGGAGCAGACGGCCCGACGGCCATCTTCCTTTCTTCCAAGCTAGCACCTAACCTGATGGGAGCCATTGCGGTGTCCGCCTACTCCTATATGGCGTTGGTTCCGGTGATACAGCCGCCTATCATGCGTCTGCTCACCACCAAGAACGAACGTGTCATCCGCATGAAACCGCCGCGTGCCGTTTCTCACACGGAGAAGGTGATTTTCCCGATCATCGGTTTGTTGCTGACTTGTTTCCTGGTTCCTTCCGGTCTGCCTTTGCTGGGTATGCTGTTCTTCGGTAACCTGTTGAAAGAAAGTGGTGTAACCCGCCGTTTGGCTAATACTGCCAGTGGTCCGTTGATTGATACAATCACTATCCTGTTGGGTCTGACAGTAGGTGCTTCTACGCAAGCTTCCGAATTCCTGACGCTCGACTCTATCAAGATCTTTGCTCTCGGTGCATTGTCATTTGTTATTGCAACTGCCTCCGGTGTCATCTTCGTTAAGATCTTCAATATCTTCCTGAAGAAGGGTAATAAGATCAATCCGTTGATCGGTAATGCAGGTGTTTCTGCTGTTCCCGACTCTGCACGTATCTCACAAGTGATTGGTTTGGAATATGATTCGACCAACTATTTGCTGATGCACGCTATGGGTCCGAACGTTGCCGGAGTGATCGGTTCAGCTGTTGCTGCCGGTATTCTGCTTGGATTCTTGATGTAAGAAACATTATATAATAGATAAGAACACCCGTGTTACATTCAGTTGTGACACGGGTGTTCTTTATTACAGCCATAGTGTTATCTTCTCTCCGTTCTGAAACGATTAAACGTCATAAAAAAGGCTGCCACCGGTGTTCAAACCGGAGCAGCCTCTTTCTTTTATTTATGGAATAATCCGGAGATTATTACTGTGCCAACTTATTGTCAGAACCGAGCACGTTGATTATTTTGTGCTTGTACAGTTTTTCCATGTTGTCACGAGCCGGGCCAAGATACTTACGTGGGTCGAATTCAGCCGGTTTTTCAGCGAATACCTTACGTATAGCAGCAGTCATAGCCAGACGAGAGTCAGAGTCGATGTTGATTTTGCAAACAGCAGACTTAGCAGCTTTACGCAATTCTTCTTCCGGAATGCCGATAGCAGCTTTCAGTGCACCACCATATTTGTTGATAGTTTCCACTTCTTCTTCCGGAACTGAAGATGATCCGTGAAGAACGATAGGGAATCCCGGAAGTTTTTCCATTACAGCGTCCAATACTTCGAAAGCCAATGGAGGAGGAACCATACGGCCAGTCTTCGGGTCGATGTGGCATTGTTCCGGAGTAAATTTGTAAGCACCGTGAGAAGTACCGATTGAGATAGCCAAAGAGTCGCAACCAGTGCGAGTAGCGAAGTCGATTACTTCTTCAGGGTCAGTATATGTGTGATGGTCGGAAGAAACTTCATCTTCTACACCAGCCAATACGCCAAGTTCACCTTCTACAGTTACGTCAAACTGGTGAGCGTATTCAACAACTTTCTTAGTCAATGCTACGTTTTCTTCGTAAGGAAGATGAGAACCATCGATCATTACTGAAGAGAAACCTGAATCGATACAAGATTTGCAAGTTTCGAATGTATCTCCGTGGTCAAGGTGAAGAACGATTTCCGGATGTGCGCAGCCTAATTCTTTAGCATATTCTACAGCACCCTGTGCCATGTAACGCAACAAAGTAGCGTTAGCATACTGACGAGCACCTTTAGAAACCTGAAGAATCACAGGAGATTTAGTTTCAACAGCAGCCTTGATGATAGCCTGCATTTGTTCCATATTGTTGAAGTTGAATGCTGGGATAGCATATCCACCTTTGATAGCCTTAGCAAACATTTCTCTTGTGTTTACCAATCCTAAATCTTTGTAATTTACCATTTTGTTTAAAGTTTATTGTTAGTGAATAAAAATTCTACGCAAAAGTAAGCATTATCCATCGAATAACGAACATCGGAAAGAAAAATATAGTAGAAAAAGGTTTAAATCAGACTGCAAAATTTAGCAGGAATACGAGTGTGACATTAGATTGTAATGTCTACCTTGCAAACTTTGGGATTTATGATTTCTGAATTCTGATTTATGCCTTCGGATTTATATCTCCTTATTTATACCTTATTTATACCTCATTTTTCATCCATTTAATCACCAAAATCTGCATAGCAAATCAGAAATCATAAATTAGAAATCAGAAATTTTAGAAAACCTTTTTCTATTTCACAGAAAAGCATTATCTTTGCGCTCTGAAAATGACCATTACACTATTTCTTACCAAAATAGTAACAGAATATAAATTAAAAAAACAGATACTGAAATGAAAAAAGGCCTTCATCCAGAATCATACCGTCCGGTAGTATTTAAAGATATGTCAAATGGTGACATGTTTTTGTCTAGATCAACTGTAGCAACTAAAGAAACCATCGAATTCGAAGGTGAAACTTATCCGTTGCTGAAGATTGAAATCTCAAACACTTCTCACCCGTTCTATACAGGTAAATCTACATTGGTAGATACTGCAGGTCGTGTTGATAAGTTCATGAGCCGTTACGGTGACCGTAAGAAGAAATAATTCGATCTTTCGTGAAAGATGAAAAAAGAGGAGATTCTCGCAGAGAATTTCCTCTTTTTCGTTTTCTATCCTGCCCCACATTCGTTTTTCATCCTCTTCTATCCTCCTCACAACAAACAGCAGGTCAGTCCGAAAGCCCCCGCCTGTCAGCGTTAAATATCATCCAACAAGAAATCGGCTATATGACGATGCCTGACACCTTCCACATTATCCTGCCACAAGCTGTCCATGCTAACTACATATTTAGGATAATGGTCGTTAATGGCGAGCAAAGGAGCAAACTCCCTCTCAACAGTGGCCTGTGAAGCTAACTGATACGTTACTTGCACATAAATCTTTTCTTCCCGACGGATGGCTACAAAATCCACTTCTTTATCATCCTGTTTGCCTACATACACTTCATAACCCCTCCTTTTCAACTCCAGACAAACCAGATTCTCCAACATACCTGCAATCAACCGGTCACGATAGCCCATCACGGAATAAATCAAAGAAAGGTCACTTACAAAATACTTCTCATTCGTCTGCAGAATTTCCTTTCCTTTAATATCATATCGGGGAATACGTTGAATGATAAAAGCACTTTCCAATGCATTCAGATAATTATAGATGGTATTCATATCCACCTTCCGTTGCTGACTTTTGAAGTAATCAGCTATATTTTTAGCGTTCAGCTTATTGCCTATATTATCGAAAACAAACTTCACTACCCGTTCGAGCAGTTCCACATTCCGGATATTGTGACGCTGCACCGTGTCACGAAGAATGACAGAAGAATAGATGTCGTAGACAATTTTATAGATAGCCTCATATCCATAATCGGCAGTATGTATGGCCGGAAATCCTCCCATACGGAGATATTTCTGAAATTCCTCCTTCCGGTTGAGCGTCGGATCATTGGCCTGCAAGTCATGGAAAGTCAGATATTCTCTAAAAGACAAGGTCATGACATGGAAAGCGACATACCGTCCCGTTAAATAAGTTGCCAGTTCGGACGATAACATACGTGAGTTGGAGCCGGTCACATAAATATCCGTATCCAAATCTACCAGAAGTGAGTTGACCACTTTTTCCCAACCGTCCACTTCCTGAATTTCATCCAAGAGAATATAATATTTACCCGCATCTCCCGCCTGTCCCCGAATATAAGCATACAAAGCCTTCGCCTCTTTCAGATCTATCCACTGAAAACTTTCAAAATTCAGATAGATGATACGTTCTTCACGAACTCCTCTCCTCAACAGTTCGTCACGAATCAGACGCAGCACTACCGACTTTCCACTGCGACGAATACCCGTTATCACTTTTACAAACGGCTTATCTATAAAAGGAACAATTTGTTCCATATACTGTTCACGATTAATCATATTCAAAAGTTTTTAGGGTTATAAGCACAAAGATATACTATTTTCGGAAAGTTTTTAGGGTTATAACCCTAAATAAATCCATAAATTCAGATTCTTTTAGGGTTATAAGCCGAAAAATAAATAAAAGAAATATGACTAAATCCGATTTATTACCAAATAAAGAAAGTACCTTTACCCGACTAATTAATAAAAAATGGAAATAACCGATTTAAAACAAATGACAAAGGAAGAAGTTTTCAATTTCATCAGACAACGCCTTTCTTTCAGTAAAGAGCTGCAAGAACAATTCAGGCATGTGAATAAAGACGATCTCGCAAAAGAACATCGCAGATTCGAAATGTCCGGAAATGAATCAAAGACAGGCCAATGCACGATTTTCAACACAGCGATTCTGAACGAGTTTGCCGATCTTGGCATCTATGATTATACTTCTTATCTTTTTCTCGACTTCCACAATGGCACTCCAACCGTTTATCTCAAATACTTCTCCGAAAATGAAAATTTGGAATATACATTTACCGGATATACCACAACGGAAATCATCTTTGCAATTCTTGAACTGACTATCTTCTCCGGAAAGCCCAAAAGAAATCGCAGCTAAAAAAAGAATTGCACGGAAAGACAATGCGAGGTCAAAAGACTTCTATGGCTTTCGTTTAGGCACGGATTACACGGGTTTCACGGTTCCATTAGACTAAAACCGCGAAATCCGTGTAATCCGTACCTAAATAATATCAATCTAATAGATGGTTTTACTTTTGGCTCCCTCCTTTTTATCATCACATTATATTTGCCACCCGTATAGCATATTTACCATCTTTATACCATACTCTCTATTCTCATACCATATTTCCTGCATTTATTTCCTCTTTTCCATCCTATTCCGAAAAAAACATATATCTTTGTCACACGCTTTCTGCCCATCAGCGTGATGAAACAGGCAAAAGCGTTTTTTTTATTCCTTAATGGAGTAAATAACGTATTGTCTCTCAAACTTAAAAATTAGCAGTTTTTTCACACCGAGAGATGATACAACAGATACTCCACGTAGATAGTCGTATATCAACATATCGATTAGAGATTTGTTATATATAAACGTTTGGCGTGGGTGTCTGTTGTTTATCATTATCTGGTGAAGGGTGTTGCTAAGCCTTAAGTTTAGATAATGGTACAACAGCACTCACGCTTTTATTGTATCCGGTCGGTTTCAACAATCCTTATACCCCAACCAATTCCCCAGCCGACCGAAATCATAAAAATCGTGGGTGTTCGTTGCACCTCTCCGGACAATACGTTATTTACTCTTTTTTTTATAACACATTAAAACAAAAGCAATATGCCAAAATGGATTAGTGTAGAAAAAGCAGTGATTAAGTATCACATCGAAAAAGAAGCAATCCTGCTTTGGGTGGAAATGGGACAATTCCCTATGTTATACATAGACAATGTTCCGAACGTTGACGAAGAATGTATTCTGGAACTCTTTCGCCGAAGTAAAGCCGGCATTACAGCAGAATATATTGATACGCTGGAACAACTGTGCATAGACAAAACAATGGTCTGCGAGAAATACGCCCACATTATTCAATTGAAAGAAAAGGAAATTCAGCTGCAGAAGGAAATAAATACGTTGATAAACGAAATACAGGCAGCAATGAAGAGACAAAATGAACGGATCCGGGATTTGAAAAAAGCGATTGGAGAGAATAACAACGTTATACGTAGTGACAGTTGGATAAAAAGGCTGCGCAAAAGGTTTCAATGGTGAATAATTATCAGTGTACCAATTACCATGTGGGACATTATTGCACGGTTTTCACCACAGAGGATAAAGAGGGCCGTCCTTTGCCCTTTGCAGCCTATTCCCATTCCCTCCACAGCTTTCTTTAAACTCCTCCATAAGCTCTTTAAAGCCTATATTCAGACAATGAAAAATACAAAATATTTTATTCCATTTATTTAACTAATCATCCATTATATAAGTAATTTTATCCTTTGTAAGGTCAAGTAAATTCACTACATTTACACCACTAACAAGAACTGAAATGTGAGCATTTCAGCACAAAGAAATCTGTATGAAAAAAACGATGAAGAATGACAGTTGCCTGACGGTTTCCCGTCGGGCAGCTATTATCCGCCAAGATGCGGAAGAGAATTACGGTACACTGTTGACACTGGGAGAATCTATGCGCCGTGCATACCAAGTAGAAGAACTGATAGACCGGATGAGATGGGACAACGCCGATTTCTGCCTGCAACGAACAGACGGAACCTGCCTTTCCATTACAGGGACACTGACAGAATATGAACACTATTTCGGCCGCCCCTACTACGAAAACCCCTCCAACAGGTTTCTCCCATACTATGACGTGCATTGTAGAAAATGGCTTACGTGTCGAGTGGCAGGGATTGTATTCGGCTCTTCTGTGAAAAAAAAATTAATTTCATGGATTAAATAAGGAAAGTTGTAGGACATATACGAAATAAAGTAGTTACTTTGCAACCGCAAGTAAGAGAAAAAATCATGTCAATGCTGCTCCCTTGTTTTTTGACAGAGGCAGTTATTTGTTTTTCCGGCATTGCTTTTTCAGAACTTCGGAATTAAATCTCCCCTGCTCCGAAAATTCCCTATATTACAGATTACATACACGAAGAGAATACTCCGATTCCATCATGAAGAATGAGTACGATATTTGCTGCTTTCCAAAGAAGTGGCCGGATTCTTCGTATCTGTATTTTCAGAAAAATAGAATTTAAAACAGAAACTAATATATTTTATTATGACAACATCTAATTCAGCAAATACCAAACAATCGAACAACGCATCACAAAAGAGAAAACCGATTCATAACGGTTACTTCAATCATCCCACTTCTTCTTCCAGCAATATACCCATGAGTATTTTGATACGGGAACAAGGACTGGAAATATACGGACTATACTGGGTGATGCTCGAAGAAGCTCATGCACAGCTTAAATGCTGCGTCAATATCCAGACAATGGGAATCATCGCCAATATATTCCATGCCCAACCCGAACATCTTGAGCTCCTCTACCACCATTATTTCCGGCGTCCCGGCAAAGGATACAACTCGCATATACTCTATGCCGACTTTTGCGAAGAATCTGCCATCAGAAGTTATTTTCCGCACCCCCTACTGGCATACACCGACAACGAACTGCTGCGGATGATTATGCAAGACGGACTGAAAGCCTACGGACTATATTGGCTTGTGATGGAAAAGCTCTATCAACAACCACAACATTTTCTGGCACCGCAAACTGCTTCCTTCATCCAGAACCTTTATGATGTGAGTGACGAACTGATGGAAAGCGTATTATACAATTACGGACTCTTTTATCTGGATGAGAAAATGAACCTCCATTCTAAAGCAATAGACGACTACAGGGAAGCACTTGACAACATGGAAGATGAAAAAAAGCGCAACACGAAACCGCACGTCAATAACTCTCTGAAAGCCAACGGAAATGCAGAGGATTTTAACACTCGGGAAATGAAAAACACGTCAAATATACAGAAAAATCCATCCCCCATTATAAATAAAGAAATAAACAAAAAAAATTCTTCTTCTGAAGAAAGCGGAAAAGAAAAAGAAGAAGAAAATGGTTTGAAGGTGACGGACTTGAACGCTGTGACACCCGATATGCGCCCCAACGCATGGGAAGAAAATCTACAGGAGGCAATGAACGACACATCCTGGTATGAAGTCGTAGCCATTCAGTCGGGCATCCCCCGGCTGATGATGGAAGAAAAAGAATGGTTCTTCAACTATTTACGGGAGCAAATCATCTTACGGGGGAATGAAAGCTCGATGAACAGCCTGCACGAAGTAAAAAACTATTTCGCCAATCTCACCCGGCAGGGAAGCCATGTGTCATCCACAACGCAGGTGGCACTGAAGAAGTTTCTCAAAAACCGGCAAGAGCAACAGCAATGTTCGCCCTACGAAACCATCACCAACGGAATACGTACCTACGACGGGCATCCCATCCCCGCTTATGCCAAGCCGCGACCTTCGGCGGCACATATCTGGAATCCGGTGACGAACGAATGGACACGATAGCATATTATCTCTCAATCATTTACTAAATATGGATAGATTCAAAGAACTGGGTATTGATACCCACGGTCGCACAAGCGGCAAAATGAAAACAAAATGTCCCTGGTGTCATGCCCAACGGACGGATAAGCGTGATAAATCACTAAGTGTCAACCTCGATACCAAACTGTATTTGTGCCACTACTGCGGCGCACACGGTTCGGCAGCCATATATGCCGGAAAAGGCAGAAAGCTGGGTGATCCGTTGGTCAAATTTCCAACGGCAACAGGTAGCAACTCCAGTTGTCCGCCCACTGAAAAGCCGCACGGCGACCCAGAGCAAGGGGCACTCACACAGAAGCAAATTGAATGGTGTCGTGACGTCCGCCACATTCCGCCGGAAGTATTGGTGGAAGCTGGCGTGGCTTTCGCCTCCATCTCGATGCCTATATCCGGAAAGGAGAAAGGCTGGGAAAAGAGGGACTGTCTCTGCTTCAACTTTTTTGAAAACGGGGAATTGGTGAACACGAAGTTCCGCGACTCACAAAAGCACTTCAAATTGCTGCAAGGAGCGCGCACCATCCCTTACAACATCGACGCCATCCGCGACACGCCGGAGTGCATCCTCGTGGAAGGGGAATTTGATGCTCTCTCCTACATGGCTGTCGGCCGGACGGATGTCATTTCCGTGCCGAACGGTGCCAACAGTCAACTGGACTGGCTGGACGAATTGTCGGAATCTCATTTCGAGCAGAAACAAGTGATTTATCTGTCGGTGGACACCGACCGCAAGGGACGGGAACTGTGCCGGGAACTCTCCCGACGGCTGGGGGTAGACCGCTGCCGTATCGTCACCTACGGCGAAGCATACAAGGACGCCAACGAACTGCTCGTGGCGGAAGGCCCGGACGCACTACTGAAGGCGCTAGAGGACGCGCCCATCCCCCGCCTGGAAGGTACGTTTACGGCAGAAGACTTACGGGAGGGATTGCACCAACTGTTTGAAGAGGGGTATACTTCGGGCGTGGAATTGGGAATACCGAATCTGGACGAAATCATGAGGCTGGAAACGGGGCGGGTGCTCACCGTCACCGGTATTCCCGGACATGGCAAATCGGACTTTGTAGATGAGATAGTGCTCCGGCTCTGCACCCGCCAAGATTGGCGAGCGGGATATTTCAGTCCGGAGAACACGCCAATCGAGTATCATCATGCCAAACTGGCGGAGAAACTGCTGGGACACCGTTTCCGCAAAGATTTCTCTACGGAGGAGGAATTCGCCCGCGTAGTGGATTATCTTTCGCAACGCGTCTGGCACATTCTTCCGGACGGGGATTTCACACTGGGCAACGTCTTGTCGAAGGCACGCGAACTGGTACACCGTCACGGCATCCGTGTGTTTGTCATCGACCCGTACAATTACATCAACCATCAGATTCCGGCAGGCATGACGGAGACAGGGTATATCGGTTCATTCATGAATAGTCTGGCACGTTTTGCCCGGCTCAACTCCTGCCTCGTCATTCTGGTGGCGCATCCGAGAAAGATGAACAAGCAATACGGCACGCAGAAAACGGAAGTTCCCACCATGTATGACATCAACGGCTCGGCCAACTTTTTCAACATGACGGACTACGGAATAGTGGTAGACCGTCAAGATGAAATGGGGATCGTGTATATACACGTCGAGAAAACCCGTTTCCGTAATTTCGGAACAAAGGGAAACGCAGCGTTCTGCTACGATGTAACCAACGGAAGATATTCCCCTTGTACGCCGCCACCCGAACCGGGTATGCAGGTGCAACCGTGGAAGGGAGCCAAA
Source organism: Bacteroides sp. AM54-2NS (assembly GCF_003602935.1). Taxonomy (NCBI): domain Bacteria; kingdom Pseudomonadati; phylum Bacteroidota; class Bacteroidia; order Bacteroidales; family Bacteroidaceae; genus Bacteroides; species Bacteroides sp. AM54-2NS. The sequence continues at coordinate 110,809 of NZ_QTMZ01000012.1, forward strand.
GACTTATTCTCGTCAGAGGGATGGATTTAGGGATTAAGGCTGCTACAAGAATTATATTGGCTAGTTGCAAAGAATTATTTTCTTAAAGTTGTCAAGTGAATGAAGAAAAAATATATCTTTGTTCGTCACTGAATTCAAATGATAAAAGATACACATTTAATTCTCATTAAGAATGAACGACTTCGAAGAATATATAAGACAAGGCGAGCCGCATAAACGTGAAAAAGGTTATGCGTGGCAGACAGCTATTGGTTTGCAAGCTGTTGATGGGCTTAAACCTTCGGAATATTTGAAGGAAAAGGCTCGGCAACACATTGAAGGCGATATAACTATTGACGAAGTCAAACAATTAGTTGATAGTTATTATAATCGAGACGGTTCGGTCTTCCATAGAAGATCGAACGGAAGAAGCCGATAAAGTGTCAGCCAGAATAACCGAAATCCTTTCAGAAAAAACATTTACGTTCTCACCCGTCGAATATATTGCTATTCATCGCCGTTTATTCAAAGGCATATTCAGCCATGCCGGACAAATACGGGATTACAATATTACTAAAAACGAGTGGGTTCTTAAGGGAGCAACCGTGCTTTATGCCAGTGCAGGAAGCATTCGTGAAACTTTGGATTATGATTTCTCTCAAGAAAAGATCTTTGATTATAAGGGACTGAATATAGATGAAGCCATCAAACACATTGCTCAATTCGCATCCGGAATATGGCAAATACACGCTTTTGGTGAAGGAAATACACGTACAACAGCCGTTTCATAATCAAATATCTACATACTTTTGGATTTAATATCAGTAATGAAGCCTTTACCGACCATTCCTGGTATTTTCGTAATGCTCTTGTTCGCGCTAATTATAATGACCTGACCAAAGGCATTTATGCTACGACCGAGTATATAGAAAAGTTCTTTAGAAATCTTATTCTTGGAGAACAGAATGCACTTAAAAACCGCCATCTACAGATTGGTGAACTTGAAAAGCAAGCTACTCAAAGTGCAAAACAAACAGAGACAGAAAATCCAAAGTGCAAAAATTGCACTTTGGATTGCACTTTGGAAGAAATGGCCGTACTGAAATACCTTCAAGAAAAACCTAATGCAACACAAAAAGAAATTGCCCAGCATATAGGAAAGTCTGAAAGAACCGTTAAAACCATGACTGTCAACTTGAGCGAAAGGGGCATCATAGAGCGTAAAAACGGTCGTCGTAATGGTTTTTGGGAGATCAAAAATAGAGATTAAGGCTCTCCCAAATACTTCTCAATCAGCTCCACCTGCAACGGTGTGAGCCAATGTATCCAAAACGCCCAGCCGGTAGCTTCGAGAGCCTCCAGCAGCTCCCGGTTTCGGCGGATGCATTTATTTAAATGTCTTCTTGCCACATCGGCACTTGCATACGGCATATAGAGTAATGCCAATTCCGTTTTCTTCATAGATTTTCTTCTTTTAATTTATTATTTACGTCATGTAAAGATACTGTTTTTTGCGTAGAAATGCAAGCAAATACACAGATATTCAAGCGTTTGCCTTCACTTACCGGCAGATACCGTTTCATGTTTCCTCCCCTGCCGGTTGGGGTATCTTTGCTACTGTAAAAGAGACAGAAAACGTTCGTTTACTGACTCAATAAAATCTTATTTATTCACTTAAAAAGGAGGAAATCAGTATGTTGATTTACAAAGCGGTTCAGTCCAATATCGCATCGAAGGACAAAAAGAAGAAATGGCATCCCTGCCTGATTAAAATGGGAAACGTAGTGGATACGCAAATGATTGGCGAAACGATTGCCGAACGGTCATCACTGACGGCCGGTGACGTGCACAACGTGATCCGAAACCTGATGGCAGTGATGCGCGAGCAGTTGCTCAACAGCAGGACAGTGAAACTCGAAGGATTGGGCACATTTACCATGGTGTGCCAGTCACGCTGCAAGGGGGTGGATGCGGAAGCCGATGTTAGTCCGGCACAAATCACGGGATTGCGTTGCCAGTTTACCCCGGAATATACGCGGGATGCCGGTGGAAATATCACCCGTGCGCTGATTCAGGGAGCGTCATATATCCACGTCAACCAGTTGACGAAAGCACTGGGAGCGGGAGGCAGTGGCAACACCGGAGGTTCGGGTGATGACAAACCGGGTGGCGGTGGTCAGGAAGCGCCCGATCCGGCAGCGTAATAGAATAGGTGATAGAGGATAGTGTGGTATGGAAAGGAGGTGTTGAATTATGAAGAAATCCATTTGGAATACGATTTTAAAAGTCGTCATTGCGGTTGCTACTGCTATTGCAGGCGTCATTGGAGGTCAGAACCTGATGATGTAAAATGACACAAAAGAGTTGGACGGGAATTTTACCTTAGAAACGGTAAAGTTCCCGTTTTTTTGTGTTCCATATAAAGGTTAAGAGGCAGGATATGAAAAGACAGGAATATTGAACATAAATAAACAGGAGTTGTTTTAGTATATTATTCGCTATTTATCAACGCAAAACCTCTAAACATCAACGTGGTATATGAAAAAGGAATTTGGATTCGTCCTGGCGGCTGCAATCTTGCTGGCTGGCTGCGGACAGAAAAAAGAAACGACAACGACAACTGCACGTCCTGTAAAGACTACGATTGTCGAGTCAAGATCGATTATCAGAAAAGATTTCTCGGGAATCGTGGAAGCGGTGGAATATGTGAAGCTGGCTTTCCGGGTCAACGGACAAATCATTCAGCTTCCTGTCATCGAAGGACAGAAAGTGAAAAAAGGACAGCTCATCGCAGCTATCGACCCCAGAGACATCGCGTTGCAATATGCCGCTACGAAATCGGCATACGAAACGGCTTCGGCACAAGTGGAACGTAACAAACGGCTCCTCTCCCGGCAAGCGATCTCCGTGCAGGAATATGAAATCAGCCTCGCCAACTTCCAGAAGGCGAAGTCTGAATACGAACTGTCTGCCAACAATATGCGCGACACCAAGCTGACAGCTCCTTTCGACGGTTCTATCGAAAAACGACTGGTGGAAAACTATCAGCGTGTCAACTCCGGTGAGGGTATCGTGCAGCTTGTCAATACACACAATCTACGTATCAAATTCACCATTCCGGATGCGTATCTTTATTTGTTGCGCGCCAAAGACCCGCGTTTCCTTGTAGAGTTCGACACATTTAAAGGACACGTGTTTCAAGCGAAACTGGAAGAATATCTTGATATTTCTACGGATGGCACAGGAATTCCGGTCAGCATCACGATTGACGATCCGTCATTCGACCGCGATCTGTATGCAGTGAAACCCGGTTTTACGTGCAGCATCCGTTTCACGGCAGATGTAGGTCCGTTGGTGCAGGATAGCTGGACGATTGTACCGCTTAGTGCCGTATTCGGCGAAAGCGAAGGGAATAAAATGTATGTCTGGGTGGTAGAAGACAATAAAGTCCACAAACGGGAAGTGACCGTCAACGCCCCGACCGGAGAAGCACAGGCGCTCATCTCGGAAGGTTTGAAACCCGGTGAAAAAATCGTCATAGCAGGCGTATACCAACTAGTAGAAGGAGAATCTATCACAACTGTTGACAGGTGATAGTTGGTAAATGATTATGTAATCATTTATCCGCTGTCATTCATCAATTATCAACGATCATTTATTATGAGTTTAGCCAAATATTCATTAGATAATACGAAAATCATCTATTTCTTTCTTGCTGTATTGCTGATTGGGGGAATCACTTCCTTCGGCAAGCTGGGTAAGAAAGAGGATGCTCCTTTCGTCATAAAGTCGGCGGTTATTATGACCCGCTATCCGGGTGCCGAACCGGCAGAAGTGGAGCGGTTGATTACCGAGCCTATCTCTCGTGAAATTCAAAGTATGAGCGGTGTGTACAAGATAAAATCAGAATCGATGTACGGGCTCTCAAAAATCACATTCGAGTTGCAACCTTCCTTGTCGGCAAGCTCCATTCCGCAGAAGTGGGATGAGTTGCGACGGAAGGTGCTAAATATACAGCCACAATTGCCGAGCGGTGCTTCCGCACCGACGGTTTCCGATGATTTCGGCGACGTGTTCGGCATCTATTACGGTCTGACGGCGGACGACGGTTACACATACGAAGAGATGCGCAACTGGGCGGAACGAATCAAGACACAGGTAGTGACGGCGGACGGGGTGATGAAAGTCGCCCTGTTCGGGACGCAGACGGAGGTGGTCAATATTTTTATTTCCACCAATAAGCTCGTAGGTATGGGCATCGACCCGAAACAGCTTGCCAGTCTGTTGCAATCGCAGAACCAGATTATCAATACCGGAGAAATCCGTGCCGGCGAGCAACAGCTCCGGGTGACTGCCAACGGTATGTATACCACCGTAGACGATATCCGCAACCAGGTGATTACCACCAAAGCCGGACAAGTGAAACTGGGCGATATCGCCGTCATCGAAAAAGGGTACATGGACCCTCCATCCAATATCATGCACGTGAACGGCAAACGTGCCATCGGCATCGGCGTCTCCACCGACCCGCAACGGGACGTGGTGCAGACGGGCAAGAACGTGAAAGCCAAACTGGACGAATTGCTGCCACTGATGCCTGTGGGACTGGAACTGCAAAGCCTGTATCTGGAGAACGAAATTGCCAACGAAGCCAACAACGGATTTATCATCAACCTGATCGAATCGATTCTGATTGTTATTGTGATTATCATGCTGGTGATGGGTTTGCGCGCAGGTGTGCTGATCGGCTCGTCACTGATTTTCTCTATTGGCGGCACATTGCTTATCATGTCTTTCTTCGGTGTCGGGCTGAACCGTACTTCATTGGCGGGATTTATCATCGCCATGGGGATGCTGGTGGATAACGCCATCGTAGTAACGGACAACGCACAGATTGCCATCGCCCGCGGAGTAGACCGGCGGAAAGCGCTGATAGACGGCGCAACCGGTCCGCAATGGGGATTGCTTGGGGCTACGTTCATCGCTATCTGTTCGTTCCTCCCGCTCTACCTTGCTCCTTCTGCCGTGGCGGAAATCGTGAAACCGCTTTTTGTGGTGCTTGCCATCTCGCTGGGATTGAGCTGGGTGCTCGCGCTGACGCAGACCACTGTTTTCGGTAATTTCATCCTGAAAGCGAAAGCAAAGGACGGCACGAAAGATCCGTATGACAAACCGTTCTATCACAAATTCGCCTCCATCCTCCGCACGCTGATTCGCAGGAAAACATTGACACTGGGTTCGATGGTAGTGCTTTTTATTGCTTCGCTGGTTATCATGGGGACGATGCCGCAAAACTTCTTCCCTTCTCTCGATAAGCCTTATTTCCGGGCGGACGTGTTTTATCCCGACGGGTATAGCATCAATGATGTAGTGAAAGAGATGAAATCCGTGGAAGAGCATCTGGCAAAGCAGCCGGAAGTGAAGAAAGTATCGATCACCTTCGGCAGCACGCCGTTAAGGTATTATCTGGCTTCTACTTCGGTGGGCCCGAAACCGAATTTTGCCAATGTATTGGTTGAATTGACGGACAGTAAATATACAAAAGAGTATGAAGAAGATTTCGACGCGTACATGAAGGCGAATTATCCGAATGCGATTACCCGCACCAGTCTGTTCAAACTGTCGCCTGCGGTGGATGCCGCTATCGAAATCGGATTTATCGGTCCGAATGTGGACACGCTTGTGGCGCTCACCAACCAGGCTTTGGAGATTATGCACCGGAATCCGGATTTAATCAATGTGCGCAATTCGTGGGGAAATAAAGTTCCTGTATGGAAGCCTGTATATAGTCCCGAACGGGCGCAACCGTTAGGGGTATCGCGTCAGGGAATGGCACAAAGTATCCAGATCGGAACCACAGGTATGACACTTGGAGAGTACCGGCAGGGCGATCAGGTGCTTCCTATCTTATTGAAGGATAACACAGTGGATTCGTTCCGCATCAATGACCTGCGCACGTTGCCCGTGTTCGGCACGGGGAATGAAACAACCAGTCTGGAACAGGTGGTATCGGAATTTGATTTCCAATATCGTTTCTCGAATGTGAAGGATTACAACCGGCAAATGGTGATGATGGCGCAATGCGATCCGCGTCGCGGAGTGAATGCGATTGCTGCTTTCAATGAGGTTTGGCCGCTGGTGCAGAAAGAGATAAAAGTGCCGGAGGGGTATACGATGAAGTATTTCGGGGAACAGGAAAGCCAGGTGGAGTCTAACGAGGCGTTGGCCAAGAATTTACCGTTGACGTTCTTCCTGATGTTCGTCACGCTGTTGTTCCTGTTCAGGACGTATCGTAAGCCGACAGTGATCTTGTTGATGTTACCGCTTATTTTTATCGGTATCGTTTTGGGATTGGTGTTGCTAGGCAAGTCGTTCGACTTCTTCTCCATCCTTGGTTTGCTCGGACTGATTGGGATGAATATCAAAAATGCGATTGTACTGGTGGAACAGATTGATCTGGAGGCAAAGACGGGCAAAAAGCCGTTGGATGCTGTTGTCAGTGCTACAACGAGTCGTATTGTCCCCGTAGCAATGGCGTCCGGCACTACCATTCTGGGTATGTTGCCATTGTTGTTCGACGCGATGTTCGGCGGTATGGCGGCTACGATTATGGGAGGCCTGTTGGTGGCTTCGGCTCTGACGCTGTTTGTTCTTCCGGTAGCTTATTGTGCCATTCAGAGAATCAAAGGCTAATTGCCTTCTCTTATATGAAACTTGAATTTATTGTATAGATTGAATAAAATGAAAACTCAACTTATAACTCTGTCTCTGCTGCTCCTCGGCCTCACGGCCGGGGCACAGCAGCCCTATCTTAGCCGGGAAGCTTACCGGGATAAAGTGGAAGCTTACAGTCAAATTCTGAAGCAACAGAAACTAAAGACAATGGCAAGTACGGAAGCACGGAAGATTGCTCACACAGGATTCTTGCCCAAAATTGATATCAATGCGGACGGGACCCTCAACATGAGCGACCTTAATGCTTGGAACGAACCGGTAGGCGAATACCGCAACCATACCTATCAAGGTGTATTTATCGTCTCGCAACCGTTGTACACGGGCGGAGCACTCAACGCCCAACACAAGATTGCCAAAGCGGATGAAAGGCTGAATCAACTAAATGAGGAGCTTACCATCGACCAGATTCATTATCAGAGTGATGCAGTTTATTGGAATGCTTCCGCTTCACAGGCCATGTTGCAGGCGGCGGACAAGTATCAAAATATCGTGAAGCAACAGTATGACATCATTCAGGATCGTTTTAACGACGGTATGATTAGTCGCACGGACTTATTAATGATTTCCACCCGGCTGAAAGAAGCGGAATTGCAATATATCAAGGCGCGTCAGAACTATACCCTGGCGTTGCAAAAGCTGAATATCCTGATGGGAGAAGAGCCAAACAATCCCGTAGACAGTCTGTACACGATTGACACGGCTTCCGCTCCGGTGCAGATACTTTCTCTGGAGAATGTACTGCAACGTCGCGCGGATTACGAAAGTACGGAGGTGAATATCATGAAAAGTCAGGCGCAACGCAAAGCGGCTCTTAGCCAGTTCAACCCGCAGTTGAATATGTATTTCAGCGGTGGATGGGCTACAGCTACACCTAACCTCGGTTATGATGTTTCTTTCAATCCCATCGTCGGCATTAACCTGAATATACCGATCTTCCGTTGGGGAGCCCGGTTCAAAACAAACCGTCAGCAGAAAGCGTATATCGGCATACAGAAACTGCAACAAAGTTATGTGACGGATAATATCAACGAGGAACTTTCTGCCGCCCTGACCAAACTGACGGAAACGGAATATCAAGTGAAAACCGCCAAAGAGACTATGAGTCTGGCTAATGAAAATCTTGATTTGGTTTCTTTCTCGTATAATGAGGGAAAGGCAAACATGGTGGATGTACTCTCCGCGCAATTGTCATGGACGCAGGCGCACACCAATCTGATTAATGCGTATCTGTCGGAAAAGATGGCGGTAGCGGAATACAGAAAGGTTATCAGTGAATAAATTTAGAAACAAAAGAAACTTGTTCACAAAGTCTTAGTCTTATAAAAGAAATCGTCCTGTTATCACGTAACCGTGAAACAGGACGATTTCTTTTTATATCATAAGGACTACAAAATACCGTTTTGCTTCAGGATATCTTCTATTTCCTTATCTGTCAAACTTTCACATTCGGACTTGTCATAGATAGTAAGCAACTTTATTTCCGAATCTATCTCTGTCAGAATCACCGTATAGGTTATCACTCGCGCACCTCCGCTCTTTCCTTTATTCTTCGAAGTAATGGCCATGCGAACCTTACGAAGATTATTCCCCAAGCTGACTCCTTGTTCAGGATTCGCTTTCAGAGATTCCAATAAATTGGCATAATCCAACTTCAGAGATTTGTAATGTTTGCTCAATTTTTTCAATTCTCTCGCAAAACGAGGAGAATACGTTATATCACAACTCATCCAGCAAATCCTCCGCTGGCTTAAAATCCAGCTTACCTTCCAGATTCAACTTCAATTCCTTGCACGCCTCATCAAGGCTTTCCAGAATTTCGGTCTTTGTCCGATAAGGAGTTGCCTCTTCAGCAACCACCCTCACCTGTTCTTCTTCATGATTCAACATTGATCTTATCTTTTTCAGGATAGCTATATCATCCACATCCAGAATCTGACGAATCAGTGCATTCTTTTCCGCCTCTAATGACATTGTGCTCATACGCTTTCCGTTTTTACTGTTATACATTACTCACAAAGGTAGCGTTATCAAATGAGTCTGCCAAACTTGAATGTATAAAAAGTATTTCTCCATGAAGAAATAAGATCTTCAATGATGAAGATTCTCCTCGCTTACGCAAGGAAGGAGATCAACACACCCGCAGCTACGGCAGAACCGATTACTCCGGAGATGTTGCTTGCCATGCAATACTGCAATACGTGATTCTTCGGATCGTATTTCAAAGCAATCTCATTGGCTACACGGCTCGCCATCGGAACGGCACTCAAACCAGTGGCGCCGATAAGCGGATTGATTTTCTTCTTCGAGAAGAGATTTACCAGTTTCACAAAGAAAATACCACCGGTTATAGAAAGTGCAAATGCAAGGAATCCACCGATCACAATACCGATTGTTGTCCAGTTGAGGAATGCTTCGGCTGTCATCGTTGCTCCTACAGACAGTCCGAGGAAGATGGTGGCAGCATTCATGATGCTATTGGAAGCGGCATCGAACAAGCGGAATGTGTTAGTTCCGATTTCTTTCACCAGATTACCAAACATCAACATACCCACCAAAGGCACTGCACTTGGCACGAAGAGGGCAACAATAGTAGTTACCACAATCGGGAAGATAATCTTCAATACACGCAGGTTCTTGATTTCAGTCTTCGAAGGGTATTTCTTTTCCTGTTCTTTCATGTTGATGCTCAACTCTTTCTTCGTACAGAACAGCTTCACTACCAGCGGAATAATCACCGGAACGAGCGCCATGTACGAATAAGCGGCAATGGCAATCGGGCCCAGCAAATGCGGTGCCAGTTTGATGGTGGTAAAGATGGCTGTCGGACCATCCGCACCACCGATAATGCCCAGAGAAGCGGCTTCCTGTGGAGTGAATCCCATCAGGATGGCTACCAGCAACACGGTAAAGATACCCAACTGTGCAGCTGCACCGAATATAGAAAGATGCAGGTTACGCAGCATCGGCCCGAAGTCCGTCAACGCACCGACACCCATAAAGATGATCGGAGGCAGGAAACCTGTTTTAATCAACATATAGTAGATGAAGTTCATGATTCCCAGTTCGTGGGCAATGTCATGCAAAGGCATTTCCCAGATGTTCTTCAACACTCCGTTTACCATCACCATACCATTTTCGTCGGCCTGAATCACGCCCATATCTCCTCCGGGGAAGTTGGCTAGCAACACACCGAAAGCGATGGGGACAAGCAGCAACGGCTCGTACTGTTTCTTAATACCCAAATAGAGCAGAACGAACGCGATGGCATACATTATCAGGAACTGCGGTTCGGCAATGATATTGCTGAACGCAGTCATGTCATATAAGTTCTCAAATATTTCGTTCATTATCCTATCTTCATTAATACGTCATCTTCTGAAACAGCATCTCCCGGGTTGACACAGATAGCAGTCACTGTACCGCCAAACTCTGCACGGATGGCATTGTAGGTCTTCATCGCTTCTACATAGCAGATTACATCACCTTCTTTCACAGTGTCACCTACTTGCAAAGGAGTTTCCTGCGCACCTTTCACTAAGAAGAACTTGCCTTCCAACGGAGAAAGTACTTCTTTACCCTCTCCTGCCGGAGCAGTGGCAGCACCCGCAGGAGCAACAGGTAGTTCGGCATCACCGTATGCTACCGTCACACGATAGGCCTGTCCGTCCACTTGTACGGTCAGTGTCTTCGGTTTGGCATCTTCTTCCGGAGATTTATCTTTTTCGGCACGACGTTTGGCTACGTCTTCCAGGAAGTCTTCTTTTGCTTTGCCACTCTTGTAAGCCTCATATTGAGCCGGGTGCATAGCATATTCGAAGAGTTCTTCGTCGTCCTGTCCCACTTCCCATTTGTTCTCTTTCATCAGTTTGCGATATTTGTCGAGAGCATCGGGATAATTATTCTGCGGATCACCTTCAAAGAACTTACGGCCTTCACGTTCTGCCTTTTCAATGATTTCGGGAGCAAGTTTGCCCGGCAGACGTCCGGCTTTACCCAGAATCATATCCCAGATATCATCTGCAATCATTCCCCAACGTTCTTTTCCTTTTTCCATGGCCATCACGTTCATCATGGCGAGGTTCTTCACGTATTGGCTGAACGGAGTCACCAATGGAGGATAACCGACACGAGGCCATACGTATGCTACTTCATCAAAGAGTTTGATGAGCAACTGGTCTTGCGTCATAAACGGCAGATTATGTTTTGCCTTATATTTATTGATTGATTCCAGATTGGATTCAAGGTCGGCCATCAGACTACCCATCATACCGCCGGGAAGTCCGGGAGCAATCAGCAAAGAGTTCATCAGACGGTTTTTCGGGCTGATATACAAGCCGAGGAAGTCGTCCATAAATTCCTGAATCATGCCGCGCACTTTCATGTAGGCTTCCATATTGATTTCGGGCACTTGATATCCGGCGTCTTTCAGCATCGCCTGCACACTAAGCAAGTCAGCATGGCCTGTTCCCCATGATAGTGGTTCCATGCCTACGTCGATGTAGTCGCAACCGGCTTCGCATACTTCGAGGATGCTTGCCATATTGAATCCGGGACCTGCATGACTGTGATACTGAACGGGGATTTCGGGATGTGCCGCCTTGATATTTGCTACGATCTTACCTAACGATACAGGACGGCCGATACCTGCCATGTCTTTGATACAGATTTCGTCTGCTCCCAGTTTGATAAGTTCCAGCGCCATATTGGTGTAGTACTCTACGGTATGGATAGGCGAATGAGTGATGCAAAGCGAGCATTGCGAAATCATGCCTGCTTCCTTTGCGTATGTGATGGAAGGAGCAATGTTACGCACGTCGTTCAATCCGCAGAACGTACGGGTAATGTCTGTTCCTTGTGCTTTCTTTACTTTGTAGAATAATTTGCGGACGTCTGCCGGAACGGGGCTCATACGGAGTCCGTTCAGTGCGCGGTCGAGCATGTGGGTTTGAATACCGGCTTCGTGGAACGGTTTTGTCCATTCGCGTACCGCTTTATTCGGGTTTTCACCAAACAATAAATTTACCTGTTCAAAACCTCCGCCGTTTGTTTCTACGCGGGCAAAACAGCCCATTTCAATGATGGCAGGAGCTACCTTTACGAGTTGGTCTACACGAGGTACGTATTTTCCGGCAGATTGCCACATATCTCGGAAAACCAAACTAAACTTTACTTCTCTTTTCATGTCTTTCAGTGATATTCTTTATAGATTTATAATTTTTCTACTTTAGTGATTTTTCCTTTACCTTGTGTCACCACATTTACAGCAGCTGTAATGGCGGCTAAGATGTTTCCCGGAACAGGGGCAGGACCTTGCGATGCTTCCCGCTTCACAGGAACCACTTCTTCAGGAGCATACTTGTTGACTAATGTAATCAACAACTTACCTAAACAAATCACAATCAGCAGAATAACAAACACGGTAGCCATTCCGACCACCATCAGCAGGATCGCTGTTTCGATATTTTCCATATAATAAACTATTAGTATTTTAAGTTGTTCGTCTAAAAAGCGTCCGAAAATACCAAATTTTTATTATAAAATAAATTAAGAAAGGAATATAATGTATAAAAACGTCATTTCTCTGATTGGAAAACTGGGGAAGTTTAATGATTTATGATTTATGATTTATGATTTATGATTTAGCGTGCCATCCACATCTAAACTAAATTCCCATTATCTTATTTACTATCTGCTTCTATTGCATAACCCAAATAGTAAATGGTAAATAGTCCAATAGTAAATCGTCCTATCTATTGTTCCTACAAAAAATGTGAGAGAAAGCCCCTCAACTTTCTCTCACACTCTGATAAAACAATTATTAAATAAAAATACTCAATGATAGACCGGTTCAGCCCTTTTCTGGTTTCATACCCTCTTAACCTACTATTAAACTACCAGATAAAAAACCGGTCTTGTTAAACCTCTCATGGGCCATCACGGCTTTCATTCTTTTAATTAGCGTAGCAGTCTAGTTGAAAAACCCTTTTTTTTAAGCCAACTAAGTCTGTTTAATCGGAAAAAACAAGCCTCTAAAGCTCATATCACGTCCGATGAGGGAATCTTTCCGGCTTACGTTTGTGGCAGGAATAATTCATCTGCCGCTGTCTATTGTTTGCTTTGAGCCCTAGTTTGCATTTCTTTTAAAACATTGTTTGTTTTGGGTTAAATTTAAATTTTATAAAAAGCATCTATTGTTTGTTTTGAGTTTAGCTTGTAATTCTCTATAAAACATCTATTGTTTGTTCTGAATCCCGGCCTTATTTCTGCCGGATAATTTCTAATTTCTTCTACAACATTTAATCTTCTAATCAATTCTACCGTTTTCTTCAAATATCATTAAATAGCTCATCTATTAGAAAGAGAAGCATCCGTTGTTTTTTTACCAAGAAAAAATGAAGAAAATTTGAAGAAAAACAAAAAAGCCTCTTCTGGATAGTCAGAAGAGGCTTTTTTTATTTTAAAATAATTTCTTTCCCTCGAATTTGATAACTGATTCCACACGATCCAAAGACTTTTTCCAGTGTGGCGTTCAGGTCTTTTGTTAAGACCGTCCCGTTGTAGGTCAGCCCCTCGCATTTCTCATGTCCGACGACTGTTACTTCAAATATATGCTCAATATCTGCCACTACATTTATTAGCGGATCGTCTTCATACCCCAACACCTCGGGGAACTCCGATTCTTCTGCCTTTTTCTCTACCGGCACAATCTTGTTCTCATCGCAATGAACGCTTTCCCCGGCAAGCAATGTACGCTTACCTACAGCAGTCTCGACTTGCACACTTCCTTCCTCACAGTTGACGGTCATCTTCTTTCCTTGCTGATCGATGAGGAATTTCGTTCCCAGTACGGTTACGTCGCCGGCTTCTGTACGGACCGTGAATGTCTTGCCTTTGGTTACGTTAAAAGAGGCTTTACCCAATAGTTGCAATTTGCGCTCCCAAAGCCATGTGATATGATTGTAAGTCAGGCGGGAATTTTCCATCACCTGCACAGTACTGCCATCCGGCAATTCATAGTTCATAGCAGTGTTATCAGTCACCACCTTTTCTTCTGCCAGGAAGTAACCGCCTATCCCCAAAAGAAGGACAACTGCCGCTGCCACTCCCCATGAGAAAGAGAAACTTCTCCCCGCACCTTGCTTTCTTCCCCGGCTTAAGGCGATCTTATGGCTCTCCTCACGTTGCAACTTCAGCTTATCACCTATTTCTTTTTTACGAGAAAAGATTTCGCCAACCAGAGGAAGTTTTCCTTCTTCTAAGTATTTATCTAAAGATTCTGTCCACTTTTCCATATCTCACACCTCAATTAAAAATCCACAAATTAGCTGCTACCAACAACAAGAAAGATTTGCTCATACGCTCCCGCAAACTGGAGATAGCCATATGAGTAGTATTGTAAACCGTACGTGAAGTGAGTCCCATCACCTGGGCTATTTCTTCCGGACTCATCTTCTTATAATACTTAAGATACAATACCTCCCGCTGTTGCTTTGTCAAATTGTTCAGCTCTTTCTGCAAAACTTCCAGCTGTTCTTTTTCCAACTCTGAATGGATAATAGCAGTTTCAATATCGATCTCCAGATCAAACTGATATTCGTTTGTGCCTACTTCATCCAGTGATTTGAATGATCCACTATTCTCTTTTTTCAGTTCGTTCACTATCATGTGTCTCAACGAAACACACAAGTAAGCGGGTATGGATTGAGGTGCCGCGCAAGTTTCTCTTTTCTCAAAGATGTAAACAAACAACGACTGTATCGCCTCGGTCACCAGCGTATCATCACCGGCTATCTTCATGCCATATCCATACAGTAAATCTGCATATTGCTCATAAAGCTGCCGGAATGCCTCTTCATCCCCTTGCTGAATTTTATCCCAGGATAGTGTCTTCATTTCTATTCACTCATTTATATGAGATATGTTTTTCCTTTTTTTACCTGATTTTTTAGTTAAAATCAACGGAATATGTTTTAAAACTCACTTGTAAAGTGGAATTTGATGTGTTTAAAGTCCATCTGCGCCATCTGAAGTACATAACCGGAGTCTGCCAGGAACACATCGCGCCCTTCTCTATCCTTCGCCATATACTGGTATTTACGTTTCTTGAAAGCTTCCAGTTCTGCGGGATCATCGCTTTCTACCCAACAAGCCTTATAAAGGCTTACTGGTTCCCAACGACAGGACGCATTGTATTCATTCAACAAACGGTACTGAATGACCTCAAACTGCAACTGTCCCACCGTACCGATAATCTTACGGCCATTGAACTGATTGACAAACAACTGTGCCACACCTTCATCCATCAACTGATCGATACCTTTCGCCAACTGTTTCTGCTTCATCGGATCGGCATTTTCAATATACTTGAACATCTCCGGCGAGAAGCTCGGCAATCCGCGGAAATGAAGCATTTCACCTTCTGTCAGCGTATCGCCAATCTTAAAGGTACCATTATCCGGCAGACCGATAATATCTCCTGCATAGGCTTCGTCAATCGTTGTTTTACGCTGTGCCATAAATTGGGTGGGCGATGAAAAACGCATGGTCTTTCCATGACGAACGTGCACATAGGGAGCATTGCGGACAAACTTGCCGGAGCAAATCTTACAGAATGCCACACAAGAACGGTGATTGGGATCAATATTGGCTGTGATCTTAAAGATGAATCCGGTGAATTTCGGTTCGTCGGGATTCACTTCACGCTCTTCTGCCTGTACGGGACGAGGACTGGGAGCTATCTCCACGAAACAGTTCAGCAGCTCTTGCACACCGAAGTTGTTCAACGCTGATCCGAAGAATACAGGTGCACAGTCTCCTGCGAGATAGGATTCCGAATCAAATTCGGGATAAACACCTTCGATCAGTTCCAGATCACCACGCAGCTTGTCTGCCAATGGCTTGCCAATCTGCTGATCCAGTTCTTCCGTATGAATATCGACTGCCACTTTTTCCGTTACCATCTGTTTGGATGGCTGGTACAAGTCCAGTTTCTGTTCGTAGATGTTGTATACTCCTTTGAAACGTGCTCCCTGCTCTATCGGCCAGGACAAGGGACGAACCTGAATCATCAGTTCTTCTTCGAGTTCATCGAGCAAGTCGAACGGTTCTTTTCCTTCACGGTCCATTTTGTTGACGAAGATTATTACCGGAGTCTTTCTCATGCGGCATACCTCCATCAGTTTACGCGTCTGCGTTTCCACCCCCTTCGCACCGTCTACAACGATGATAACACTGTCTACAGCAGTCAGTGTGCGGTATGTATCTTCAGCAAAGTCCTGGTGACCCGGAGTATCGAGAATGTTGATTTTATAATCCCGATAGTCGAACTCCATCACGGAAGTCGTTACCGAAATACCACGTTGTTTCTCGATTTCCATCCAGTCGGACGTAGCCGTCTTTTTAATCTTATTACTCTTTACAGCACCTGCTACCTGTATCTGACCACCGAAAAGCAATAGCTTTTCCGTCAATGATGTCTTACCGGCATCCGGATGCGCAATAATGGCGAACGTCGCCGTCTCAAAATTTCTGTATTATCTGCCATATATTAATATGAATGAAGAATGAAGAATGATGAATGATGAATGATGAATGATGAAAGAAGAATTGTTACGCTATCTATAAAGCCGCATCGAAATTCTTCATTCTTCATTTTTCATTCCTAATTTTATCAAGCATTGTTTGAGGCTCTCCTCCCAATGAGGAATCTCTATATCGAACGTTGTTTTTATTTTTGTTTTATCAAGCACGGAATATGCCGGGCGGTTTGCTTTCGCGGGATATTCGGCTGTATGCAAAGGTTTCACTTTGCAGGTGGTTATTCCTGCCAGACGATGAATAGCTACCGTGAAATCATACCAGGAACAAACTCCCTCATTGCTGAAATGGTAGATACCGCGAACAATACCTTTATTAATAATAGCATAGATGGCCCGTGCCAGGTCATTGGCATACGTCGGAGTCCCGATCTGGTCGAAAACAACTCCCAGGCTGTCACGCTCTTTTCCAAGACGAAGCATCGTCTTTACGAAATTATTGCCAAAAATAGAATAGAGCCATGCGGTACGGATAACGACTGCTTGCTCGCAGTGATTCATTACCTCCTTTTCTCCTTCCAGTTTAGTGGTGCCGTATACAGAATCCGGGCAAGGATTGCAGTCTTCCGTGTATGGAGTATGCGCAGTACCGTCAAATACATAATCAGTAGATACTTGTATCATGGCAGCACCATTGGCTTGGGCCGCACTTGCCAGTTGTTTCGGTGCTTCACAATTCAATTTGTATGCTAATTCTTGATTATCTTCAGCTTTATCTACAGCTGTATAAGCAGCACAATTAACAACAAGCTCAATCTGCTTCTCTGCCATATAAGTCCACACAGCTTGCTTGTCGCAGATGTCGAGTTCCTGCACATCTGTGAAATAATACGTATGTTGCGGGTTCTCTTTCGCAAGCACCTGCATCTCATTGCCAAGCTGACCGTTGGCACCCGTTACTAAAATTCTCATTTATTCATCCAGTTTTAATTCACCTTTACGGTCTTTATCATAATAATTTGCCAACATAGAAAGGAAACTAGTGATAGCTTCCACTGCCTTGGCAGTTCCTTCGCTGATAGGCTTCTTTTGAAGACGAAGCAGGAGTACTCCATACAACGCTTCAAAACAGGTTTCCAGTTCGGGTTCATCTTTCTTGCCGTTTTTATTCCGTAATTCTACGATAAACGGTAATGCCTTGAAATAAGCAGCACTGTAAAAAGGAAATTTAGGAGAAGAGGACAATGCGTTGTGCAACTCTGTCAGATTGATAATTACATTTTTATTAATCTGCAGATGACCCTTTTCCCGTACTCCTTCCTCGCCCATCATCGTAATCAGGTTGGTATACCATTCTCGCATGGCAGGCCGCTGTTCTTCCGGATAGCGGGTAATTACATTTGCCTCCATCTCTTCCGGTTCACAATGATTGGCACGGATCAAGTCTTCCTCTTGCCACATATATATAAGGTATTCGGCAATATTCTTCTCTTTCAGTTGTTGTGCTATCTGATTCATTATGTTATCTCTTAATAAAGTGACTCTCCCAACAAAGTATAAATCAATCCGGCAACAGATACCAGCATTACGATACTTCCTACAACACGATTCAGTATCCAGATACCACGTAAATTGAATTTAGTGCGCACCTTATTCACAAAATAAGTGATACCCAACCACCAGGTCAATGCTCCTATAGCAATTGCAAGATATCCCGTGATCTCTTCAAAGACCAGCACCCCCGGCTGCACAAAGGCAAAACGGGCGAAAAGTCCGATAAACAGAAAGATTATCAAGGGATTGGAGAGAGTGACGAAAAATGCGGTAATAAAGTTATGGAAATAAGAACCTTTGCTGGAGGAAGCCGGACGAATGGACTGCACCGGGTTGCTACGAAAGGTATATATACCAAAAAGGAGTAGCATGATGCTCCCCAATAATTGCAGATAGAAAATATTCTTATTAATATAATCGAACACAAAGCTCATCCCGTAGCCGGTGAGCAAAGCGTATGCTATATCGCTCAAAGAGGCTCCCAGACCTGTTACAAATCCATACCAACGCCCCTTATTCAAAGTCCTCTGGATGCATAATACGCCCACCGGACCGAGGGGTGCGGACACAACAACGCCAATAATAAAGCCTTTCACTAATATATCGAATATTGTCTCTATCTGAATCATGTCGCAAATATCGCACTTTTTTGTGATATGGGGATAGTATATTAACGTTTTTTCCACACAAGAATCACTATATATAGCGATAATAAGTAAAACGTACATCGAAAATAAACATATTAAATAAGGTATAGGAATTTATTCTCTATTTTTTTCCTACCACCAACGAAATTGATTATCTTTGCGCCACAGAAAAAGAGAAGAGTTTCTCCTGCAGGAACTTCAATCGTAAAATCGTAAATCGTAAAATCGTAAATATACAACATGATTCTTTTTTTCAGAACCCCTTCCAAGAGCGTGATTGCCGTAGAGAGCAACCATCAGCTCACCCCTGACGAAAGTAATAAACTCTGCTGGCTTTTTGGCGAAGCCGTGATGGAAAGTGAAGAAAACCTGAAAGGCTGTTTCGTTGGCCCACGCCGCGAAATGATCACTCCCTGGAGTACAAACGCAGTAGAAATCACCCAAAACATGGGGCTCGAAGGCATAAGCCGCATCGAGGAGTACTTCCCTGTTAAGGACGAAAATGCCGATTACGACCCGATGCTCCAACGCATGTACAAAGGACTCGACCAAAACGTATTCACGACAAACCGTCAGCCGGAACCAATCATCTACATTGAAGATCTCGAAGTGTACAACGAAAAAGAAGGTTTGGCTCTTTCCAAAGAAGAAATGGACTACCTGAAGAAAGTAGAAAAGGACCTCGGACGGAAGCTGACCGACTCTGAAGTATTCGGTTTCGCACAAATCAACTCCGAACACTGCCGCCACAAAATTTTCGGCGGAACGTTTATCATCGACGGTGTAGAGCAGGAATCTTCTCTGTTCCAAATGATTAAAAAGACGACACAGGAAAATCCGAATAAAATAATCTCTGCTTATAAAGATAACGTAGCCTTCGCTGAAGGTCCGGTTGTGGAACAGTTTGCTCCGGCAGATCATTCAAAACCTGATTTCTTCCAGGTAAAGGACATCAAGAGTGTTATCTCACTGAAAGCGGAAACTCATAACTTCCCTACTACTGTAGAACCATTCAACGGTGCTTCTACCGGTACGGGTGGTGAAATCCGCGACCGTATGGGTGGTGGTAAAGGTTCATGGCCGATTGCAGGTACTGCTGTTTACATGACTTCTTACCCGCGCACAGAAGAAGGACGCGAGTGGGAAGAGATTCTTCCGGTACGTAAATGGTTGTACCAAACTCCGGAACAAATTCTTATCAAAGCATCCAATGGTGCTTCCGACTTCGGTAACAAGTTCGGTCAGCCGCTGATCTGCGGTTCAGTACTGACTTTCGAACATACAGAAAACAAAGAAGTTTATGGTTACGACAAAGTCATCATGCTCGCCGGTGGTGTTGGTTACGGTACACAACGTGACTGCCTCAAAGGTACACCGGAAGCAGGAAATAAAGTGGTAGTAATCGGTGGTGACAACTATCGTATCGGACTGGGTGGCGGTTCCGTATCTTCTGTTGACACCGGTCGTTACAGCAGCGGTATCGAGTTGAACGCTGTGCAACGTGCCAACGCAGAAATGCAGAAACGTGCCAACAACGTAGTACGCGCTCTTTGCGAAGAAGAGGTGAATCCGGTGGTTTCTATCCATGACCACGGATCTGCCGGACACGTAAACTGTCTGTCCGAACTCGTGGAAGAATGTGGTGGTTTGATCGATATGAGCAAGTTGCCTATCGGTGACAAGACTTTGTCTGCC
Source organism: Bacteroides sp. AM54-2NS (assembly GCF_003602935.1). NCBI lineage: Bacteria > Pseudomonadati > Bacteroidota > Bacteroidia > Bacteroidales > Bacteroidaceae > Bacteroides > Bacteroides sp. AM54-2NS. Next base: position 130,955 of record NZ_QTMZ01000012.1, read on the forward strand.
AAAGAAATCATCGCTAACGAAAGTCAGGAACGTATGGGTCTGCTGATTAAAGAAGAGGCTATTGAACATGTACGTAAGATTGCCGAACGCGAACGCGCTCCAATGTACGTAGTCGGTGAAACAACCGGTGATCATCGTTTCGCTTTCCAACAGGCTGACGGTGTACGTCCGTTCGACCTTGCCGTAGAACAGATGTTCGGTTCTTCTCCCAAAACCTATATGGTAGACAAGACCGTAGAACGTCATTATGAAATGCCGAAATACGAATTGTCTAAACTACATGAATATCTGACGAATGTATTGCAGCTTGAAGCTGTAGCCTGCAAAGACTGGTTGACAAACAAGGTAGACCGTTCGGTAACAGGCAAAGTGGCTCGTCAGCAATGTCAGGGTGAACTTCAGTTGCCGTTGAGCGACTGCGGTGTCGTAGCACTCGACTACCGTGGCGAGAAAGGTATCGCTACCTCTATCGGACATGCTCCGCAAGCAGCATTGGCTGATCCGGCTGCCGGCTCTATTCTTTCTGTATCCGAAGCGCTGACCAATCTTGTTTGGGCTCCAATGGCGGAAGGTATGGATAGCATTTCACTGTCTGCCAACTGGATGTGGCCTTGCCGCTCTCAAGAAGGTGAAGATGCCCGTCTGTACACCGCTGTAAAAGCTTTAAGCGATTTCTGTTGCGCGCTGCAGATCAATGTTCCTACCGGAAAAGACTCTCTATCTATGACACAGAAGTATCCGAACGGCGAGAAAGTGATTTCTCCGGGAACTGTGATTGTTTCTGCCGGTGGTGAAGTTTCCGACGTGAAGAAAGTGGTATCTCCGGTATTGGTTAACAATGAAAAGACTACGCTTTATCATATTGACTTCAGCTTCGATGAACTGAAACTGGGTGGTTCGGCTTTTGCACAATCTCTGGGTAAAGTTGGTGACGAAGTACCTTGCGTACAAGATGCCGAATATTTCCGTGATGCTTTCCTTGCCGTACAGGAACTTGTCAACAAAGGATTGATTCTTGCAGGACACGATATCTCTGCCGGTGGTTTGATCACTACATTGCTCGAAATGTGCTTCTCTAATGTAGAAGGCGGTATGGAAATCAGCCTCGACAAGATGAAAGAACAGGATATCGTTAAGATTCTGTTTGCTGAAAATCCGGGTATCGTTATCCAGATCAGCGACAAGCATAAGGATGAAGTGAAGAAGATTCTGGAAGATGCAGGCGTAGGCTATATAAAGCTGGGTAAACCGACTGACGAACGCCACATTTTGGTATCTAAAGACGGTGCTACTTACCAGTTTGGTATCGATTATATGCGTGACGTATGGTATTCTTCTTCTTACCTGCTCGACCGCAAACAATCTATGAACGGTTGCGCAAAAGCACGTTTTGAAAACTATAAGATGCAACCTGTTGAATTCGCTTTCATGCCGGAATTCAAAGGTAAGCTTTCTCAATACGGTATCACTCCGGATCGTCGTACCCCAAGCGGTATCCGTGCGGCTATCATCCGTGAGAAGGGTACAAACGGTGAGCGCGAAATGGCTTACTCACTCTATTTGGCAGGTTTCGACGTAAAAGACGTTACAATGACCGACCTCATCAGCGGACGCGAAACACTGGAAGACGTAAACATGATCGTTTACTGCGGTGGTTTCTCTAACTCCGATGTACTGGGTTCTGCTAAAGGATGGGCAGGCGCATTCCTGTTCAACCCGAAAGCTAAAGAAGCATTGGATAAATTTTATGCACGCGAAGATACATTGTCATTGGGTGTCTGCAACGGTTGCCAGCTGATGATGGAACTCAATCTTATCAACCCGGAACTGAAGAAGAAAGGAAAAATGCTACATAACAATTCACACAAATTCGAATCACGCTTCCTTGGTCTTACTATCCCGACTAACCGCAGTGTGATGTTCGGCTCTTTAAGTGGAAGCAAACTGGGTATCTGGGTAGCTCACGGAGAAGGAAAATTCTCTTTGCCATATGACGAAGATAAATATAATGTAGTAGCGAAGTATAGCTATGATGAATATCCGGGCAATCCGAACGGTTCCGATTATTCTATCGCAGCACTGGCCAGCGCAGACGGACGCCACTTGGCTATCATGCCTCACTTGGAACGTTCCATCTTCCCATGGCAGAACGGTTGCTATCCGGCCGACCGCAAGAACAGCGATCAGGTTACTCCATGGATAGAAGCGTTTGTCAATGCCCGCAAGTGGGTGGAAGCGAAAATGAAATAAATCATTTCCATATTTTACAGAGGCTGGTACTTTAAATAGTGCCAGCCTCTTATTTTACGGAACTTTCCATTCTACCGGAAGACTTCTGATAGATACCAAAATACCGAAAACAAACAGTATATACAAATAGTTATAAAATAGTCTATTTTCTTCATTTTTGGAGCGCTGTTATCTTTCATCAAAATTTTGTAATATCAAAAAATCTTCTTAATTTTGTCAAACTTTCCCCCTCATAAAAGATTCAATAACCCTTAAAAGTCCTATTTGTATGAAAAAATGGCTTTTTCTAATCTTATTGTTTCCTCTAATTTGTGTCGCGCAGACGTATCGATATCTCGGAGTGGAGGATGGGTTAAGTAACCGGCGGGTTACTGCATTCAAAAAGATAAAACCGGATACATGTGGTTCCTCACGCACGAAGGTATTGATCGATACAATGGAAAAGAGTTTAAACGATATAAGTTAATGGATGGTGACGCAGAAGTGAACTCTCTGTTAAATCTAAACTGGCTTTATATTGATCAGGAAGGAGTCTTATGGGAAATCGGGAAAAAAGGAAAAGTATTCCGGTATGACCAGATTCACGACTGCTTCAGTCTTGTATATAAATTACCGATGGAAAGTTTCAGCGAACAGCCGGACCCGGTCACTTATGCCTGGCTCGACCAGAACAAACACATCTGGCTATGCAATAAAGATACTATCTTTCTCTATAATACGGACACCAAACAAGTCACCCATATAAAGAATGATATAAGTGAAGAAATCACTGATATTGAACAAATAGACGAATCGCATTTCTTCATCGGTACGGAAATGGGGATTCATTATGCCCAATTAGAAAACAACGCATTGAAACTTATCAATTGCGATAAGTTGGAGAGCGTGAAAGCCCAAGTAAGCGATTTACACTTCGACAAAAAGATTCGGAAACTATTCATCGGCACTTTCTTGCGGGGAATTATGGTTTATGATATGAATACCAAATCCGTCATACGACCGGATTATAACCTGAAAGATATCAGTATCACACGGTTCAAGCCGCTAAATGACAAAGAGTTATTAATAGCTACCGATGGCGGAGGAGTACACAAAATAAATATGGATACTTATCAAATAGTACCCGAAATTGTGGCTGATTATAACAGTAATTGTGGCATGAACGGTAACAGTATCAATGACATTTTTGTGGATGATGAAGAACGGATATGGCTGGCTAATTATCCCATCGGAATCACGATACAAAACAACCGTTATACGAGCTACAAATGGATTAAGCACTCCATCGGTAACAAACAGTCTTTAATCAACGATCAAGTAAATGCCATTATTGAAGACAGAGAGGGAGATTTATGGTTTGCAACGAACAATGGCATCAGTTTTTTTAATTCAAAGACCGGACAATGGCGATCGGTGCTTAGTGCTTTTGAAGAGTCGCAAGGTAATAAAAGCCATATCTTTCTTACTATATGCGAAGTGGCTCCCGGAATTATCTGGGCAGGCGGGTACTCTTCCGGTGCTTACCAGATAGATAAGAAAACGTTCAGTGTCAGCTATTTCATGCCGCCTTTGTACACTCATACAAACAAGCGACCGGATAAATATATACGTGATATTCGTACAGATATGCAGGGTTATATCTGGTCGGGAGGATTCTACAACCTCAAGCGTATTAATCTGAAGACGCAGGAAGTACGGTTTTATGATGGATTAAATTCCATTACCGCCATCGTTGAGAAAGATGAAAAAAGTATGTGGATCGGTAGTGCCACCGGCCTATGTCTTTTAGATAAAGAATCCGGAAAATTCGAGCGCATAAAACTTCCGGTAGAGTCGAGCTATATCTATTCCCTGTACCAAGCAAAAAACGGTTCATTGTATATAGGTACCAGCGGGTCGGGACTATTGATTTACGATATTAATAAAAAACTGTTCACTCATTACCACACGGAAAACTGTGCTTTGATATCCAATAATATCTATACCATATTATCGGATGCGGACAAAGATATAATCATGAGTACAGAAAGCGGATTGACAAGTTTTTATCCCAATGAGAAAAAATTCTATAACTGGACCAAAGATATGGGATTGATGACCACCCATTTCAATGCGCTATCAGGTACGTTACGGAAAAACAATAAATTCATTTTAGGCAGTTCTGACGGAGCAGTGGAATTTGACAAGGATATGAAATTGCCCAGAAGTTATTCTTCTAAAATGATTTTCAGCGATTTCAAGCTTTTTTATCAAACAATCTATCCGGGTGATGAGGATTCTCCGTTGAAAGCAAGCATCAATGATACAAAGGTACTAAAGTTAAAATACAATCAAAACAGATTCTCTTTGCAGGTTTCTTCCATCAACTATGACTATCCTTCCAATATTCTTTACTCTTGGAGGCTAGAAGGTTTCTATGATAAATGGAGCAAACCCGGAACCGAGAATACAATTCGTTACACCAATCTTGCGCCGGGCAAATATACACTAAGAGTACGTGCTATCTCCAATGAAGACAAACGTGTCATGCTTGAAGAAAGAAGCATGGATATTGTTATCGCCCAACCTTTCTGGCTGACATTCTGGGCCATGCTGGTTTATACAGCTATCCTTTGTCTCATTGCCATCGTCCTATTGCGTATACTGATTTTGAGGAAGCAACGCAAAGTCTCCGATGAGAAAATACACTTCTTTATCAATACGGCACATGATATCCGTACCCCATTGACGCTTATCAAAGCACCTTTGGAAGAACTACGCGAGAAAGAGGAGTTGAGTAAAGAAGGTATTTCGAACATGAATACGGCATTACGAAACGTAAATGCCTATTACGTCTTACCACCAATCTTATCAACTTTGAAAGAGCGGACGTATATTCTTCCGAATTATATATTTCAGAGCATGAGCTAAACACGTTTATGAATGAAATATTCAACGCGTTCCAGCAGTACGCCAACATCAAACATATCAACTTCACTTATGAAAGTAATTTCAGGTATATGAACGTATGGTTTGATAAAGAAAAGATGGAATCTATCTTTAAGAACATCATTTCGAACGCACTGAAATATACTCCGGAAAATGGAAATGTACAGGTTTTCGTTTCAGAAACATCTGACTCATGGAGCGTGGAAGTCAGAGACACAGGAATCGGCATCCCGGCCAATGAACAAAAGAAATTGTTCAAACTTCATTTCCGTGGCAGCAATGCTATTAATTCCAAAGTAACAGGAAGTGGTATCGGACTGATGCTTGTATGGAAGCTAGTCCGCCTGCATAAAGGAAAGATTAATCTGTCAAGCATCGAAAACCAGGGATCGGTTATCAAAATAACATTCCCTAAAGACAGCAAGCGCTTCCGGAAAGCACATCTGGCAACTCCGAGCAAACAGCGTATAGAAAATACGATTGATAACGTTCCGCCTCCATCACCTGAAATTTACGAAAATGCACAAAAGAAAGAGAACATTAATCATCGTCGCATCTTGATTGTGGAAGATAATGATGAGTTGCGCAACTATCTGTCGCAAACGTTATCCGAGGAGTATTTCGTACAGGTTTGCTCCAATGGAAAAGAAGCATTGACGATTATTCCCGAGTACAAACCAGAGCTGGTTATTTCAGACATTATGATGCCTGAAATGCGGGGGGATGAATTATGCCAAGCTATCAAGAATAATATCGAAACCTCCCACATTCCTGTTATCCTGCTGACTGCTTTGAATAATGAGAAAGATATTCTCTCGGGACTTCAGATTGGTGCGGATGAATACGTTGTGAAGCCATTCAATATTGGTATATTGAAAGCTAATGTTGCCAATCTGCTGGCTAACCGTGCACTATTGCGCAGCAAATTCGCAAATTTAGATCTGAATGATGAGGAAAATGATGAAGACTGCATCAACTGTTCGCAAGACATTGACTGGAAATTCATAGCAAACGTCAAAAAGAACGTGGAAGATAACATTGACAATCCTGCTCTCACGGTAGATGTATTATGCAGCCTGATGGGAATGAGTCGCACAAGTTTTTACAATAAATTAAGGGCATTAACCGATCAGGCACCGGGAGATTATATCCGGCTGATTCGTCTGAAACGTGCCGTACAATTACTAAAAGAAGACACACATAGCATAACAGAAATTGCAGAAATGACGGGATTCAGTGACGCCAAGTACTTCCGCGAAGTATTTAAGAAGCATTATAATGTAAGTCCCAGTCAATATGGCAAAGAGAAAAAAGCAGTTAGTAAGGAAGGAGGAGAAAAGAAAGAATGAACATTTATCTCGAAGCATTTGGAATCTTTTTTAAAATAGGCGCCTTTACTATTGGAGGAGGATATGCAATGGTGCCACTGATTGAAAATGAAATTGTCACCAAACGGAAATGGATTGCGCAGGAAGATTTTATCGATCTGCTGGCTATCTCCCAATCCGCACCGGGAATTTTGGCAGTCAATATTTCTATCTTTATAGGATATAAGCTGCGTGGAATCCGGGGAAGTATTATCACAGCATTGGGAACAATTTTGCCGTCTTTCATTATTATATTGGCTATCGCCCTGTTCTTTCATAGTTTCAAAGACAATCCGATAGTGGAACGTATTTTTAAAGGAATTCGCCCGGCAGTGGTGGCACTCATCGCGGCGCCGACCTTTACCATGGGACGATCCGCAAAAATCAACCGCTACAATCTGTGGATTCCTGTTGTCTCGGCAATATTAATCTGGCTGTTGGGCTTCTCCCCTATCTGGATTATTATTGCGGCCGGTGTAGGAGGTTTCCTGTGGGGGAAATTTAGAAAAGTTGAGAGTTGAGAATGGAGAGTTGAGAAGGCGCGGATTAACGCTGTTGTTTTACAGATTCATAATTCTAAAAGCCGGGAAATCCGTGTAATCCATGCCTAAAATTATTATATAATAAATTATTAATCACATGATTTACCTACAGTTATTCTATACATTTTTCAAGATCGGGCTCTTTGGCTTCGGTGGCGGTTATGCCATGCTTTCCATGATTCAAGGCGAAGTGGTAACCCGCTATGGATGGGTGAGTTCGCAGGAGTTCACGGATATTGTCGCAATCAGCCAAATGACTCCAGGACCTATTGGTATCAACGCAGCTACTTATGTAGGGTTTACTTCTACGGGTAGCGTATGGGGTTCCATCATTGCTACCTTTGCCGTAGTCCTTCCCTCTTTCATCTTGATGTTGACCATCAGTAAATTCTTCCTAAAATACCAGAAACATCCGATAGTAGAATCTATTTTTAATGGATTACGCCCGGCAGTAGTCGGATTACTCGCCTCCGCCGCGTTGGTATTAATGAACGCAGAAAACTTCGGTTCGCCTACGGAAGATACTTATTCATTCGTTATCAGTATCATTATCTTTCTGATTGCATTCATCGGAACAAGAAAATATAAAGCCAATCCGATATTAATGATTATCGCCTGTGGTATTGCAGGTTTGCTGCTCTATTAATAACGAGCGGCTGAACAGTAAACAAAAAAACAGTAAACAAAAAAACGGTGAATAAACTGCGTTATCATTCAGCAGAGTGTTCACGTTTTATCGTTGTTTATTCTATACCTTTACAGTTTTAACTTCTTACTTACGGATTTCGATTCATTATGTAAACGATCTAAAGCTGTCACTACATAACGGCATTTTGTTTTTCCTGTTTCATAAGGAAGTCTATAGAATGGATTGCGCGTGATAGCTACAATATGAGAAGGATCGTCCAAATTCACCTTTTCTTTACTGTCAAAACGATAGACTACATATTGAACTGCCTTATCCATCTCTGTATCAGCTTTCGGAGCTGTCCAAAAAAGGATATAGCCATCTTCCGTCCATACCTTTTTCATTTTACGTACCTTGCCCGGAGCTTTATCATCCATAAAATCAAAGACTGGAATCAAAGCAGGATATTTATGATATTCACTGATTAAAGCATCGCGATATCTACCCTGGTTCTCAACAACAGCTGCTGCATACCATTGACAGCTACCTCCGATTGTTTGGTAAGCACGTTGCAAAGCCATCTTGCGGGGAAGCTGATTGATAGAAGAATTCTGCGGATCGGCAAACTGAACTGTCTTTGGCACCGACTGACCAATGAACAACGGCCGGTTTTCCGAATGAGTAGCCCACCATTTCACCAATGTCTCATAGTCGGCAGCTTTGTGGCCAATCTCCCAGTAAATTTGCGGAATATTATAATCAATCCATCCTTCACGTGCCCAAAGGAGTACATCGGCATAAAGATCATCATAGTTCTGCAAACCATTGGTGTTGCTTCCCAATGGATCGCTCTTCTGATTACGATAAATACCGAACGGACTGATACCAAACTTCACCCAAGGCTTGATGCCACGAATCGTTTCGTGAAGCTTCTTTATCAACACATTCACATTACTACGACGCCAATCTGCCTTATTGGTGAAACCTCCACCATAACGGGCGAAACTTGCATCATCCGGAAAATCCAATCCATTAACCGGATAAGGATAGAAATAATCATCCATGTGAATAGCATCTACATCATAACGAGACACAATATCGGTCACAATTTTACAGATATGCTCCCGGCTTTCGGGAAGTGCCGGATCGAAATATAGCTGATCGCCATAAGTAACAAACCATTCCGGATGCTGGTGATAAATATGCTCCGGCGCCAACTTATTTTTTAATGAGGTCTTCACACGGTAAGGATTGATCCAGGCATGAAACTCCATATTCCGTTTCTGACATTCTTCAATCATAAACTGCATCGGATCCCACATAGGAGAAGGCATCTGACCTTGCGTTCCTGTCAGAAAACGACTCCACGGTTCATGCTGGGAAGCATATAATGCATCCGCTTCAGGGCGTACCTGAAAGATGATTGCGTTAATACCAGCTTCCTGAAGAGAGTTCAACTGACTAATCAATATTTGTTTCAGCCTCTCTGTGGGAATGCCACGAAACTGACCGTTAACAGCTTGTATCCACGCTCCACGGAATTCACGTTTAGGATATTTATTGCCTGATGGCACCTGTGCCCTCACTCCTACCACCAGAAGAAGAGCTAAAAGTAAAAGATAGTTTTTCAGCTTCATAATATTCTTAAATCGTAATAATGTGACGCAAAGATAATACAAACTCCCGATAAATTCGCTAACTTTGCCGACTACCATAAAAAAGGAGTATTTTATGTCAGAAAACAACTATATTTCGATCAAAGGCGCACGCGTCAACAACCTAAAAAACATCGATGTAGATATTCCCCGCAACAAGCTTGTTGTCATCACCGGATTATCGGGTTCGGGAAAATCATCTCTTGCTTTTGATACGCTCTACGCAGAAGGACAACGCCGCTACGTGGAAAGTTTAAGCAGCTATGCGCGCCAGTTCCTGGGGCGAATGAGCAAACCGGAATGTGACTTTATCAAAGGGATTCCTCCCGCCATTGCTATCGAACAAAAAGTGAACAGCCGCAATCCCCGTTCTACTGTGGGCACCTCGACTGAAATTTACGAATATCTACGCCTGTTATATTCACGGGTAGGGAAAACGTATAGCCCCATCAGCGGACAAGAAGTAAAGAAGCACTCTACAGAAGACATTGTCAACTGCATGCTCTCATACCCGGAAGGTACAAGATATACGGTACTGACACCCATCCGCCTGCGTGAAGACCGCACCTTGCAACAGCAACTGGAGATAGACCTGAAACAAGGGTTCAACCGTATCGAAGTGAACGGTGAGATGAAGCGTATTGATGAATATACGCCTGTGGCAGGTGATGAAGTATATCTACTGGTGGACCGTATGGCTGTTGCCAACAGCAAAGACGCCATCAGCCGGCTGACTGATTCTGCCGAAACAGCCATGTATGAAGGCGACGGAACCTGTATGCTGCGTTTTTTTCTATCGGATGGAACTACGAAACTTCATACTTTCAGCACTAAATTCGAAGCGGACGGCATCATCTTTGAAGAACCGAACGACCAGATGTTTTCATTCAACTCGCCTATCGGCGCTTGTCCGGCGTGCGAAGGATTCGGCAAAGTAATCGGCATCGACGAGCACTTAGTCGTTCCGGATCGTTCATTATCGGTGCATGAAGGAGCTATCGTATGCTGGCGTGGCGAAAAGATGGGTGAATGGAAAGAAGAATTAATTCATAATGCGGAGAAATTCGACTTCCCCATTTTCACTCCTTATTATGAGTTGACAGACGCGCAACGCAGGTTACTTTGGGAGGGCAACCAATATTTCCACGGCATCAATGATTTTTTCAAGATGCTGGAAGAGAATCAATATAAGATACAATACCGGGTGATGCTGGCGCGTTACCGGGGAAAGACGCTTTGCCCGAAATGCCACGGCACCCGCCTGAAACCGGAAGCCGGATATGTACGAGTGGGTGGAAAAAACATTTCCGAACTGGTAGATTTGCCTATCACAGAGCTGAAGGAATTCTTCGATCATTTGGAACTGGACGAACACGACAACAACGTATCCCGACGTATCCTGGTTGAAATAAATAGCCGGATTCGTTTTCTAATTGATGTAGGTTTGGGCTATCTGACTTTGAACCGGCTTAGTAATTCCTTATCGGGTGGAGAGAGCCAGCGTATCAATCTGGCAACCTCGCTGGGAAGTAGCCTTGTAGGTAGTCTTTATATTCTCGACGAGCCAAGCATCGGACTGCATAGCCGTGATACAGACCGCCTGATCCATGTATTGCGCCAACTGCAACAATTAGGAAATACGGTAGTGGTGGTAGAACACGATGAAGAGATTATCCGTGCAGCGGATTACATTATTGATATAGGTCCCAATGCAGGACGCCTGGGCGGAGAAGTTGTCTACCAGGGAGATATGAAGGATTTAAAGAAGGGAAGCAACAGCTATACGGTACGTTATCTTTTAGGAGAAGATGAAATACCTGTTCCGGATCATCGCCGCCCGTGGAATAATTATATAGAATTGAAAGGCGCACGTGAGAATAATCTGAAAGGAGTAAACGTGCGTATCCCTCTCAATGTAATGACAGTTGTTACCGGTGTTTCCGGTTCCGGTAAGAGTACATTGGTGAGAGATATTTTCTTCCGGGCATTGAAGCGTGAATTAGACGAATGTAGTGACCGACCGGGAGAATTCTCTTCAATCGGAGGAAGTTTGCGTGACCTGCGGAATGTAGAATTTGTAGACCAGAACCCGATTGGCAAATCATCGCGCTCAAATCCGGTGACTTACATCAAGGCTTACGACGAAATCCGCAAACTATGGTCCGAACAGCCTTTGGCGAAACAAATGGGATATACCCCCGGATTCTTCAGTTTCAATAGTGAAGGCGGACGTTGCGAAGAGTGTAAAGGAGAAGGAACCATCACTGTAGAAATGCAGTTTATGGCAGACTTGGTATTGGAGTGTGAATCTTGTCATGGAAAACGCTTCAAATCCGACACGCTGGAAGTGAAATTCAACGATAAAAGCATCTACGATGTATTGGAGATGACCGTCAACCAAGCGGTTGAGTTCTTCAACGAACATGGACAGAAGAAAATTGTGAAGAAGTTACTTCCTCTGCAGGACGTAGGACTAGGATATATCAAATTAGGACAGGCTTCTTCTACCCTTTCCGGTGGTGAAAACCAACGTGTCAAACTCGCATTTTATTTAAGTCAGGAGAAAGCCGACCCGACGATGTTTATCTTCGACGAGCCGACTACGGGACTACACTTCCATGATATCCGCAAACTGTTGGATGCTTTCGATGCGTTGATTCGCCGGGGACACAGCATCGTCATCATCGAGCATAACATGGACGTTATCAAATGTGCCGATTATGTAATCGATCTCGGACCGGAAGGTGGAGATAAAGGTGGAAATATCGTAGCAGTAGGTACTCCGGAAGAAGTTGCTGCCTGCGGAGCAAGCTATACAGGGCAGTTTCTGAAAGAAAAACTAGGATAAGCAATCGTCAAAACTATAATAATACATCTATGTAATTAAGCCCTTGCAGAAGTTCTATATCTGCAAGCTTAATATATGAAAAAATCAATCTCTCTTACAAGTAGAAACCGAATCCAATCTTCACACCGAAACGTGACATATCTCCATCATTGAAACGCCATTTATAATAAACGGCAGGTTCAATGGTTACCGTACGCGAAAGGAAGTAAGCGTATCCGGCTTCGATACCCAGTCCCCAGTCTGTCTGATGCTTTCCACCACTCCAGCGAAAACGGTTCCAGTCGAGTCCGCCACCCAGATAGATACCGGTTTTATTAAAGTAAAAACGTACTCCGGTACCCAATGTATATTCGTCTATCGGTTTCGACCAGTCGGCTCCGGCATTTACCATCAAGGCAATACCTTCGGCAAAAAATGTACCGACCTGTGCACCAACTCCAAATTTTGCTTTATCGTTTTTACTATACGAAAAGTCCAACCCCGATAATGAAGGATTAATAATCGTAGTTCCTTTCTCAAATTGCGCCTGTGCAGTAAAAGAGACTGCCAATAAGCAAAGAGCCAAAGCTAATTTCTTCATAAACTTACTTTTTTAAGTGAATAGATTGTTCGTCTTTTTTGCGGCGTTCGCGCATTTGTTCCTTTTTCCGAAGCACCAGCCAAAGAAGAAGAACGATGACATAAGAAACTGCCACCGTAATTATTTTCTCTGTCAGGCTGACCTCCGTATTACGAGGCAACAAATAAGCCGCTGTTACGGATACATAAATAAGGAATGCAAGCGCCACTCCTGTTGATTTTCTTATTTTCTTCATTCTGATAATTTTCTTGTTTTTTGCTTATTCATCCAGATATAGAACCAAACTGCCGCAACTACTACACACACTATACCAATGCCATAGGAAACTGTATGCGAAAGTCCCAATCCTTCAGGAGCAATACATATATAAGTAGAACATACACATGTCATAAACAGTGCCGGTATCAAAGTGATGATATAAGGTTTCTTGGATACCGTCAGAAAAACTGTTATAGCCCACAAGGTAAACACAGCCAATGTCTGATTTGCCCAGGCAAAATAACGCCATATCATATTAAATCCGTTTGCATCACGCAAACTATACAAAAGCAAACCAATAGCCACTACAAACATCGGAATACAAATGTACAAACGACGGCGCATACTTTTTTGCTCCATTCCCAAGAAGTCCGCCACAATCAGACGTGCCGAACGGAAGGCCGTATCTCCCGAAGTAATCGGAGCGGCAATCACCCCCAAAATAGCGAGTACTCCGCCGATTGCCCCTAACCATTCTTTTGTGATGGCATCAACGATAACAGAAGCATTGCTTTCTTCCATTCCGTTTTCATGGAAAAAATAAGTAGCGGCAGCAGCCCAAATAAGAGCAACAATGCCCTCGGTAATCATTGCACCGTAAAATACCGGACGTCCATGCCGTTCCGAAGTCATACAACGGGCCATCAATGGGCTTTGCGTAGCATGGAAACCTGAAATGGCACCACAAGCAATACTCACAAACATAATCGGGAAGATAGGAAGTTCGCTCGCTTCCGGGTTCGTATTTTGCAATCCGTCCCATAACTCCGGCAAAGCCGGATGGTTAACATAGAGCATCACCAAAATGCCTACTGCCATAAACAACAAGGCAACCGCAAACAATGGGTAGATTTTACCTATTATTTTATCAACAGGCAGCAAAGTAGCCAGAATATAATATGCAAATACAACGATAATCCAAAACGTAGCATCCAAACTTTCCGGAGTGAGTTTTGCCAACAATCCGGCAGGACCTGCAACGAAAACTGACCCCACCAGAATCATTAAAATGACAGTAAATCCTCTCATCACCTGCTTGGTAGTCAGTCCCAAATAACGACCTATAATTTCCGGCAGGCTTTCACCTCCATTACGCAAAGAAAGCATTCCGGCAAAATAATCATGCACTGCCCCCGCAAAAATACTTCCCAGCACAATCCACAAGTATGAAGAGCTACCAAATTTCGCTCCCATGATTGCTCCGAAAATAGGACCTAATCCGGCAATATTGAGAAATTGAATCATGAAAATCTTCCAGGTGGGCAATGGAATATAGTCCACTCCATCCGCCTTGGTAAGAGCCGGTGTTTTACGGTCGTCAGGACCAAAGACGCGTTCCATCAGGCGTCCATACGTAAAATAGCCTACTATCAACGCCAGCAGGCATAGAGTAAATGTAATCATAGCGTGTCGTTTTTTTAACTTGGCAAATGTAACATAATCTCACGAAACAGCCCAACAATACCGACACTTTTACTAACTTTGCAGGGATTTAAAACAAAAAATAAAGAATATGCACTATACTATTTTCATTCTTTCACTTTTGTATCCTTTCCTCTCAATTGTTGCGCAACCCAAGCACGAAGTTCGTGCCGCATGGGTGACAGCGGTGTACGGACTGGATTGGCCTCGCACACGTGCGACAAACCCTCAAACAATCCGCAAGCAGAAAGAAGAGTTAATAGATATTCTTGATAAGTTAAAGGCTGCCAACTTCAACACTGTCCTATTTCAAACCCGTACTCGTGGAGATGTATTATATCCTTCGGCAATCGAACCTTTCAATTCGATCCTGACCGGAAAGCCAGGAGGAAATCCGGGATATGATCCACTGGCTTTTGCCGTTGAAGAATGTCATAAGCGAGGGATGGAATGTCATGCCTGGATGGTAACTATCCCACTAGGGAATAAGAAGCATGTTGCTTCGCTCGGCAGTCAGTCTGTCACCAAGCGGATGAAAGAAATATGCGTTCCTTACAAGCGCGAATATTTCCTCAATCCGGGACATCCGGCAACGAAGGAGTATTTGATGAAACTGGTGCGGGAAGTCGTTAGCGGTTATGATGTGGACGGAGTGCATTTCGACTATCTGCGTTATCCGGAGAATGCTCCTCTTTTTCCTGATAAATATGATTTCCGACGATACAATAAAGGACGCACACTGAATCAGTGGCGCCGGGATAATATCTCCGAAATTGTACGTTATATATATAAAGGTATAAAAGCTATGAAACCTTGGGTGAAAGTTAGTACCTGCCCGGTAGGTAAATACCGTGATACTTCTCGTTACCCCTCCCGGGGATGGAATGCTTTCTTTACCGTTTATCAGGACCCGCAAGGTTGGATGGGAGAAGGTATTATGGATCAAATTTATCCGATGATGTATTTCCAGGGAAACAATTTCTACCCTTTCGCCCTCGACTGGCAGGAACAGAGCAACGGACGGCAGGTGATTCCGGGACTCGGCATTTATTTTCTCCATCCCGATGAAGGTAAATGGACACGCGACGAAATAGATCGTCAGATGAACTTTATCCGCAAGCAGAAAATGGCGGGTGAAGGGCATTACCGGGTGAAATACCTGATGGAGAACACGCAGGGGATTTATGATGAATTATCCGAGAATTTTTATGCATACCCTGCTTTACAGCCTCCGATGCCATGGTTAGATAATGTTGCGCCAACTGCTCCTTCTGTACTGAAAGTTACTCACATTGATAATGGATATACGGAATTAACCTGGCAGGCTGCTACTGATAACGATCAGCGCAACAAGCCCATGTATGTTATTTATGCTTCTAATGATTATCCGGTAGATATCAACCGACCAGAAAATATCGTTGCACAAAATATTCGAGAGACGAGTTACGTATATGCCCCTATCCTGCCTTGGAATGCAAAAAAGCACTTCGCAGTGACGGCTATTGACCGCTATGGAAATGAAAGTACAGCGACACAGGAGCAAACGGTCCAGCAGTAAACCAAGTATTTAGAATCGACTTATTTGTTTCAAAACAGTATAAAAAAGAATGAAACGGTGCAGAAATGAACGAAAGTTTTTCCTACTATAAAGTTGAAAAAGGGTTCTTCGTCAAATTTGGTGGTACTTCTTCTATTGTGAATAAAGAATCTTGGCTCTCAGTAGTTTGCTTCCTGCCCTATTGTACATCTGCCTTTTTACCGCTT
>NZ_QTMZ01000120.1:0-1761 GCF_003602935.1 Bacteroides sp. AM54-2NS
ATCCGGTAGTTGCAGATTTCTTTAACATAGGTAATTTGGCAGGTGGATTTGGAATGCGTAACTTTGGACCTAAGTTAAAGCCAGTAAAAGATATGGCTGTTGGTGGTAATAAATGGGCTAGAGCTAGAGTAATTAGTAAGGCTATAGATAAAGGGACTCCTTCAGTTGAGCCATTGCCCAATAATGTAGGTTGGGGACCTAGACAATCCATACATGTAGTACATGATAAGAATAGTGCTAGACTCCCGAAATTATACTTTCCAGAAAGGTGGGATGCTATTCATGAAGGCGCTCCTGAAGTTGGTATATGGTATCAAGGTAAATTTGGCAATCCAAGAACAGCAGCTAATCATTCTATACCAGGTAAGGCAGAGAAAGCAGCTAAGGCTAGAGAGAGATTTGCCAAGAGACCTTACAGAGTAGAAGGTGATTTAGAGTTAGAGAGACCAATAGTTACTGTAGGTGATGTACCTAACAGGGCAGCATTAGAACGAGCAGCTGATAAGATGAGTGCTGACGGGGTAATCTTTAATAATGTATATGATAATGGATATTCTAATAACCAAGTAATCTTTAGTCTTAGAGATGATTTGAAGAATGGTAGAGTGTTTAAGAAAGGAGCTAAGCCATTAGAGAAGAGCCAGTTCATTGATACAGGAACTTCTATGAATGGTGATTTAGACATTAATAAGAACATACAGAATTTCGTGGAATATCTACTAAATCCTGAAACGCAACAGAGAATCGCTAGTATAGATGCAGAACTAGGGACTAAGTATGGCGAAGCAGCTAAGAGATTTGTCGATAGATATAACAATGGAAACTTAACTGTACTTCCCAGAAATAAGAGAGATGTAGGTTTGGATAATGATATAATAAAGTTCTCTAGGTCTGTCCCTAGTGAGGAAATACTAACTACTAAAGACTTCGATAGAATTGCCTTTGAGATACTTAGGGACGATTTTGCTCATGTACCGGGTCATGAAGCTAAGCATGGAATAGAAACTGTGCAAGCAGCATTATTAAAAGATATGACTCCAACTGAGTATCATCAGTACGCTAAGACTGGAGGACCTAGGCTACAAGCTCTAATGAAGGACAATATAGTATCAGAAGATGAGTTTGTTAAACGGATAATGAAAGAACATCCAGAGTATAACGAAGTAAGTGTTAGAAATAAATATAAATATCTAACTATCCCTTCAGAGTTTAACTCCCAACTACATCCCTTAATAGAGTTTGAACAAAGAGCAGGTAAGTCTGGAGTTCCCAACTTCAAGAGTGTTGATGAGATTGATAGACTTATTAATAATAATCCTTATGTGGGGACTAGTGAGAATAATGGACTTAGAAATCTTAGACTTCTATTTAATTATATAATTAAGGATAAGAATGAATTTATGAGAAGATTTAATAAGTATGGATTTGGGGTAGTTCCTGCAACTACTGTTATTAACAATTATGATAATGAGTAACACATTTGTACCATGGTGGGGTGATAAAGAGGTAGTTACTGAATATGTAGCTCCTGGAATTAGATATATAAGAGATGCCAAGACAGGTGAGCTTTTGGCATTTATAGAGGGAGAGGAAGATGATGATATGCTAGATGAACAGGCAGATGAATAACTATGAATATGATAACAGCAGAGTATTGGATGGAAGGAATCAATAAAGTGCTTGATAGATATGGACTATCAAGAGAGGAGTTTTGGAAAGACCCCGAAGCATTCATTAATAATTTGGAAGATAAGGATGCAA
>NZ_QTMZ01000121.1:0-1755 GCF_003602935.1 Bacteroides sp. AM54-2NS
GGAGAGAGGCCGTTACGTGGCTAGCCTCAAGTGCTTTCTCTTTTATGGTGTCCTCTTCCCGCCTATCAGTCTTTATCTTAATACAACAAAGATAATAAGACTGATATTTTCCTGATAAGATGCGGAGGTAATTATTCGTCTCGCTTGACTTTTTTAAAATAAATTTCCGACCTCTTATCTATTAACTGCAAACTTAGAGCTCTTTCTTTTTTATAAACCCTCGCACCATCGGGAACTGATGCGGTAAATAACGCAACCTATGTACGGAGACTTTAATCGCATTGTTGTTCAGCTGGTTCAGCATCCTGTCATGCACAAACCTCTCTCGGATTTAACCTATACGGAATGTGAACTGGCCTATGCTTTGATAAGAGAATTGATTGATTTGTCAACTGAAGGTGATTATACTTTATTGGACTATATCCAAATGGCTCGCCTGGAGTATTATCTGGGTGAGTTGTCTTGTAAGATCAACTGTAGTAGGGAGGAAACTGCCCTTCATTATGCGGGCGCTCTTCATCTATTAGAAAAAGGCGGCTTTGATTTGGGCATAAAGAAGTGGGTTGAACTTGTCAGCCTGCGGATCGAGAATCCTAAAAAAGAATGATATTCTGATTTTGTATATAGAATCTGATCGGTATACTCAGTATTTATCCGGCATATCTATATGGAATAGTCAACCGTTAGACTGCTTAGAACAAGTATTCTAACGGTTGACAATAAATTCTCTTGCTTTTATAATATTTTTCTATATATCCTGTTAATTACTCTATTAGTCATGCCCAATTAACCATTCCAATTAACCATTCCAATTAATCCATCCTCTTTAATAATCTCCTTTTGTAATTTCCCTTTGTGGTATATCCCTAGTATTCTTTTTACATTTGGTTCATTTTCTTGCTTTCCTTCTATATTGTCTTCTTGTCTCTTTCTTCCTGTTGTCTTTTCTCATCTGTAATTCGACTGTAATTTTGTTATTTCTTTCTTCTGCATCTTTTTCTCTTTTGCGTGCGCCTACGCGCCCGCGTGTGATATAATAATGTGTCCCATGTGTACCGTTTCCGCCCCCAATCCACTTATGATAAAAAATATGTTCTACAACATTCTTCTGCATCAGTACTTTAGCATATTCTTTCAAAAAAACTTCGAAAAAAGATTTTAATATATTTGGATTGTATACGAAAAGGGTGTACTTTTGCACCCGCTTTCCAAGAGAAGAAAGCCTTGCAGAATTGACATAGTGAAAAAGCGAGATTGCGCTTAAAGAAAAGAACAAAAAAACTTCCGAAAGTTTTGGAGGATAATAAATAAAGTTCTTATCTTTGCAGTCCGATTCGCAAAGAAAACGGCCTTTGTTTTTTCTTTTATACATTCTTTCCCTTTCGCATAGAGAGCCTGAGAAATGAGTAAAAAGAAAAAATGAAAAAAAAAACTTCCGAAAAAGTTTGGTAGTTAAAAATAAAGCCTTTACCTTTGCACCCGCTTTTAAAACGAAAGCAGCAAGTTCTTTGAAATATTGATAAACAATACAAGTAGTACAAGTAAAAAAATAGAACCGTCAATACTTGTCCGAGAGAGTAGCGATACGATTGAAGATAATAGGTATTTGAATAAGGTCAATAAAATTACGGCGTCCTGAACAGAGCAAAAAATCATCTTAACAGATGAAAAGATACTTTTACAATGAAGAGTTTGATCCTGGCTCAGGATGAACGCTAGCTACAGGCTTAACACATGCAAGTCGAGGGGCAGCAT
>NZ_QTMZ01000122.1:0-1638 GCF_003602935.1 Bacteroides sp. AM54-2NS
CTTTAAAGTTGAATGTTTGTTGTGTAGTATACTACATTATTCATATCTTTGCATAAAGATATTTTAGATATGGATATAGAAACAGTCGATAAATTCTTGAAAGAATTTAAAGATAAGGCTAGGGTTTTCGGGATTATCTTTCGCATAGATAGAAAGAAGAATATGCAAGCTTTGCTTGATTTGGAGATTTCGGCAATTATGCGTGAAAAGATAATAATGTCTTTGACAGTTGAGGACTATTATAAAGGTCCTACGGAAGATAAGTTGAATTATATGGGAGAACTTTGGGAGTTTGGCAAGTCCGTAGATAAAAAGGAGGTTTATATCAAAATAAGTAAAGGTACTGGAGCAAATTCTCCAATCTGTGTCTCCTTTCATTTGGCAGAGAGAAAAATAGAACATCCTTTCAAAAATAAAAAGTAGAAGTTATGAAAAGTCCGTTTACAGGTGGTGACGCTGCATTGTGTCATGAGAAGCAATCATTTGAATTTCGAAAAGACAATTTTGAGATAGTATATCATTTTTATAGATGTAAGGATACAAATGAAGAGTTTACTACAACTGAACTTGATCAACTGAATATGAATCAAGTTTATAATTTGTATCGTCAGAAATATGCGATACCATTTCCGGATGAAATAAAAAGAGTCCGGGAATTATATGGTATATCTGCACTTCGAATGTCTAAACTTTTAGGTTTTGGCGATAACCAATATAGAAAATACGAAGAAGGAGAGATGCCTAGTGTGTCTAATGGGAAAATGATTTCAGCTTTGAAAGATCCTCATTTCTTTTTGGAAATTCTGAAACTTGCTCAAAATCAGTTTCCCAATGATGAGATACTTAAAATTGAAAAAAGGGTAAAGGAACTGTTATTAAATAATTCCTGTTTTGAGAATAAAATAAATGAATTTATATTTCACAACCATTTGTCTTTACGTTCAAGTATGAATGGGTATGCTTCTGTCATTCCCGAGAAGGTTAAGCAGATTATTGTCTTTTTTGCATCTGCATTACAAGGAGTTTTTGAAACAAAGCTAAATAAATTATTATTTTATTCGGATTTTCTTTCCTATAAGAAATATGGTAAAGGTATTAGCGGGTTACAATACCAAGCTATAAGTTATGGACCTGTTCCTGTGCGTTATAGTACTATATATGAGAACTTGGACGGATTAAAAAAGGAAATCATAAATTTGGGAAATGGTTATTCTGGAAGTATGATTACAACTGTTGAGCAATTTGAACAGTCTTTATTTACAGTTGAAGAATTAGAGGTTTTACAATGTGTATTAGTTCATTTTGAGAAGAGTAAGGCTAATGAAATTTCAGAAATGAGTCATGCTGAAGAAGCGTGGCGCCAAAATGAAAAACAGCATAGCTTGATTGATTATAGTTATGCGTTTGATTTGAGACAGTTGTAATGTAAGCCCCCTTCTAGTTCTGTATAAACAGAGAATCGCTATAAACGTAACCATACTATTTTCCGCCACGCCAATTTTATCGGCTGTCTTTCAGCCGATAAAATAAAAAATGCCCGTAAGAAAATATTTTTGTTTTAACATTCCGGTTTATAGAAACATGGCAGAAGAGCCTTCTTGTCGCAGTCCTTACCATGAAGAATACATTCAAACAAGT
>NZ_QTMZ01000123.1:0-1583 GCF_003602935.1 Bacteroides sp. AM54-2NS
CAGGGAAAACGCACGAGTTAAAACGCTTTAATAAAGTTGTTTATCAAATTAGCTAGATACTCATCACTCCATCCAGCCTTCTTCCTTTTCCTATTGACAGAAGTCTTCTTGTCTTCATCCTGATAATTCTTCAAAATGGTCAATGCCATTTTAGTTAAAGTGGAAAAGTTTTGTGCCGAATTCATCATTTTTCTTCCATCATCTTCATTAAATGTAACATCCAACTGCCAATGCAATCCATTTTCTACCGCCCAATGCTTTCTCTTATATTTAAGAATAAGCTCTGGATTGTTCACTAATGAAGAGATGAAACAATGTTTCTCATTCTGTATTTCCCCTGTGGCTATATTTATTTTCTCGGTCTTTATTATTCCATAAGTCCTAAGATTCTTCCAATCGCGATAACAGAACCCTAATCTACTGGGTTCAGAGCAGGATATGCAGGTCCTTGTCACCATAAATCCATGACCTTCTGTGGTTTCTTCAGCTCTTTTGATAAAATCATTTTCTCTTCCGGAAATTAGCAAGTACTCCGCATCGTTTTCGATATTTTCCCTTAGTTTTAAATGATTATCTTTCACCTCTAAAAGATAATCGGCTTGTTTCTCTGTTATTTTTTCTACAATCTTCTTTTGGGTGCCAAGTGCATCGATGGTAACTACATCTCCTTGTCGTATATCAATGTCGTCCAGTAATTTGGGTATTGCTACTATTTCATTCTCTTTTATTGAGACCCGTTCCTGCCCTAATGACAGACTCATATCAGAAAGAAAGGCACTGACAATATGAAGTTTGGCTGATGCTGCCTGCTCCTTTGTTATTTTACCCGCCGACTCTTGTACCAGTTTATCAGCATTGATGGCACCACAGATCGTTTTCCCGTCAATAGCTATATGTCTATTCGTATAAAGATCATTACCCTCACCTATTTGAACTTTCGACCAGTCGCAATCTTCTATGGACGGTGAATCACCTCTCATATTACAGGCCCATTCTCTGTAACAACTCTCTAATCTTTCTGTTTTTATGATACAAAAAAATCGGCGTAATGTATCATGTGAGGGGGTAGTTTCTAAATCCGGTATGAATCTCCTAAGAAAATCTTTCTTATAACGGGCGAAGTCTGCTATATCATTCCAACTCTGACAATCACAAAAAACACCCGATAAAGTGACAAGCATTATCAATTTGCCCGAATAAGTGACTTTATTCTTTTCACGTGGGTCTATTGTATCAATAGCTTCAGACATACTAGCCATATGACGTGCCAATTCGTCATTTATTAAAAAATCCTTTGCAATCTTATCCATTACTGTTTATTATTTAGACGTGAAGATAATGAAATACCAGAATGAATACAATATAAATAATCAATATATCAATTGAAGAAGCCCGAAGATTAAAAAGGATGAAAGCAATAGGTGGCATGACCATGTAAAGTTGTGACACGTCTATATGAGGAAAAGTAACTAGGAAGACTTTATTTATTATTAGATATACAAGAGTATTGCCATTAAATAAGTTTTGAGAAGAGAAGGGAACTATTGATTATTAAACAATTAGCACTCGTGCGTTTTCCCTGT
>NZ_QTMZ01000124.1:0-1487 GCF_003602935.1 Bacteroides sp. AM54-2NS
CACTTTGTACTTTCAGCAAACCTTTTAGGATTCCAACTATAATCGTTCAAGGCTCTTTCAAGTTCTTGCGCTGCCTTGTATTCGCGACTGCCTTCTATTACCATATTCTTTAATATTTAAGAGGTTTATAAATAAAAAGAGCACCTGTATGGATGCTCTTTGTTTTTTCTGCATTTTAATGTACTACTTCACCGTAATAATCTTGTATATAGTCCAGATAATCATCAAGAAGAATACAACAGGTGAGATTGCACACGCAATAAAGAAAACTATAATCCAAAATGTAACGACTACTAACGTTTGTAACATAAATCTTTGATTATTAATAAGTGATATAATAAAGAAAGGACACCTATACTTTATTATATAGATGCCCTTTTTCTGTATTTGACAATCCTGTATATTCTCAAATACCACTAACTAAGAAACCACTGATATTTGTCATCTATTCCACGTAAAACGTTGTTAATTCCAACACTGATTTCCGTTGCATTAACTGCCCGTTGCAAATAAGTGTCCACATAACTATTTTTGTTGGATTGGGTGAGCAAATTGTGAAAATCGAAAAGAGAAATAGCATTATCTTTCATTCCAAACGCTTCGTTGTGATAGAAGTCACGGCAAACACTGTTTATCTGGCTGTCAGTTATCAATAGTTTAGGTATTGATTTCTGATAACCAATTGGCAATGCTTGATAGCAACGACAACGCCCAATGATTTGTGCGAACTGTGACTCACTAAGTGAAGTGTTGGATAAAGTTTGCATCAAATGGATTTCTTTGGCAGGATTGAAATTGTTAAACAAGTCAAGCACATTTCTATAGAGTTCACCAATATTTGAAACTTCCATAGAGAACTTAACTCCTTCTCCTGTGAGTACCTGATTGCTACAAATGCGAACACGCCACCCAATAAAGCAAGAGAATTTCTCCAAACCTTTTGTTGAACGATAGAGGTTCAAGTCTGAATAGTTCCTTACTCCACCCACGCACAATTCAAGTTTCTGCCCATTTATTGTCTCATAAATAGTTGGAATGGTAAAGGCAAAAGCAAGTCTTTGATAGAATTGTGTTTTTTCACATTCCAACAGTTCAGAAGCTTTCTTGCCCAAACTTTGGGGAGTTCTGCCACGTACAATATGACTGCAACGAATATCAGGCGCATTTACTGTCTCCCCTGCATAAAAAGAACTGGCTGCATCATGCACACATGATATAAAATCCTGATGTGCGATTGTCAACTCTTGGTTTGCCCATGTAGGTACAACGCATTGAGTTGTCAATTCTTCCAATGTAACGGGATTTGTGTTAGCATCTAAAAACGATACACTTGATTTAACAACAGGCTCTTCTACTATTATAGTTGCATCTTCTGCAAATTCACCAAAGTTTCTACTAGTTCTTTGTACTGGCATAATCTGTAATGTTGATTCCATAATCTGTAATTTATTAAGTTAATATTAGAAATTCCTCTGTCTGAAAGCTAA
>NZ_QTMZ01000125.1:0-1318 GCF_003602935.1 Bacteroides sp. AM54-2NS
GTATTCTATGCTAATATCCTAATCTCTTATTCCGTTTAACAATAAATTAACTTCTCGTTCTTTTTCCTTTCTATAACTTCTCGTTCTTCATAATATTTGTATGTATTTTGATCATATGGTACTTTCTTCCTGACTAATGCCACTATGATTCTTATGAGTTTGTTCTTGACATTATTTAAAGCCACTTGAGGCTTCTTTCCCTTACTAATCAGTCTTTGATAGTAATCTCTAATTTCGGGATTATATATTTTGGCTATATGAGCTGCTTGTCCTAATAATGATTTAATAAGTTTATTGGCGAAATGGCTTGTATGAGCAGGTGTATTTACACTCGTTCCGGATTGTTTACCAAAGGGGGCAACTCCATAATAGCATGCAATCTTTCTTGGGTCATATCCGAATTTTTTGAAGTTGTTTGTGTAGACCAACATACAGGTTGCGTTTTGCCTGGCTACGCCTTTTATTGAGGTTATAATAGCATAATTTTCTTTCAGTTCCTCATTCGCCTCTATTATGCTATCAATGGCCTTATCGCATTCGGCAATTGTTTTGTTTATCTCCGCAATAAGGTGTTTGCTCTTGCGGTTGATGAAGGATATTGCTTTTGACTTGTTTGATTGTGATTTGTCCTCTTTTCGTAATTCCATTGCCACTCTTTGCCCAACTAGCTTATGCCTATAGAGGAAAATCTCCCTTAGTTGCGCAAGGGATTCATTCAATGGTTCAAAGGGTACAACCTTGTCCTGTTGCCTCCATGCGTATTCAGCAATGATTGCTGAGTCCGCCTTATCGTTTTTCACACGCTGGATACCACTGCTATGTTTTATGGCGTAAGCGTTCTCAATCCATATGTCATAGCCTTTTCCGTAAAGCCATTTGCTCAGTCCTATACTACATGAACCTGTGTCTTCTCCACAGAATAGCCATTCCTCAGCAATTGTATTCCAAGCGTTTGTTTTAACCCAATTACATAACTTGCGGTAGCCCGTAGTGTTATTTGGGAAACACCCATACTCACGGGAGCCTATTTCGTTCATTCCACATGCGAGAATTATCGTCGCGTCAAGTTTCTCCTTTGAAAAATCAATTCCAATAAATAATTTTTTCATATTTTTGCTGTACTTTTCTAAGACTGGTAAAAGCTGTTTGAACTCTAAACTCTAAATAGGCTCGCAACCTTGATATTCTATCGGAGCTTTGCAGCTTGGCGGAGAGAGGCCGTTACGTGGCTAGCCTCAAGTGCTTTCTCTTTTATGGTGTCCTCTTCCCGCCTATCAGTCTTTATCTTAATACAACAAAGATAATAAGACTGATATTT
>NZ_QTMZ01000126.1:0-1286 GCF_003602935.1 Bacteroides sp. AM54-2NS
GTCACTTCCCATCCATGTAAACCAGATTGGCAAGACATACGAATCCCTTCAAAAACGGCATTTTGAAAAGAATGGTTCAGATAACCATAGGAGATGTCACTTTCGATTTGCAACCCTGCCCCTAACGGTAAGGGTTCAAGAGTCAGCCCTATTGTGGCCCAGTAAGGGTTGGGTGGTACTTCGATCTGAATAATCTTATTGACCTTTTTTATAGGTCGTTCTTTGTAGATAGTCTTGATCTCATCAAAATGGACCTTTACGGAAAATCGTTCTTCCAGCAATGTCTGTATGATTTCCTTTTGGGTCAAACCATATAACGAGATTTCCAATTCATCACTATATGAGTTTATGGAAAAGGACAAAGACGGGTCTTCAATCCACAATGTATTCAGAGCGGATATCACCTTGCTTCTCTCTTCGGGCTTATTTGGCCGGACGGAGGATTTGAGAGCGGGATGCTGATGAGATAATCCTTGAATCAAACAAGGTTTAGCACCTAAATAATCTCCGATTCGAAAATCTTCTATATCTTCTACAATCGCGATATCATTGGCACCCACTTCATCAACATTTATCTCTCTGCCCTGATTGATAGTTTTTAGATTTTTAATCTTGATGAATTTTTCCGAATCGTTGATTCTTACAACGTCTCGAAGTCTCAGACTTCCGTCAATTATTTTTAGAAAACTTCTTTTATGTCCTTTGGGGTCATGCTCTATCTTATAGAGATAAGCTGATAGTCTGTTTGAGACCGATGCCGGAGGAAGTATAAAAGAAGAGATGGCGTCCAACAACTCATTGATACCGATATTGAACATTGCTGATCCATGTAGTACCGGATAGACTTTGGCTTTTGCCACAAGAGCGATTATCGTATTCCAATAATCAGCCGGTGAAATTTCGCTATCCGCCAAATATCGTTCCAATATGTTGTCGTCATGGTCGCATACAAATTCTTTGTATTCTTCCTTTATATATGTTTGGGAGCAAACTGGATAAACCGATCCATCGACAACAGTTTGCATACACAGGACATCTTGCGACAGATTTGTTTTTATATCCAGATACAAACGCTCCAAATTCACACCGGCACGGTCAATCTTATTGATAAATATAATTGTCGGGATTTGCAGCTTCTGTAAAGTATTGAACAGCAACTTTGTCTGCGCTTGTATGCCTTCCTTTGCGGATAAGATGAGGACTGCTCCATCAAGCATTTTGAATGTCCGCTCCACTTCCGCAATAAAATCCATGTGTCCCGGAGTGTCAATGATATTGCATTTCAC
>NZ_QTMZ01000127.1:0-1170 GCF_003602935.1 Bacteroides sp. AM54-2NS
TCGTCAGTGCCATATTCCGTGTTGCCTTCGCTTTTTCAATCCACTTTCTAATATCCTTATCATAAGTGTTCCCATTAATCATATCTCTGAAATTCTGACACACGCTTAAGAGTTCTTTAATCTGTGGTGAGGACTTATATAGTTCCGCTAGTTTAGGATTATCCGATTCTCCCTTTAGAATGTATTTGCGTATCTGATTCTGTGAAACTCTCTGTGTTTTACTTCCGTTTTCAATGCTCTCATTATGCTCCTTGACTTCCTTCCTCTTTTGTTGATACATTTTTCGCAAGCTGGATGTTATCCTTCCAATAAGTGCGCCACTGATTTTACTCCCCATTTTTTGTGCCAATATTTTTCGGGTAATACAGCCCGCACTAATGATTGTAGCCAGTTCGGATACATATTTAAGAGCTGTCTTCTGTTGCTCATTCAAGTATGCCCCTATTCTCCTGTTGTGAATGAGCTTATAAATGTAGCGACTTTTCTTGCCCAAATGCGCGGCTGTCTGCTCAATGGTCATCCCCTGCATTTTTAAGTTCAGGCTTTCCCTGTATATCTTCAATTTTTCTCTGTGTCGGACATCTCCCATGTTAAATATGTCCTGAAGAATTAACGAAGAAGCCGTGTCTCTGTCAGGATATTCGTATTTGAGCTTTTGCTTGGTCTGACGAATCATTTTCTCTATTTCCGGTATCATCGTGTCCGTCATATTCTTGGTTAGATGGAACCGGTCGCAGATTTGTGTAACACCAGGGATTATTCTGTTTATAGCCTCTGTGAAACATCTTCCACGGTCTCTCGTTATATATTGTATTTGAGGATTCCGGGTGAGCCAGTTATCAAGCGCTTCTCCGTTTCTATCCTCTAACAAAGCAATAGGCATGTGTGTCATCTGGTCTACGACCACACTCATATAATCCTTACCTTTTTTATAGGCAAAATCATCAATACCTACATAAATACTTTTATTATGCATAGGATTATGTTGCCCGCACTGTTGTAGGATGCGTAAGCAGGAAGAGCTACTGGCCGTTATATGGAACAGCTGCAAAAGAGAAGAGGCCTTTCGGGAAGTAAGTTCCAAGCTTATCGATCTGATGCGTTCCTCAACAAGATAGCTCCGTCTACCATACCGACGAGCCAGAAAAGACAACGGTTCGCAGAATATTT
>NZ_QTMZ01000128.1:0-1157 GCF_003602935.1 Bacteroides sp. AM54-2NS
ACTCGCTGACCATGTTTTCGAGAAGGGCATTTCTGAGAACGGTGTCCGCACCTTGTCGGATAGTATCGGAATATCTGTGTGCCTCCTGCCGCAACTCCTCCGTGCGCTCCTTCATGGCGGTCATCTCCTCACGCAGGGCATCGAGCTTGCGGTCAGCCTCTGAGAGCTTCTCCTGCTTGTCGTCCAGTTTCGACTGGATAGCGGACAGTTCCTGCTCCAGCTCTTGGACTTGCTGACGGAGAGCATCAGGATTGTCGTGACCTGCAAGAATCTGCCGATGCAATTCAGCAAGTGCCGCCTCCTTCTCAACCTTCTCCTGCAAGAGGTTGTTGACCATTGAGGTGAGTCCTTTTACTCTCCGCTCTGCCAGACGGATGTCCGATTGGAGCGAGGCGAGTGTCCGCTGATGGGTGGCGACGGACTGCTCAATGGTGGTGCACTGTTCTGACAGCTGGCGGCGGTATTCTTCGGTGGTGCGGTGGCGTGCTCCCGTCTCTGAGACGGAAGTTCCGCGCTCCATGCCCCAACGCTTGTTGACATCGGCAAATTCGCTGTGCAGGGCTTTCATCCTGGCAGAAAACTCGTACTTGTCCTTTCCGGCGAATATCTGTTTGTATGCAAACTTGCCGTCCTTGATTGGCAAGAGGGTGCAGTGAACGTGCGGATTGGTTTCGTCCAAGTGTAAGATGAAAGCGACGATGTTCTCCTCACCGTATTTGTCCGCAACAAAGCGGTAAACATCCTTTGCCCATTCCTCAATGTCCTTGCATCGGGTTAGATGCGAATTGTCCGCTCCGTGAGTGAGATTCACCTTCTGGTCACCGAATGCCAATTCTGTCATACGTTCTCGTGAGCCTCCGAAGATGAAATTGACCACTGTGCGGAAGCGTGGCTCTGCCAGTCCCTCGTTGGGGTCTTTGATTCCACGGCTCCGCAGGATGTCTGCCATGCGCTCCGGGATGCTTCGGCTCTTGTCTATAGGACAAACCTTGCCGCCCCGAACCTCGAAGTTGAGCCGCTCACGGCTGCGGTCGTAGTTGCCTGTTGATTCAGCGGATCCCCAACCCTTTTCCGTCCAACGGCGTTGGTGCTCGTTGCTCTGTGCTGTGGTGATTCCCTTAGATGGTCGGAAATCCATAACCTGTTTTGGTGTTGCC
>NZ_QTMZ01000129.1:0-1157 GCF_003602935.1 Bacteroides sp. AM54-2NS
ACTCGCTGACCATGTTTTCGAGAAGGGCATTTCTGAGAACGGTGTCCGCACCTTGTCGGATAGTATCGGAATATCTGTGTGCCTCCTGCCGCAACTCCTCCGTGCGCTCTTTCATGGCGGTCATCTCCTCACGCAGGGCATCGAGCTTGCGGTCAGCCTCTGAGAGCTTTTCCTTCTTGTCGTCCAGTTTCGACTGGATAGTGGACAGTTCCTGCTCCAGCTCTTGGACTTGCTGACGGAGAGCATCAGGATTGTCGTGACCCGCAAGAATCTGCCGATGCAATTCAGCAAGTGCCGCCTCCTTCTCAGCCTTCTCCTGCAAGAGGTTGTTGACCATTGAGGTGAGTCCTTTTACTCTCCGCTCTGCCAGACGGATGTCCGACTGGAGCGAGGCGAGTGTCCGCTGATGGGCGGCGACGGACTGCTCAATGGTGGTGCACTGTTCTGACAGCTGGCGGCGGTACTCTTCGGTGGTGCGGTGGCGTGCTCCCGTCTCTGAAACAGAAGTCCCGCGCTCCATGCCCCAACGCTTGTTGACCTCGGCGAACTCGCTGTGCAGGGCTTTCATCCTGGCAGAAAACTCGTACTTGTCCTTTCCGGCAAATATCTGCTTGTACGCAAACTTGCCGTCCTTGATTGGCAAGAGGGTGCAGTGGACGTGCGGATTGGTTTCGTCCAAGTGTACGATGAAAGCGACGATGTTCTCCTCACCGTATTTGTCCGCAACAAAGCGGTAAACATCCTTTGCCCATTCCTCAATGTCCTTGCATCGGGTAAGATGCGAATTGTCCGCTCCATGAGTCAGATCCACCTTCTGGTCACCGAATGCCAGTTCCGTCATACGCTCACGAGAGCCTCCGAAGATGAAATTGACCACAGTGCGGAAGCGCGGCTCTGCCAGTCCCTCGTTGGGGTCTTTGATTCCACGGCTCCGCAGGATGTCAGCCATGCGCTCCGGGATGCTTCGGCTCTTGTCAATGGGACAGACCTTGCCGCCCCGAATCTCGAAGTTGAGCCGCTCACGGCTGCGGTCGTAGTTGCCTGTCGCTTCAGCGGATCCCCAACCCTTTTCCGTCCAACGGCGTTGGTGCTCGTTGCTCTGTGCTGTGGTGATTCCCTTAGATGGTCGGAAATCCATAACCTGTTTTGGTGTTGCC
>NZ_QTMZ01000013.1:0-146115 GCF_003602935.1 Bacteroides sp. AM54-2NS
GCAAGAACAAGCTTAAAGAAGCAACAGGATCAATCGTTTGGGAAGAGGATGTTTTCATGATGCAAAAATAAGAATTTTAACGCAATCCCCCAAGGTTTCAGACTGAGCCAAACAGTGTTGCAAAAAATGTCAATAAAACTCCTATGTATTTCTGATAGATAGCACTACTTTATAAACCACTGGTATCCAACCGGTTACAATTCTATAATTTCCTTTAAAACCAACGACCCGTTTCTCACCGAGAAACAACCTTTTCGACACAGAGAAACGAAGTGTTTCTCACCGAGAAACGAATCGACTGATAAAGTCCTAAACTTTAATTGAGGAAATTGTTCGTCTCTTTTATTTTTGACACTTCTATCGTAGGAATGTATATGTTGAAATATATTTCAATGATAATCTTATCATGTCTAAAATATAATGATATGGAATAAATTTATAACCGTACCGTTTGGAATCAATTACCACTAATGATTTTATTAGTTATTTTTAAGCGATCCTTTACCTATTAATAGTTATTTCATTGCCTAAGAAGTTTTCGCTTGACAATTGTTAAGCGATAGTTCAACATCTGTCAAGCGTTCGTTCAACAACTGTCAAACGATAATTCGTTAGGCAATTGAAAAAATAATATAAGCAAGAAAAAGAGATAAAAGCTGCATATTGACGAATTATTGTCAGCGATAGTATTTTGGGTTATTTCCGTACCGAAACAAGCTAAATGCTAATTTAGAGTTCACCACGGATTACACAGATTCACACAGATTATTTTCATTTTCGTTGAATACCCATAGTGAATTAGGGTACTGATATACATACTTATTCCACCATTGCCAACGTCAATATACTAATCCGTATATCTTCTACATCTACCAGGCAGGAAGCACATGCCAGAGTAGTAGAGCCGGTAGTCAACACATCGTCAACTATCAATATGTGTTTACCTGCAAGTGTTTCGGGATGCTGAAGTTCAAAGATACCTTCCACATTATCCCGACGTTCAAACACAGATTTACGCGTTTGCGTTTCCGTATTTTTCTTACGTAATATGGATTCTGTATCAATGGGAATTCCTGTTACAGCAGAAACGCCACGGGCAATCCACTCACTTTGATTATAACCGCGAATTTGCTGTTTTTTCTTATGAAGCGGTATGGGGATTATCACATCAATTCCCTGAAAAAAATGGGAAGACAAAAGTTCGGCAGCCATATACCGCCCCATAATTGCACCTATTTCCTTTTGTCCACCATATTTCAACCGATGAAGAATCAACCGGAAGTCGCTTCCTTTCTCATAAAAGAAAAAAGAAGTAGCCCGTTCCAAAGGGATTTGTCCCCAGAAGAGCCGTTCTACCGGATTATCTTTTCGAAGATGATAATTAGTACGGGGTAGATTGATATTACATACTGTACAGATACATTCTTCTCCCTTTGCTAACGGTCGGCCACAAACAACGCAGCAACGAGGAAATAGCAAAGATAAGAAAGAACTAAGCCAGTCTTTGATAAGAAGTGTGTGTTTCATAATAATAGCAATTTGAAGTTACAATAGCACCTACATATTCAATGGAGGGACTTCTGCCAGAAGTTTCTGAAAGAAGGATGAAGATTTCCATTCGTTGCAATAATATGATGTCCTTCTATGAAATGATCCTCACCATAAAAGTCAGTCACCTTTCCTCCCGCCTCCTGAACAATCAGTGCTGCCGCAGAATAATCCCATTTTCCGAGAAATGCTTCCATCCATGCATCAAAACGCCCAATAGCTACATAGCAGATTGCGGCAGCAGCCGAGCCATTCATTCGAATACCGCCCACTACTCCATAAAGCTGATCGATGAGATGAAGAGCAGTCTGTTTATATTGCAGATGATTATAAGGTAATTCTATAATGACAAATGCATCTTTGATGTCCTCAACGTTCGACACATGAATTTCTTCGCCATTCATAAACGCTTTTCCGCCTTTCCAAGCATAAAAACATTCATCCCGGCAAACTTCATAAACGACACCTAAAAGAAGTTCGGTACGGCTACGTAAAGCGATGGACACACAATAAGGAGCCTCATCATGAATATAATTCGTGGTTCCATCCAAGGGGTCAATCACCCAACAGTAGGGTTCATCCTGATAAGTGGCAGAGCTTCTTCTGTAATGAATCCCGCTTCAGGCAATAAAGCAGTAAGGGCTTTCACCACTCGCACTTCAGATTCTTTATCCACATAAGACACATAATCGTGTGCATGTTTTTCCACCACACGCTCACGACGGAAGTTCTTTCGTTCTTCTTTTAGAAAATATCCAACTTCGGTAGCAATCCGGCATACATCAGTTGTAAGCTGCTTCAAATCTAACATTTATTATTCAAATTAAAAAGTGCTTCGAAGTTATAGTTTTTCCGGCAAAAAGCATAAAGGAAAATAATATTTTCGTGTTTGATACGCAAATTAATGAGATAACATCAAAACTATTATAACCAATATTTAAAGAAACATCTAAAAACAAGGCCGACTCATTTTCTTTTATGAGCCGACCTTTCTTTACTTTTACATCAAAATATAAATGTATTGTTCTTTATTCCTTAATTTATAACAACCTTACTTCTGAACCACAATTTTCAACTTACAGGTACGTCCATAGAGTAATGCCACACCGTCATAAGTGAGTCCGGTTATGCCAGCTCCCGAATAGGCTGGCCCCTGGCTTCCTACCACTCCTGTAGGAGTAGCTATTTTACATCCTCCGGCAACTAATGCATCCATATCGTTTGCGGCTTCAATAACATGAATGACACCGTATTTGCCCGCCGCAGTAACAAAGGCAATATAAGAACCGTCTTTTATCTGCAAACTACAAGGATCATTCGGATATCCATCAGACGCATTGACTCTTTGCATTAACATATCGGCACCTCCTTTAGCTATACTTTCCAATACATTCAACGCCTCAAAAGTCTTGACGTCCGAAGCCGCGTTCGCCATCATCACATCAATACCAAGATCAGTAACCTTATCATCAGGTATAAGAGTAAACAACGTTTTGTTGGTAGCAACACCTGCCGGTTTGATCCAGTCATTCACATCGTAAGCTCTCCCTATCGGCCCTCCATTAATTCTTGACGCACTAACATAAGAGAAACCTCTGTTTTTAACGGCAACAAAGCTTGGATTTCTCCATATATTGATGAAAGCAAAGTCTACGCCGTTTGCCTTTGAGCCATATCCTTTAATTTCCTTCAGGCTTAATACATGCTTTTGCACACCTTGTATCATTATTCCCTCTATGGAGAAAATATAAGGTTGATCCGGTTCTGTTGAATGTTCCCATTCAGGCGCCATTTCAATATCGTTGAAAACAAGCGCAACATTATTGTCAACACCCTCAAGACCTTCGATATTGATAATCTTTTCCTCTTTCAACCCCTCTATATCTTCTACCACAATCTTGATTCCATTGGTCTCTTTATTGTCTACGACAGTTTTCAGGATAAATTCCATTTCCAACGGATTGCCTGATACCGGAATAGTCGTATATTCCTTCAGGTCACCCAATACTTTATTACACAACGTATGTTTATGGACTTAATGCCCACAGCAGAACGAATCACTACAGACAAAGAAACCTCTTCATCAGGTACTAAAACAGGGAAATCTGATGGTTCTGTGAATATCTGGGATGGAAGTTTAGTTATCTTTTTAATAGGTATTACCTTTTGTGCCGTTTTTGTCAAAACGTCCGTTGATGTTACCAGTATCCCGGCTGCTTCACGCGTATTGACCTTGACATTCAAGTCAAATTCAAGTGTCATATCAGTTTGCAAAGTATCTATCTTTAAACGTTGACGTTCAGTCGCGTTTATCTCTTCATATTCTCCATTCTCATCCATCTTCAACAAGGTAGCATATATACTGTGTATACCCACAGCAGAGAAACTTCTGGCAGATACAGTCACCGTCGAGTTATACTCCACCACATCTATCTCGGAAGGAGAAGTGAGTTCTACAGTAGGTGGCGGATACGCGTTGTCGTCCGAATAATCAGACTTACTATCACTACAATTTGTCAACAACAAACCCCATGGAAGGGCAAGTATCAGGATCATTATATTTTTGATATATTGCTTCATGACCGTTCATTTTTTATTTTAAAGATTCGATTTGTAATTGAAAACAATGTAAATCTCCGCTTACACTTGTTTCGGTTACCCCCCTAAAAGCCCATTTGTGCGAAGTCAGGACAAATATACAATACTCGGAGTCTCTATTTCTATTTTCCACTTCTACGAAAGAATAGGTATCAGAAGTTAAGTTAGAAGTAATTGCCGACTCAAGATTAGGCAATAACGCACGTTTAACAGTGCCTACCAGAACCGTCTGTTCGTTTACCTTTTTCTTGAAAACGTCGACAGCCGGAGCTATCAGGTCTTCACTATTTAATGATACAGAACAGAAGAGCATATCTATTCCGTTCACTGCTTCTGTTTTTGTTTCAAGATATCTGCAATCGTTTTTTACTACATATTGTGTCATTTCAGAAATAGTAGAAGGAAAAAGAAGCGTACTGCCGATTATCTTTTTCTCTCCGTTACTATAGCTGACAGGTACAAACACCGGTACTTTCTTACTCTCTCTAGCAGTCTCCGTACCCGTATTTATGATTGCAGTTTGCCCATAGACAGCGTTCGTCCTGTCCAACAATGCCACTGCATGAACAGTGTTTCTGATAGATGACGCCACCTCTTTATAACTACAAGAGCTAAATAAATTTTGCTCTGACAAGTGCGCATAAACTAACACGTTAGTTGTTCTGAACCGGTTCCATTCCGGAATTTCTTCTCCCTTGTTATCCTCATCACTACACGAAACGAACAGACAAGAGATGACACATATAAATAGCAGATATAGATAGTTTGATTTCATATTCCATTCATTTTATAAATTCAACTTCAGCAAACAAAGCCCTGTGGTCAGAAACTTCCGGATTAGATAAAACTTTAAACGACTTCACTTTCCACTTATTCTGTGGAAGTCCGAATATATAATCAATCTTGATTGTCGGCTGATCTGCCGGATAGGTGAATGTATCATCGCAGATTCTCTGCCAATTCTTCATTACCTCACAAATCACATTAGAGTCGGTCCGGGCATTAAAATCTCCCCCCAGCAGCGTCGGGGTATCTCCCGTACCAATCCGTTCATTAATCTGTTCGGCCATTGCACTCCTTATCAGGTCTGTCGAATGATCCAGGTGAGTCGTTCCTATCCTGATTACGTCTGAAGTTCCCGGTTCCTGAATATCTACATATAATAACGTCCGGGGTTCTTTGGCTCCGTCTATACCTTCAAAAGTTTTGTTATTGATATAAACAAAAGGATATTTTGAAGGATAGCTACTCCATATTCTCCACCACCAGTATCCATCGCTTTCCCGAATACGGAAAACAATCCCAACTCCGCAGCCAGTTGAGTGGTGAAATCTTGATTTTTATTCCTTTTTGTGTTGTAATCTATCTCTTGCAACATTACAACATCCGGATTGTATTTCCTGATAAATACAGCATACTCCTTCACCGAGTAACCAGTCATCTGTCCGGACATCCGGCAATTATAGCTCATTATTTTAAGAGCCTGCGCATACGTACTTTGATACGCAAAGAAGAAAAGGCATACCCATACAATGGGCTTTAAAAGTGCTTTCATAAATTTGTTTTTGTTATTAGATTAAGTTTACTTATTCAACGGTATATGTATATTCTGATATTTTTTTAAAGCTAACCGGTGTTATGGATTGCATCACCTCCAACACATAGTTCAGGTCGTTCCCTTTACAAACGAAGTTGTACGTAAACGAAGCAATCTTTTCGTTTTTAACTGTAATCTCTATATCAAAATGACGCGAGAGTGTTGTAAGCACCTCTTTCAATGATGCATTTCTGAAAATAAGCCGGTTACTCTTCCAACTCGAAGCATCATCGTGATATCTATCAGTTTTTATTTTTATTACATTACTCCTTTTCTCATAAACTGCAGTTTGTCCGGGAAGCATTTGCTGCATAGGCCTGCGGCTTTGCACATGCCCGATATTTATACTTCCTTCGTCGAGTGTAGTTTTAATTACCTTATCCGAAGCGTATGCTTTTACATTGAAACACGTTCCCGTCACTTGTATTTTCACATTCTCGGCAAGCACCTGAAAAGGGGATTTCTTGTTTTCTGCTATCTCAAAATAAGCCTCTCCTTCCAGCGTAACATTCCTGTTGTATTTTGCAAACTGTTCCGGATAAGTCAATTTAGAATCGGCATTTAACCACACCCGGCTACCATCAGGAAGTAATACGAGTAGCTTCTCACCCCTTACAGCACAGACCTCCCGATAAACAAGGTTTGCCTCACTATGACTTTGATAGAAATTATATCCTACACCTATCACAAGCAAAACAATTGCACAGGCTACCGTCCACTTAAAGAACAATGGCATCCTTATTCTCCTGTTCTTTCGTTTTTCTTCCCGCATCACGGCTTCCTGAATATTCTTATAAATGCGATATTCATCAAAAGGAGGCAATTCTCTGTCACCCAATTCGAGCTGTTTGCCTTCTATTATCCTTTGAATGTCGTCATCCATATATTTCCCGATGCCGTCAACTACTTCAAAGTCCAGATTTGTATGTTTCTTTTTTGATTTCATATTTCAATATCTATTAGTAATACACACTGTTACAAAAAAGTATTATACAGACTACGTTAAACCGTGTTAATTCAAAAGAACGTTCCATATCAGCAAAAAGTGATAAAACTACATCATACAATAAAGCAACAACAAGCTAAGCTCTCCCACTGTCGCGCGAATCTGCTTCAAAGATTGGCTATATTGAAATTTAATTGTATTGATCGAAAGATTAAGTTTATCAGCTATTTCCTGATTAGAGTATTTTCCCGAAACTTTCATTTCAAAAACCTTGCGGCGTTGCGGCGAAAGTTGCTCAAGAGCTTGCTGTATGATGTTCATTTGTTCTTGTTTAAGGTTTTCGTTTTGAGAATTGTCTTCCAATTCCAAAACCATTGAAAGACAATCCTCAAGCAAATAGATATTTTTCTTTGAATCTCTCAACGTATTGAGCAGATCGTTCTTCAACATCGTAAAAAGGTATCTGTTTATGGGTTTTGTCTCGTCGATCTCTTCTTTTTTCAGCCAGAGTTTTAAGAATAAGTTCTGCACAGCATCTTCAGCCAATTCTTTATTCAGCAGATATTTAAATGCCAAAGAAAAGGTCTGCGCCGCATACGTCTTGTATACAATACTAAATGCCAGCTGGTTCCCCTCTTTCAGAGCCTTAACCAAAGCTTGGGCTTCATCCTGTGAGTATTTCTGGGACATCTTAATCATTTTAAATATGAAAATAAAAAACTTATTATATTAAGTCCTTATTTTCAAATATATTAATTCTTTCTGATATAGCATGAATCGCGAGCAACAAATAAAACAGGCCTCTTATTTATTTCACCAGTCTTTGATATTTGCTGAATAAAAAGGTTGAGAAGGATAATAATCCGTCAGTTGCTGAATGAATATCTTTTCGAACATCTTTCCGATCAGTTGCATTTACCCAACCTTCTTCTATTTCTTTTAATTCATCTTCAAGTTGCTTCTGATCCACCTCTACACCTTTCTCGGCCGCTTTGATGAATGTATTGATATACACCTCCCAGCGTTTTGCATAATAATCTCTTATCAGTCCTGCCCACGAACGGCTGGCATAATCGTTCAGGCTTCCTCCCCAAGTAGTAATCAAGTTGCGAGCGTTCTTTTCATAATAGTCTTTCAACTGGGGAGAATCTCCCATCTTCCGCGCATCATCAATCCATTTATCCAGCGAACAGTAAGGATGAAAGGCATTCAGTTTATCCAAATCATTCAATATCTCCTTCATTTTCTCGCCGCAAGCTTTCAAAGCCTGATAATCTTTAGCTTCAACCATCCTGTCAAACTCCATTTTCACATCAAGAAAGTAGTTTCCAAGCACCTGTCTGCCTACAGTAATCAAATCCAGACGAAAAGCATCTCTCCGGTCAGAAGGTGCTTCGTTCAGTTTTCTCCAAACCTCTAGTAGTTCAACATTGCTGTACACATTACTTGTGCGTTTTTCACTGTTCTTATTCAATACAGGGCGATACCCGGGTAAAGTACCCAATGTGCGCGGCACTTGTGCATAAATGTCATTGAATAATCGTTTCCAAGCATCGCGCACAGGCTGCGACACGCATCCCACATGCCTGTCAGCCAGACATTCAATCCATTTATTATCATCTACATTCAGATTCCATGCTTTCTCAAGAATGTATTCGTAGGGAAACTGCATCACATCCAATCCTTCCAGCGTAGAGCCGATTCCTTTAAGGTTGCCTCCACCGTTAATAAGAGCATTCTCAAGTCGTGCGCCACTTTCTTTGACGTTCCCTGTCAAAGTCGTGTTTCCCCCGAAATTGCCCAGATAACACCAAATATAGGCTGATCATGAAAATGCTCTGTTCTTTTCCATAATTCAACATTTTCACAATGATAATCAAGTAATATCATTTTATTCTGTGGCACTCCTGTCAGCAAAGCCTTCATTCGCTCGGAAGTCCATTTATCTTTATCAAAATAAAACATCCACGTCATTTGCATCCATTGGGCTTTGGGATCGGCAGCCGTCAATGTAGCGTACATATCCGAAGCTATCTTCCGCAAATATTCGGGTTCGAAACTGGGCGGGTCAACCTCATTGAAAGGATCTAAACCATAAATATGATCGGTTCCGAAAAGTTTTTTTTGTTCATCAAGAAATAGCTTCTGAATTTTCGCAAACAGAGCATCGTTAGGGTTCAGAAAATTACAACGGTATGCATCAGCAAAGCCGGCCCATTTGCCCAAATGTTGAATATCAGCCTCGGGATAAATCCGTTTTAAATCGGCAGGTACATGTCCGGCGAAGGCTGGTAATACGGGCTTCATATTCAATTCACGCTCACGTGCGAGTATTTTTTTCTGCAAGCTTACCTGGTGTTCCAGCCATTCCATCGGCAACGGACCGTTCCAACGATCTATGTTAGCCATCCGATGCCAGGGCAGATACGGCGGTCCCGTGAAGTAAGAGCGTATTTCGATGTCCGACATTCCCATTTTCGACCAGACTTTATACCACACGGCTTCTTGTCCAGTAATTGCCAAAGGCATATTTATACCATTAAGGGCCATCCAGTCAATAAAACGTTCCCATTCTTTCCATTGCCACCAAGGCATCGTATAACCATACGTGCAGTAATTCAGGAAAAAACGAGTATCCACTCTCGCTTCCGAAACCACCTTCTCACCAACCATCGGCAATTCTTCAGGGATTTCAACGGCTATATCCGCATACCATGACACTGTAGTGAGGCAGTAATATTTCAAGTAATGGTTCAGTCCCATCGCCATTGAATTGGCGTTGTTTCCACCAATTACAATTTTATCTTTTACGGACTCTATTGTAAAGCAGTCTTTCTCTCCTTTCAACTTTTGAAACTGAAAACTCTCGATGTATGACGGCAGCAAACGTTTCAATAATGCTTCCGCAACAGCTACGTCTTTGTCTTTAGCCTGAAGAGCCAACGACATAAGCAGCATAACCAGACACGTGTATACACTTTTTCTTTTCATTCTGATTTATAATTTTATATAGATTTTTCTTTTTAACAAAATATATCCCAACAGCCCATTGAACAACAGGAAAAATACACCGTACATAAATGAACCGAAATAATTTCCGAATAACGGGTTAAGCAAATTATTGAACACTGTTGTATGAATATGCCAATGCACAAGCAATCCTCCGGCTATACAACTAAACACATAAATTACAAGCGGATTCGCTCCAAATGCTTCGAAAAACGAAAACCACTTTTTATTCTGCTTCACATCAATGATATAAAGCAGCAATGCCAATGACAATGCCGCAATCCCACAAGTAAGCAAAACGAACGAAGGAGACCACAAACGTTTGTTCAAAGGACAGGCATAGCTTAACAAATAGCCGACAAACAACAGCGTGGTACCTATAAGAAATAGATTCAGCATCCGGCGGTCATTGTCTTTAATATCGATGATTATCTTTCCGCAAACAAAACCGATCATTACTTGAGACACAGCGGGAATCGTACTAAGTATCCCTTCGGGATCGACAAACTGGCGGCCCTGAAGATACATGTGGTTAGATCCTAAAATAGCCGAATCAATCATGCCGACGATATTATCCGCACTCTTTTCAAATCCGTTTCCAAATAACTGAAAAATAAAGTAGACAACCAGCAAGATAATAGCTAATGGCATAAACTTCTTATGCGGTATTGTTACAGCCAATAAGGCTGTAATGCCATAACAAATCCCAAGCCGTTGCATAACTCCCATCAACCGGAGCTGACTCAAATCAAAATAGTTACCACTATCTATTGCTGTAATGAACCACTCCATAACCAGACCTATAAATATTAATAAGAGACTTCTTTTTATGATTTTCGCAATGGCCGGTCGACACTGGAAGTTATACTTACACAAGGAGATGTAGGTCGAAATACCCATCAGGAACATAAACATCGGGAATACCAGATCGGCCGGCGAAAAGCCATCCCACTTGGCATGTGCAAAAGCGGCAAAGTTATACCCGCACTTTCCTGTATTGTTGACCAAGATCATCCCGGCAACAGTAATACCCCGAAGTACATCAAGCGAAAGTAACCGTTTGTTCGGATTCATAATATTTGATTCTTTTAATTACTTATTATATATAAAATAGTCGTTCCGGCAGCTAACACTATCCCTATAAGCGATTCATAAAGTATCAGCTTCAGACGTTCCTTAAAATTGAGTTCGCATACGCCTCCTGTCGCATGAAAGAACGAACCATGTGGCAAATGGTCAAGAACTGTAGCTCCGGAATTAATCATAGCCGCTCCCCAAACTGCAGAAATGCCTATAGCCAATATCGTTTCAGCAAACGAAGAAGAAGCCAGTGTTGCTCCGGCTGTTGTCGATGCGGTAGCCGCCGACATCAACGCGCCTGATATAGGAGCAATCAATGCATCACTCATATGAGCATGATCTAATCCTGTAAGAATCCAGTCTTTCAAAGAAGAGTTCTTTATGATGCCGGCAATAGTTCCGGTTCCTATCAGCAGAATAGCTACCACAGACATCTTTTGCAGTCCATATTCTATACTCGGAAGAATGTTTTTCCATTGTTTCATACAGATAGCACCACATAAGCCACCTACCGGCAAAGCTATCAAAGGATCGATATTGATTCCTGCCGCAGGACGTAATGCCAATAAAACAATCGTAACAACAGGAGCAATCAGACTGGTTCTTAACGAAGGCAGATTTCTCTCTTCCTCTTTATCCTCTGTTTGCATCATTGTTTTTTTGTTTTTCACTGTTTGAGGCATCAGACGGACAATAACAAAAACAGTGAAAAACAAACCGATCACTGCCGGTAAAATATTGGCAAACATTACAGCCGATAGATCTGCATTAAAATTTCCGGCTGCTATAATGGTGTTCGGGTTAGGTGATATGATATTTCCACATTTACCTCCCCCGATCATAGCAATAAGCAATACAGATGGAGACAGGTTTAGACGCTTGCCTATCGAAAGAGCCACCGGCGCAACGGTTATCACAGCCACATCAATAAATACGCCTACCGTACAAAGCAACATCGTTGCGAGTGCCAATGCCATAAATACCCGTTTTTCACCCATTTTGTTTATAATCGCATTGGAGATGACCGTGGTAGCTCCGGTTTGTATTAATATGCCTGACAAGACTCCGGCTGTCAGAATCCGCAATACCGCCGGGGTGACCTCTTTCACCCCTTCGGTCATCACCGTAACAGTCTCATTTAAAGATAGTCCCCCCAACAACCCTCCGACTATCGCTCCGATAATCAGACTGTATGTCGGAGAAAGCTTTCTTATGATTAACAGTATGGATAATGAAAGCCCGATTAATGCGCCTATCGCTGTCATTGAGTATTATTTAGTAAATTGTTTTATGATTCTCACCACCTGTCGCACCGTTCTCTCTATGTTTTCTTTCGTAAACTCCGGTCGCATCGCCTCTTCAAGTGTTACCGGAAAAGGTTGAATAGGCAGTACGGCAGTAAACCCCATCCTATTAAGCGCTTCGGTGGCTTCGACCGCTCCCCCCAGCGCTATCACCGGAACCTGACATTTCTCACCGACACGTAAAATTCCGTCCAGCGCCTTTCCCATACCAGTCTGGCGATCCAGTTTCCCCTCTCCGGTCAGTATCAGGTCTGCCTGTCGGACGACCTCTTCGAAACGAAGCGTTTTCAATATAACTTCTATTCCGGATTGCAATTCTGCATTCAAAAACGGAAGCAGGCCGCCTCCCATTCCTCCGGCTGCTCCGGCACCGGGAAGCTGCGATATATCCATATTTGTATATTCCTTTATCACCTGTGCATAATGCCGCAACCCATTGTCCAACTCTATCACTTGCAAACTATTTGCCCCTTTTTGGGGAGCATATACATAGGCCGCACCCTCTTTTCCAAAAAATGGGTTACTAACATCACAGGCAATCGTAAATTTACTTTCCTTCAATGCCGGATTTAATTGGGAAATATCTATTTGATGAACTTTTATCAGATTTTCACCGACAGGCTCCAACTCACCGTTTCCACTATCTAAGAAACGTGCACCTAAAGCCTTCAGCATACCTATTCCTGCATCATTCGTAGCACTTCCACCGATTCCGATAATGAATTCCCGACACCCGCGTTTTAATGCGTCAGCAACCATTTCTCCAACTCCATAAGTCGTAGTCTTCATGGGGTTTCTCCGATTTGAATCAATCAATGGCAGACCGCAGGCCGAGGCCATTTCGATAATAGCCATCGCACCATTGTTTACGATACCATACGATACTTCAATTGGCTTCATGAATGGATCATGCACCCGACATGACACCGTTTGGGCATGAAGGGCAGAGCATAGAGCTTCTGTAGTCCCTTCGCCACCATCAGCGATGGGGAAACGTATAATCTGACAGTCGGGTAATTCCTCCTGAATCGCTTTTTCGGCAGCTTTCGCTATCTCGAAAGAACCGACCGAACCTTTAAACGAGTCGAATGCCAATACAATCTTTTTCATAAAAGCTATCACTTATTTGTTTTCTCTATTAAACTCAATGCAGCCTCGACCGGATCATCAAACGGAGTTGTACTGTTACTCCAAGGAGATGTAATCCATTGCTCCTCCCATTCTCGGATTTTATTCCGGTCTTTTGTGAAATAGAGCTGTATACGAGGGATATAGTAGTCTTTAATCAGCCCGCTCCAGAAACGGGCAGCATAATCCTCCTGAATACCACCCCAACTTGTAATCAAGCGTTTGGCATTTGCTTCATAAGCATCTTTTTCCTGAAGAGTTGTTCCGCTATTGCGCGCAAGTTCCACCCATTCTTCTAATCGATATAAAGGATGAGAGGCCAACAGCCTGTCAACGTCCATCAACAAATCAACAGTTTGTTGCAGATTACGTTGCGCTGCGAGAACACGATTCTCCGAATCATCTTTTAGGGCCTGCTTATAAAAATTTTCAGCTTTAGCCGCTACATAATACGAAACAAACTCTATGAGGTCGTTTCTGTATAATTCAGAGCTTTTCAGTTCGTCAGCGCAACTAGCATACAAACGTATAGCCTGCAAGTAATCA
Source organism: Bacteroides sp. AM54-2NS (assembly GCF_003602935.1). NCBI lineage: Bacteria > Pseudomonadati > Bacteroidota > Bacteroidia > Bacteroidales > Bacteroidaceae > Bacteroides > Bacteroides sp. AM54-2NS. Next base: position 13,757 of record NZ_QTMZ01000013.1, read on the forward strand.
TCACTAAGGTCGATTTTACTGATCCGCCGTTGATCGGGTACTACAGTTTGCCAGGTAAAACGGGGGTATGAATATAAAGAACTATATGCTGTTTTCCGAAAAAGTTTCCAAGCTTCCTCCATGGCATCGGGATATCCTCCATAACGGGCCTCGCAGTATATCTTCATCCAATCGTCCAGGTCGATACTATCCGATGACCATCCCATATCGGCTAACAGTTCGTAAACAACCTCATTGTTTTCGAGTCCTTCAGGGGCAGAACCGAACCCAATCAAGTTACCTTTATTTGCGGCACGTAATGCTTTGACCGAGGAACTAGCATACATGTCCAAGTCTCCTGTCATGGTGTTTTTCCCGCCAAAGTTGGGTACATAGCTGAATATCCATTTCTTTCCGTAAAATCCATCATGTACTTTCCATGTTTGTTCGGTGCTCCATACCCATTTCGGATAATCATTGCCCAAATCAATGATAATCATTTTATCATCAGGTACATTGCTTAACAAGGCTTTAAGCGATTCTTTATCCCAGAATGAATGTTGATATCCGAATGTCCATCCCTGTGTAACCCAAACGGCATCCGGGTTTCCGGCTGCAATTGATTTATAGATCGTTTCTCCATACTCGGCCAATAACTTATATTTCGCCTCTTTATCTTCCTTATCAATAGGCAGCTCCATCTCGTTAAAACTATCCGAGAGATAATACGTATTTTCTCCAAACTCTTTTTCCCACTCTTCGACAAACAGTTTGCCTATCTCTTCGAAAAAAGGTGAATCCGGTGGCAATACATAGGCGTTGTACTCTTCATCAAAACCACCCCACCGCATGTGCCGGAATTGTGTGTCGGGATGTTTCTGCACGAATCCTTCCGGCACGAAACCTGCAAACGCAGGTGCTATGGGCTGCATACCCAACTCGCGCATACGGGTCAGGATTTGATGCTGCAAAGCGATTTGGTTCTGTTGCCATGCATCAGATAAGGGACCGTCCCACTTGTTCAGATTGCCCATGCGATGCCAGGGAAGGTGTGCAGGGGCAGTGAAAAACTCACGGATTTCTTCTTTGTTCAATCCCATACGCAGCCATACCCGTTCCGCAATGGCTTCGCTGGCCACGGTAGCCAAAGGCATATTTACGCCATAAAGAGCCATCCTGTCAATTTCCTTTTCCCAACGCTCCCAGTCCCAGTAAGGAGTAGTGTAGCCGAATGTACAAACATTAAGGAAATAGCGCAACTCATAAGGGGACACCTGTTCATACAATTCATAATCGGGCCACGGCATCACCGACGTTATATGTTCACCGCTCCATGTTTTCATACTCTTGCAGGCCTCTTTCATGTACGTATGAAAAGCGTAACAGATAGCAACGGAGCTGCTTCCCCTTAGGGTAAGCCGGCCGTCGCTTGCTATCACTTCGAATATATCTTTACCGTCGGATGGTTCGATATATTCAAAGTGGATAGACTGTGCTCTTTCCCCAATCTGACGTTCTATTAACTGTTTGGCGGGGGTGATAATATCCGTCTTAGGCTTGTGGCATGAGTAGAAAAAAAGCGTTGTTGAAATCAGTAAATACTTGATTATTGTATGTATCATAGAAAATCATAAATGTTATAAGTGAGTATCAATATTTTTTCTTCGATGCTTCTTTCACATATTCCAGTTCCGTAATAATCGGTAAATGGTCTGACAAAAGCGACTGAACAGTTTGTGTACTAATCACACGCCATCCTTTTTGCGGGTAAGCAAACAAGTAATCAATCTTAATCACAGGTTTCCATGCCGGCATTCCAAAATCATCGTTGCTTGCAGCAAACCAGCTATCCATACCACGTATTGCCTCGGAGTAATGACGCGCGTTGAAATCACCTCCCAAAATTACAGGATATTTATAATTTTTGAAATGCCCGGTAATAAATTTTATTTGCTCCGCCCTTGTTTCTTGAGAGTTGACGTCCAGATGCGTAGAGGTAAAAACAATGGTATCATTACCCATTTCGAATAATCCCTCCAGCATGGCCCGTCTCTCATGCTCTTTGACCGGATGGGGCAGCATTATCTTTTGGACAGAAATATATGGATATTTACTTAACATCCCAATACCGTAATAACCGGTAGAATAGTCAATCGTTTTTCCGTAAAGCCCAAACATCCCTGTATGGTAGGCAAGTTCGGATATAAAATCCTTCCCCTTCTGATGCGGGGTACGCTTACGGTCTGTTTTGCTATCCACTTCCTGAAGCGCCACAAAATCAGGCTTGAAGGATTTGATGTGATGAGCAAGTTCCTCTAAAGATGCCAGTTCGCCAAATCTTAAATTATAGGTCATTACCCGCACCCGTAGAGTATCTTGCGCATAGGCAACACCCAAAGTCAGGCATAAAAACAATAATAAATATTTCTTCATTGAATACATGGTTTCTATTTTTTAATGATTACTTTTCCCAGCCCGGATTTTGTCCTAACAGAGGATTCTTCTGACGCTCGGGATTAGGCACGGGCCACAAATAATGTTTCGTTGCGTCGAAGTAGCGTGCTCCGCCTTCCGCGGTAGACTTTTCGTAGATAACATCACCAAACTCATCTACTCCGGTATCGGGATACGGGTTGGCGCCCAAATCATTCATACAAACTTTCAGGCTGGGACCGGTGATGGCACGTCCAAAGCGAAGTTCGCCTTCACGCCAGCGCATCACATCGGCGTATCTTGTTCCTTCACCTGCCAACTCAATGCGACGTTCTCTTCTCAATTCGGTTTCGAGATCCATCCCCCATGCGCTAAGTTCGTCAAGGTTCATACGATGCATATTCACACGATCTCTAAGCCTGTTGATGGAGTATCAATCTGTGTTTGTGTCAGTTTCTTGCCTTGTAGTTCGAAAGTGGCTTCGGCATAAATCAGCAAGATTTCGGCAAAGCGGATGACATTGAGATTCCCATGTCCACCCACACTTGAGCCGGCCAAATCAATATCGTTATACTTTTTCAGATAGAAACCTGTACGGCTATTTGCCCCCACACGGTTATTATCTTGCAATGAAGCAAAACGAGGCAGATTAAATATCTCGTTGGCCTTATCCGTATCAGGATCACCGTCATCTCCTCCCGGCCATTTGTCACCCGGAGCATATAAAGTCATCTTCATTCTAGGATCTCTGTTCTGGAAGTAATCCACATAATGCTCTTCAGGCGACTTGTATAACGATGAGGTCTGCACACCGGTCTTTTTATAATATTCCAATCCGGTTTTTGCCGGTTTACCGTCTGTACACAGATAAGCATCCACTAACGACTTCGTTGGATTGAGGCGTATATAATCTGTCGGACTGCAAGTTTCATTAGGCAGACTTTGTGTACGGATTTCAGGTACAAAAAGACTATATACGATAGCTTCGATATTTTTCGGATCATTCTCGACATCCCCTTCGTGATGAAATAGTTTTTCATATTCATACAGACCATAGGGACTGTTTTCGATGATATATTCACTCGTTTTTGCAGCCAGTTCCCATCTTTCGTTTTGCAAGGCAATACGTGCCAATATGGCTAAAGCGCCCCAGCGGTCAAGCTTCCCAGTTTATCGCCCGTATACCTTTCTTCAGGCATGCGCTCTGCCGCCCATTTCAAATCCTCGACGAGCTGGTCGATGACTTTCTCTCTGGGAGTACGTTCGATATATGCATCTTCGGGCTGGATGACTTCTCCTACCCAAGGTACATCACCCCAAAACACCGTGAGGTAAAAGTACATAAGCGCCCGGATAGTTTTTACTTCTGCGGCATAAACGTCCTTCTTATTTTGAGCTACCTGCGCTTTATTATAGTTGTCCAGAAAATTATTGCAGCGATAAATATAGCTATACGCTCCTGTCCAATAGGTAGTGAAGGGGAAGCCGTCAGTATAAGAGTGCTTGCCTCCCGAAACCTTACTTAGTCCACTAGTAATATTCCCCCACATAACAGTTTCGGCCGTCGATTCACTCCAATTCACGAGATAGTCTTTTTGTAAAGCTTCGTAACAGGGAGGCAAGGCATTTTTAAGTTGATCTTCATTTACCCAGAATGTCACATTGTCCGGCTCGTTAGGGTTCGTTCTATCCAGAAAATCGCTACATGAGGTAACTATACCAAATAAAGCAATGATTAAAAAGTATTTTGAGTATTTCATCTTTATAGTCGTTTAATAGGTTAGAATGTTATTGATAATCCAAAAACATAGGTTTTTACTTGCGGATAGACATCTCCGCTGGTGGTCCTCACTTCAGGGTCATAAGCTCCGAAGTAATCGGTTTTAGTAAACAAGTTATCTGCCGAAGCATATACTCTAAGACTATTAATGCCAAGAGGTGCCACCATTCGGGCAGGAAAACGATAACCTATCTGAATATTCTTCAGGCGCAAGTACGATGCATCCTCTTTCCAGTAATCACTGAAGAGCCTGTTGTGCTCCTGCGACTGATAAAGTCTGGGATAAGAAGCATTTGGATTCATAGGTGTCCATCTGTCAAGATGCTCTTTTTTAGGGATTGAGTAGTCATTGATAAACGCATGCCGAGCCTCATCCTCAAGGTAACCGGCAACTTTGCCTACGCCTTGCAAATAGAAACTGAAGTCAATGCCTTTCCATTCCAAACCACCCTTGATTGCATAGGTGTAATGGGGCTCTTTCTCGCCAAACACCACTTTGTCGTAGTCATCAATTACCCCGTCGGGAGCGCCGTCAGGACCACTGATGTCCCGATACTTAATATCTCCGGGCTGTACAATGCCGTTTTGTGACGCAACAAGAGGAAATTTTGGTTTCTGGTACTTACCTGTAGTTGTATTCACCGATTCGAAGTCATACACTTGCGCCAGCCCATCAGTCAGATAACCATAGAAAGCACCTATCGGATCACCTACCCGACGATACGAACCGGAAGCCGTACTGGTCAGCGATTCCGGAGTTCCACCCAAATCGGTAATCTTATTACGGGCGTCCGACAGATTGAACCCGAGATTGTAATTTACATTTCCGATCTTATCACGCCATGACAGATTAAGTTCCCATCCTTTGACATCAATCTTACCAAGATTGACATAACCTACGTTACTACTGGAAACCCCGACAATAGCCGGAACATCGGGACGAACCAATGCATCAATATTTTCTTTCTTATACCAATCAAAGTCCACATTCAGTCTATTGTTCAAAAAACTAAGGTCTACCCCGAAATTAAGCATGCGGATGGTTTCCCACTTGATGTCGGGATTACCGATTTTGTTTTGCCAAAGTCCCATAACAGGTGTATTAGAAGCTCCGATAGGATAAGACTCTTCGGTTATGATAGGTGACAAGTAGGGGTAGTAATTACCGGGAATGTTTTGATTTCCCAACTCACCCCAGGAAGCACGCAGCTTGCCCGAGCTCAATACCGAAGTAGCGAACTCCATAAATTTTTCACGTGAAAAGTTCCATCCTGCCGAAAACGATGGAAAATATCCCCAACGATTGCCCTTGGCAAATCTTGAAGTTCCATCGGCACGCAGGTTAGCTTCAAACAGGTATTTACCGTCAAAAGCATAGTTGACACGACCAAAGTAAGAACGCAAAGCCCACTCGTCTTTTGTTCCGCTATTCATAAAATTAATCATTCCGGCACTAATAACGTGAATATCCTCAACCATCACATTATCACGCGTAGCACCCAGTGTGCTTCTGTTTTCCCACTCTTGCGAAAATCCCATCAATGCTCCCAACTCGTGGCGTCCTATGGTCCTATTAAAGTTCATTGTGAATTGCAACGTTTGGGTCATAACGTCGAGATGGCTTTGTGAGATATAGTCCTTGGCATCTTCATTTGCTTTCAACGGGCTACCGTCCGAGTAATAAGACAACATCTTCGGGTTAAACTCATCCACCTGGCGGGTATATATATTTGCAGAGTACTGCATACCTACGTTCAGTCCGTCTATAATTTTGAGATCTGCATTGAAAATACCATTGAGCACACGTGTTTTCCGTTCTTCCATTCCCGACTCATAGGCTACTTGCAAGGGGTTACGCACCGAACCGTACGACCAGTTCTCACTATCCACCATTCGGCCATTCTCGTCAGGAATTTGCCACATGACGGGAAGTAACGGAGACATACGCTGTGACAGGCGGAATACTCCTGATGTGCCGCTATAACCTAAGTCCTTTTTATAGAAATCGACATAGCTCATCTGTCCGGTCAGTTTCAGACGATCATACACCTCCGTGTTTACACTGATACGCGCATTATGTCTTTTGGAACTATATCCGTCACCTACAACCAGTCCATCCTGATCCAGAAAACCATACGACATAAAAAATCCGGTTTTCTCGCTTCCACCCCGTGCACTCACATTATGCCCCGTTTGAAAAGCCCGGCTTTTGTATATTTCGTCAATCCAGTCAGTATTGGAATATTCGTTGGGATACAGTCCCGAATCATATTTATCGAAAGCCTCTTGCGTATAGGGCTTGGAAAATCCGGCAGCACTCATGGCTTCATTGGAGAGTTCCATGTATTCCCTTCCGTTAACAAGTTCGGGCAATGCTGTGGGAGTCTGGAATCCGGCATATCCGTTATATTGGAATACTACCCGTTCTTTCTTTTCTCCCTTTTTAGTCGTTACAAGAATAACACCGTTAGCGGCACGTGCTCCATAAATAGCTGATGAGGCGGCATCTTTCAGTACGGATACGCTTTCGATGTCCGAAGGATTCAATAAGTTGATGTCTCCCCCGGCTACTCCATCAATCAAGATCAAAGGTGCTGTACTACTGTTAATAGTTCCCGTACCACGAATGTTGATGCTGGGCACAGCACCCGGCTGCCCCGAAGAAGAAACGATACTAACTCCAGGCAACAATCCTTGCAGCCCCGTAGTTACGTTAGTTATAGGCCTGTTCTCAATAGCCTCCGCTTTAACCATAGATACGGCACCTGTTACATTCACTTTCTTTTGCACGCCATAACCTACAACTACTACATCTTCTAGGCTGACAGCATTCTCTTTCATCACTACGTTTACTGCCGTTGCTTTCGCTATGACGCTTTCTTCACGGTAGCCGACGTATGAGTACCGAAGTGTACTTCCATAGGGTACCTTGATGGAATACTGACCATTGATATCGGTGATTGTACCTGTAGTCGAGCCTTTTACCGATACGGTGGCTCCGATGATCGGTTCCGCATTCTCGTCAGTAACTTTACCTTTCACATACAGTTCCTTTTTCTCTCCTTGCGAATCAACAGGTTCAGTTTTATTTTGATATTCTTTATTATAAAATAAAATACTGTCATCCAGGAAACGGAACCCAATGTTAGTCCCTTTTAGCAAAAGAGTTAGTGCTTTGCTTACATCTGTGTCTTTTACCTCCAATGACACTTTCCTACTCGTATCCACAAATTCTTTGCTATAGGCTACATTCATCAATGCCTTCTCTGCTATCTGACTGATAGCCTCTTTAAGAGGAAGCTCTTTGATACTAACCGATATTTTTTGCTGTTGTGCATAAACAAAAGCAGTGACAAATATGCACATTAGGGTTACAATACACCTTCTGCCGGTGGATGAAAAAGGAGAATCTTTTTCCATAATATTAGTCTTTAAAGTTAATAGTTCAATATCTATTAGCTAATACACAAGAGGCATTAAAAAGTATTACGGCAAATAAGTTAATGAATATTAATTCGGGAAATATAGGAGAACTTGCCGGAAATCAATCCATACTTGATAAAAAAGAAAGAAAACACTTCAAAGGTATCGTTTTTAAAAGAAAATATAAAGGGGGGATATCGTATTTTCTCATTTAATGCATAAATTAGTGTCTTTACCTGAAAAAGAATGAGCAACATCCACCTCACATATGAGTGATTCCACCAGAACCCGGCTCAATCTGAAAATTTTGGGGATTTGATTCAGGCAATCACACCCTTAAAAATAGATTCATTCCGGTACGGAAATGAACTAAACAGTAGCTTCCAATAGTCAGTAAGAGATAACCTGTCTTAATACTGTATTTAGTTTCCTGGCTTTTATAAATAATAATTAGATCTGCACTTCAGTTTTCGTTCTACTTAAGTCGAACGATAGAACCACTTAAGTTGAACTATCGCTCCACTTAAGTGGAACGAAAACTCATTAGGGAACGAAGAAAATAATAGTTCTAAGAAGAATTACTAAAAACTGTATTGCGTTAGATTAGTCCTTGTAACTATGAATTTAGCTCAAAATAGTACCGGAATGAATCAATTTTTAGGGATGTGATTGCCCTGAATCAAATCCCCCCAATCCCCAAGAATTACAACTGAGCCCAGAACTCTTGATACTTATAAATTCATATAGTTGGTGTCAAAAGGCAATGGTGTCAAGTACGCCTGACAATGGAAATGAAGGCAACGGAGAAGGTGGAAATGAAGGCGGTGGTGAAGCACCAGATCCGGCAGCATAAGAAACGGTATTAATATGTAAAAAATCGGGCTTGACATTGTTCAAGCCCGATTTTTTCTATTATCTAAAATACTACTTTCTATCAGTTAACACCTTTATCGAATCCCGTTTTATAATATTAGGTTTCAAAAGAATCTCCGAATGTAATTCAGTTTCTTCCAAAATCTTCTGCATCAACATTTTTACAGCAATAATGCCAATATTCTCCAGTGATTGTGCAATACGAGTAATAGGAGGGTTCAAATAGTCCAGATATAAGTTATCATCAAACGAAATGATAGACATATCTTGAGGAATTCTCACTTTATGCTCATTTAATGCTTTGACGGCTCCCAAAAGAATTGTACTACTTAACGCAAATATAGCAGTAGGTTTTGTGGTAGAGTTCAGAGCCAACTTAGTCTCAATATAACCATTCTGAATCGAGAACTCATTTCCTCTTATCATTGCGTTATCCTGATAACCAGCTTCGCGAAGCGCATCAAGATACCCGCGCACACGTTCCTTAGTTGTTATAGAAATATCCGGCCCCTGAATACAGAGAATCTTACTATGCCCCGATTCTAATAATAATTTCGTTGCCTGATAAGCTCCTATATAATTATCAGTAGCTACGTATGGCAAATTATGCTTCTCAAAATAGCGGTCAATTAGCACAATCGGAGTTCTAGTACTAATTTCCTCGAGTTTAGAAGGGTTTTCACCGGTTGGAACCAAAATAATGCCGTCTATTTTACGCGATAGAAGCGAATCGATAGCTTTATTTTCCTGAACAGGATCTTCCAGGGTATCGATAAGCATGACAGTATAATTATAACGTTGTGCTTCACGGATGACAACACTTGCTATATTGGCAAAAAAAGGATTATCTATGTGTGGTACAAGAAGGCCTATAGTATATGTCGTGTTATTGCGCAAACTTTGCGCAACTATATCAGGCTGATAGTTCAATTCTTTAACGGACTGCAAAATAACCTCCTTAGCAGACTGGCTGATCCTATATTTCTCTGATTTCCCATTTAACACTCTGGAAATCGTAGAGATAGAGTACCCAGTTTTCTTTGATACATCAATCAGAGTTTTCTTCATTACTGGCTGTTTTTTGCAAAAATAACATTTTATTTGAGAAAAAAGCAAGAAAAATATTTTGTTTTGAAAAAAATTTCTATATTTGCACAAACGATTGCGCATCGTTTACGATTCAATTCGCCTTAATACTTAATACTCATTATATGGACACAAAGAAGAAAATCGTAGTGATAGGTAGTAGTAATACGGACATGGTTATCAAATCAGACCGTCTACCAAAACCAGGAGAAACAATTCTGGGAGGAAACTTCTTAATGAATCATGGCGGCAAAGGAGCTAACCAAGCCGTAGCTGCTGCAAGACTAGGAGGAGATGTCACTTTCATATGTAAAATAGGGAATGACATTTTTGGAAATGAAACCTTGGAAATGTTTCACAAAGAAAAGATCGACACTACTTATGTAGGAATTACCCCGCAGGAACCGTCAGGAGTAGCTCTTATCAATGTCGACAAAAAAGGGGAAAACTGTATTGTTGTTGCTTCCGGAGCCAACGGGACTTTATCTATTGATGACATACAGCATGCAGAACCTGCCATCAAACAGGCATCCATCGTCATCATGCAGTTGGAAACTCCAATCGAGAGTGTCACTTATGCAGCCAAAATGGCGAAAAAAGATGGAATTACCGTTATATTAAATCCCGCCCCTGCCCCTACCCAACAACTGCCTGACGAGTTATTAGCCAATGTCGACATTCTTATTCCTAATGTCACAGAGGCTGAAATCATCTCGGGAATGCACATTACAGATGATGAATCGGCAAAAGAAGCGATTCGTTATATTAGTTCGAAAGGCATAAAAACTGTCATTATTACGATGGGAGCCAAAGGAGCTCTCGCCTATGAAAACAATGAGTTTATCCACATTCCAGCCTTCAAGGTAGAAGCAGTAGACACAACCGCTGCCGGAGATACATTCTGCGGCGGATTGTGCGTAGCTCTGTCTGAGGGCAAAAATCTAAAAGATGCAATTATATTTGCAAGTAAAGCCTCTTCTATTTCTGTTACCAGAATGGGAGCACAAGTATCTATACCTTTGAGAAAAGAAATACAATAATCATCCTTAATTCTGTTATTATGATAAAACAATGTTCAATCCACGGTCTATTGACAAGTATGTTGTTAATAGTATTTTCTTTGATGAGCAATGATGCTATTGCCCAGAAGGCAATAAGAGGTACAGTCCTCGATGAAGCAAATGAACCCATTATCGGTGCCAGTGTCCTTGTTAAAGGTACAACAAATGGTTCTATTACAGGAGTTGATGGAACCTTCAATGTAAAAGCGAATCCTTCTGATGTATTGGTTATATCTTATGTAGGTTATGCAACTGTTGAACAACAAGTAGGAAATCAGACACAGCTTGTAATACACCTGCGCGAAGACTCGAAAGTGCTTAATGACGTTGTAGTAATCGGCTACGGCTCTACCACAAAGAAAGAGCTTACAGGATCGGTTACCAGCATGAAGAAAGATGACCTCAATCCTGGAACATTCACCAATGCTATGGGAATGTTGCAAGGAAAAGTGGCAGGATTACAAATTATCAACCCGAACGGTGCTGATCCGACAGCCAAATACGAAGTATTACTTCGCGGAACAAACACGCTTTCCGCAGGCCAAGGTCCATTAATTATTATTGATGGGGTGGCAGGTGCAGATATCAGAAATATCAATTTTCAGGAAGTGGAATCAATTGACGTATTAAAAGATGGTTCGGCAGCTGCTATTTATGGAACAAGAGGTACGAATGGAGTAATCATCGTCACAACTAAACGTGCAAGAAGTGGCAAAACGGAAGTTTCTTATGATGGGCAACTCACCGTGGGAGTCGTTTCACGCAGAGCAAAACCTTTATCGGCAAGCGAATACAAATCTGTTATCAAGGAATATCGCCCAGAATTGGAAAGTTATATTTTTGACAGTGATACCGATTGGTTTAAAGAAATTACACAAACTCCGTTCAGCCATAAGCACAACTTGTCTATATCCGGAGGTTCCGAGAAGTTCTCACACCACACTTCTTTCAATTATGAAAAGAGCGATGGCTTGCAAAAGCATAATAGCTCCGAAAAGCTAATGGCACGTACCAATATTCGCCAGTCATTATTAGATAAATGGGTCGATTTGGATTATAACCTGAATATCATTCATCGCAAATACAGCCCTTCCTCTACAAGTGCTTTTATGCAGGCATTTACCCATAATCCAACAGAGCCTGTTTATGACGACAGCGATCCGGATGCCGGAGGATATAGCCGTATCAAAGCAATGGAATATTACAATCCGGTAGCGATCATTAACGAAAGGAACATGGAAAGTAAGAATGATAATTATGGTGCAAATATTCGTGCTACTCTAAACATATTGCCTATAAAAGGATTAAAATGGGAGAACTTTGTTTCATACGACAAGGAACAATATGAGACACGTGAATACTACACACATTATTATCCAAGTTTAATAGGAACAAACGGGCAAGCCTATATTGAAAACTATCAGGAAAACGATACACAATATGAGTCTACTTTAAATTACTCGAATATTTTCGGAAAACATTCCATTCAGGCATTACTCGGATATACATACCAGTATACTTACAGCACATCTGCATCCATGACAAATTCCGGTTTCGACTTCGATGACAACCAGACTCATAACATCGGAACAGGAACGAATCTAACTGAAGGCAAAGCCAGCATGTCGTCCAATAAAGAAGATAATACATATATCGGATTCTTCGGACGTTTTATGTACAACTACGATGATAAATATCTTTTGTCTGCTTCACTACGTCGTGATGGCTCCAGCCGTTTCGGTGACAATAATAAGTGGGGATGGTTCCCGGCTGTCAGCGTAGGTTGGCGTATAAATAAAGAGAAATTCCTCTCGAATGTCAAATGGATCGATGATTTAAAATTGAGAGCCGGATACGGAGTTACCGGTAACCAGGATTTCTCAAACTACAAATCTTTGATGATGATGACTACAGCCGGTAAATTCTATTACAATGGCCAATGGATCAATACTTATCAACCTGCAAGTAATGCAAATCCGGATCTAAAATGGGAGAAAAAAGCAGAGTTCAACGTTGGTGTCGATATGACAATGTTTGACAACCGCCTCTCGTTCACTTTTGATTATTACAAACGGACTACATCAAACTTGCTATATGACTACATCGTGCCAACACCTCCTTATGTATATAATACCTTGTTTACGAATGTTGGAAAAGTAACTAATGAAGGAGTTGAGCTGACGATATCCGGTACACCTTTTAACACTAGGGACTTTACATGGAATACCTCACTTACCGTTTCGCACAATAAAAACAAATTGGTGAAATTCACCAATGATGAATTCACTAACGGAACATACAAAGTGGGATGGTCTACAAGTGCTGCCTGCTACACTCAACGTCTGATAGAAGGACAGTCATTGGGTACTTTCTATGGTCCTATATGGTTAGGAACTGATACAGATGGAAAAGATGTATTGCTAGGACAAAATGCAGACGGTTCCGTACCGGAAGAACAATGGGAAAAAATTGGCTGTGCTTATCCGGATGCCACTCTTAGCTGGAGTAATACCTTCAGATATAAGAAATTCGACTTGAGTTTCTCACTGCGTGCATCTATCGGCGGAGAAATTCTGAACAACTATGCGATGGAATATGAAAATCTAAGCAACATCGGACTTAGAAATATCTCATCAAACTGGTTATCTCAAACGAATTTCACAAGTACGACCTATAAATATTCCTCCAAATATATAGAGGATGCTTCTTATTTAAAACTAGATAATGTTACCTTTGGATATACTTGGGATTTCACATCTAAAATGATAAAAAGACTAAGATTGTCTCTTACTGCACAGAATATATTCTGTATCACCGGTTATTCTGGTGTCGACCCAGAAGTTGCCCTTTCCGGACTGGAACCCGGTATGGAAAGTTTGAGCTATTATCCGCGTACAACAGAATTTACTTTTGGAGTTAATATAGTATTCTAAAAAATAAGATTACCATGAAAAAGACAAATATAATATTAAGTTTCGTTATCTGTATATTATTATACGGATGTACCGATCTTAGCGAAACTGTTTATACAGAAGTAGCTATGAATGACTTCTTTAAAAATGAGAAGGAACTGGTAGCCAATGCAGGTAGGCATATACGAAATTACAAGGATACAATTCCGAACAAAGTTTATGGACGCTACTTTTACAAGCTTCTGATGAATGTGCTGTTCCCGCTTGTGGTGGTTCCTGGTACAGTAATGGACGTTATGAAGAAATCCAGACGAATAAAATTCCACCTGCAAATAAATTATTAACAAGGGGCTGGAACTGGATATTTAATGGTATTGCTGCATGTAATGAAATTATTTACGAAACGGAACTATCACCTATCCAGTTTGAAGGAAAAGAGAAGATTATAGCCGAAATGAAAATACTGCGTGCTTTCTACTATTACCAAGCCATTTCTTGTTGGGGAAACGTACCTTTCACAACTGACTACACGGAAACCGGATACCCGGAACAAAAAAGTCGTGAATATATTTTCAATTATCTGGAAAAAGAAATTAATGACAATATCGAGTTCCTAGACAGGGAGCCTTCAGATACTAATTATGGACGGGTCACACAAGCTGCCGCTTATTGTATTCTTGCGAAAATGTATCTGAATGCAGAAGCATGGTTCGGTACTCCAATGTATGACAAAGCAGAGAAAGCCTGTAAAGACATTATGGATATAGGTGCTTACAGCATTGAAGACTCCTATTCTACTAACTTTGACATTAAAAACGAAGATTCTAAAGAGAATATCTTTGTAATCCTTTATGATAGAGTATATACTAGTGGTAGCAGTAGTTCATTCTATCTGCATACGCTGACATTGGAAGCTGCATCACAAGCAACATTTAATATTCCGGCAGCTCCATGGTCGGGTTTTCTCTGCCAACCGGACTTTTTCCAAACATACGCAGAACAAGATCTTCGCAGAAGTCAGAGCTGGTTATACGGTCCTCAAGTAGACCTAAGCGGAAAGGATCTTGGTTTCGAATATACTCCTGTCTTCCTTGAAGAAAAATATTACAATAGCAACGGAGGACGTGGTACATACGACGGTGCACGCTGCTGGAAATGGCATTACCAGACTGATGGTTCTTTAAAAGAATATACAGTTAGTATGGACAACGACTTTGCCATCTTCCGTTATGCCGATGTTGTATTAATGTACGTAGAGGCCTTGGTACGACAAAACAGAACAAGCGAGGCTATCCAACTGGCAGACTTTAAGAAGATTCGTACAAGAGCTGGTCTTGATGCATATATTACAAGCCAATTGACGATTGATGAACTTTATGCAGAACGAGGCAGAGAACTGGCATGGGAAGGATGGCGCCATGAAGATATGATACGTTTCGGAAAATATCTGAAAAAATATTGGGCACACCCTGACCAAAGTTCAGAAACTTTTAGAAATGTATTTCCAATTCCTACGGATATTTTAAATGCAAATCCAAAATTATCTCAAAACAAAGATTATTAACCACAATTGAAGGTTCACATAGAAAAGTGTACCTTCCAACAAATCAACCCTGATAAATATGAAAAAACCAATCATCTTTTTACTTGTTTTAATTACCAACATCTTATTTATCTCTGCACAAAAAATTTCAAAGACAGAGTTAAAAGACAAAATAGCCGGAGCTTGGATCGGGCAAATGGTAGGAAATATATATGGACTTCCTTTTGAGAACAAGTTTGTAGATGAACCTGCCCCGGAATCCAGATTTCCATTCGGCTACACTAAAAATATAGATAAATTGCAGAAGTATAATGGTGCATTCTCTGATGACGATACTGATGTTGAGTATATCTACTTACTATTAATGGAGAAATATGGTGTAGAACCTACTTATGCCAATATGCGCGAAGGATGGATGTATCATATCCGTGACCGTGTATGGTTGGCCAACAGGGCTGCACTTGGATTAATGCATCTTGGATTCACCCCTCCGTTCACCGGTGACGAAAATCTGAATCCCCACTGGTATCAGATCGACCCTCAATTGATTAACGAGATATGGGCGTATACAGCACCGGGAATGATTTCGTATGCTGCAGGAAAAAGTGACTGGGCGGCCCGTATCACAAGCGATTCGTGGGCGGTATCTCCCACTGTCCTATATGGTGCAATGTACGCTGACGCTTTTTTCTGCAAGGATATCCGCAAACTGATTACACGAGCCTTGAGAGAACTACCTGCTGATGACAGATATGCGATAGCTGTAAAAGAGATGATTGCTTTATATGACAAATATCCTAAAGATTGGGTAAAAGCACGTCAAATCATGGCTAAAAAATATTACATAGATGAACCGGCCATGACAAAAACAATCTGGAATGCTAATCTGAACGGATTATGCGGGATTTTGGCTATGTTGTATGGCGAAGGAGATTTCCAACGGACGCTGGATTTAAGTTGTGCAATGGGATTTGACTGCGATAATCAGGCAGCCACCATCTCCGGACTTCTAGGAGTAATGTACGGTGCAAAGTCTCTTCCCGAAAGTTTGACCAAACCTATCGAAGGATGGGAAAAACCCTTCAACGACCGGTATATCAATATCACCAGGTTTGATATTCCCGATGCTTCCATTGAAGACATGATTGAACGTACTTACAACAAAGCAATCGAACTGGTTTGCTCTAAAGGAGGAAAAGTGAAAGGTGATATGGTATATGTTAACCCCAAAGCACAATTCATTCCCCCGATGGAATTCTGTATCGGTCCGAATCCGGACTTGGAAATCGGACAGCCTACCGATTACTCATTTGCCTGCAGAACAAATGCTGATTTCAAATGGGAACTGGTAAAAGGTAAACTTCCAGCAGGAGTTACATTCCAAAACGGTAAACTGGCAGGAACTCCTACAGAAGCCGGAAAATATCCGATTACCCTACAATTAAGCGCAAATAACAAGAACTCAATCACTAAAGACTTTGAGTTATTAGTTAAAACCAAGAATATAGCCTCCAAGGCTGATACTATTTACGCAAATATCCGTAAACTGAACGAAGAGGTGCTCGATTCTTGCTGGATTACCTTTGGAAAACCGATGTACGCAACAAATGTAGAAGTAATTAATGACGGAGTCAAAGATGGCGTAGGATCTGTATTTTATTCATTAGCGGCCAAAAGTAATCTGCCTAAAATAGACTATTTCGGATACGGTTGGAAAGAAGAGCATAACATCAATATGCTTGTTTTAGATATGGCTGTCTGGAGGAATTCGGAGGATGGTTTACTTCTCTAAACATTCAATATCTTGGAAATGACGGACATTGGTATGACGTAGGTAAATTCAAATCAACTCCGGCACTTCCCGAAACCGATATTGTATTTTTCCAACCTCCGTTTGCACAATATGTTTTGGAATTTCCGGCAGTAAAAACCAAGGGAATACGCGTACTAATGGATGCAAAAGTGCAGGAACACTGGCATAAATACACAAAGAATGTATCATCATTCATATCTATTACCGAACTAGGAGTTTACGAGAAATAAAGGAAGAGAAAAATGAGGAAAATAATTACGATATGTATCATAGGGCTTTTTGCTCTCAACGTACAGGCCCAGCCTGTAAAAACTTTAAAGTTATCTGATAAAGAACTTTTAGATAAGATTAAAGGAGGATGGGCAGGACAAACCATTGGTGTCGTTTTCGGAGCACCTACAGAGTTTAAGTTCACGGGAACTTATATTCAAGATTACCAGCGATCCCCTGGGCGGAAGGTTACGTAAAATATTGGTGGGAAAAGAAACCCGGATTATTCGATGATATTTATAACGATTGCACGTTTGTTGAGGCATTTGACGAACTTGGCCTGGATTGTTCACAAGAAGAACTTGCCAAAAGATTTGCATTCGCTGATTATCATTTGGCTCATGCTAACCAAGCAGGTAGATATAATATCCGCCAAGGTATCATGCCACCGGCTTCCGGTCATTGGTTGAATAACCCACATGCAGACGATCTGGATTTCCAGATCGAAGCAGACTTCATTGGTCTGATGGCTCCGGCAATGCTGCCGGAAGCATTGGATATCGCTTCTAAAGTAGGTCACATTATGAATAGTGGTGACGGTTTTTATGGCGGTGCTTTCGTAGCTGCTCTTTATAGCTCCGCTTTCTATGAAAAGAGTCCGGAAGCAATTCTAAAAACCGCAATCTCCGTTATACCTGAAGAGAGCACATTCCATCAATGTATTCAGGATGTAATCAATTTCCACTCTTTGCACCCGGACAACTGGAAAGATTGCTGGTACTTCCTGCAAGAAAAATGGAACTGTGATGTAGGGTGTCCAAAAGGTGTATTTCTAAACTTTAATATTGACGCCAAGCTCAATTCCGCTTTCGTAGCATTGGCTATGCTCTACGGCAAAGGAGACTTTACTAATTCTGTCGATATTGCAGCACGCTGCGGACAAGACTCTGACTGTAATCCGTCTACAGTTGGCGGTGTGCTTGGAGTCATGTATGGATATAACAACATCCCTTCATTCTGGCTGAATCCCTTAAAAGAAGTAGAAAATTTCACATTTGAAGGAACTGACATGTCTCTGGCAAAAGCTTACAAAATGAGCTTTGAACAAGCCAAACAACTTATAGTCAAAACGGGCGGTACAGTATCCGATGGGAAAATTGAAATTCCAATCAAAAAGGCGGATGTACTTCCTTTAGAACAAAATTTTGAAAACACCTATCCACTTTACAGAGAACGCAAAGACTGCTTCCTGACAAATACGTTCGAATTTGATTTCAATGGTAATGGGTTTGTTATCTGGGGCAATATTTGCTGCACAAGAAGTATTACTCCCGATTACATCAATCGTGTATCTACACGCCACATCGGTTCCGAGGTCTTCGGATTGGCAGAGCCCAATGATCCATACGTTGCTAAAGTGGAAATATGGATTGACGGAGAGTTGGACCATGTAGCAACTTTACCCATGAGAAATACAGACCGCAAAGTAGAACCGGCTTGGAAATACCTCATGAAGGAAGGAAGACACCACGTTAAAATGAAATGGTTAAACCGCAAAAAAGACTACATTATTCGCATCAACGACATAATGTATTATTCAGAGAAAAAAGAACATGATAGATTTTACTTTAATAAATAAGTTAAGATGAAAAAAATCCTGATTAACATCATTCTACTATTTATCTTTTCCATATCGGGAACGGCACAAATAGAATATGGGAAAACAGTTGAAATAAGTAAAGATGTACTGCTCGACAAAATTAAAGGAGGATGGGCCGGACAAACCATAGGGTGCACCTATGGAGGTCCTACAGAATTTAAATACAGAGGAGCGATCATTCATGAAAAAATTCCCATAATCTGGTATGATGACTATTGTAAAGACATCTTTGCTGAGGATCCGGGATTGTATGATGATGTATATATGGATCTTACCTTTCTGGAAGTAATGCAAGAAGAAGGGATAAATGCCCCTGCTGAATCATTTGCCAAAGCCTTTGCAAACGCTGATTACAAATTATGGCATGCCAACCAGGCAGCCAGATATAACATATTGCATGGTATTATGCCGCCGGCATCCGGGCATTGGAAAAATAATCCGCACGCTGACGATATTGATTTCCAGATTGAAGCAGACTTCATTGGAATGATATGTCCGGGGATGGTAAATACCGCATCCGATTTTTCGGACAAGATAGGGCATATCATGAACTACGGCGACGGATGGTATGGAGGTGTATACATGGGAGCAATGTATGCATTGGCTTATGTAAATAATGACATTTATACAATTGTCACGGAAGCTCTTAAAACAATACCCGAACAAAGTAAATTTCACCGTTGCATCACAGACGTGATTAAATATTGGAAACAATATCCCAATGACTGGCGTAAATGCTGGTTGGAAATAGAAAACCGTCATGCTTTTGAGATTGGCTGCCCGGAAGGGGTATTCAATGCATTTAACATTGACGCCACTATCAACGCGGCTTACTGTGTTATGGGACTTTTATATGGCAACGGCGACTTTTTCAAAACAATGGATATAGCCACTCGTTGCGGACAAGACTCCGACTGTAACCCGGCAACTGCCGCAGGAATTCTTGGAGTCATACAAGGCTACAAGGCTATCCCCGAATACTGGAAACCGGCACTCGAA
The DNA here is from genome assembly GCF_003602935.1 of Bacteroides sp. AM54-2NS. Taxonomy (NCBI): domain Bacteria; kingdom Pseudomonadati; phylum Bacteroidota; class Bacteroidia; order Bacteroidales; family Bacteroidaceae; genus Bacteroides; species Bacteroides sp. AM54-2NS. The sequence continues at coordinate 33,529 of NZ_QTMZ01000013.1, forward strand.
AGATGTGAAAATATTAAGTTCCCCTACACAGATATCTCTTTAAGTTCTGTATACGACATTAATCTCAAACTATTGAGTGATGTATTAAAAGCAAACGGAGGAAAAATAAAAGGAGATAAATACTATACCACGATTCAAAAGCCAAAAACCGTAGCATGGGAAGTTTCTTTTGAAGGCTTATATCCTTCTGAAAGAAGAGTTATCAAATATGATCTCGGTACAGAAAAAACATTTGAGTTCAATGGCAAGGGAGTTGTTTTAATGGGGATGATCAGACAAGATGTTAAAGATAGTAATGACAATTACATCGCCATTCTGGAGGCCTACATTGACGGCAAGAAAGTAGAAACCATAGAAATGCCTTATGACTACATAAAAAGAAAGTATGACATTTTCTATAATTATGATTTAGAGGAAGGACCTCACAAACTGGTTATTAAATGGATTAATCCGAATGAAAAATATGCCGTTCAATGTAAAGACATGGTGGTTTATTCATCCACACCGGCAGAGCCAATCAATCCTTATAAATAAAAGAGAGAAGCCATGAATAGAAAACTACTCCTATTATTAGCCTTATTATTATTTTCCTACGGATTGTTATCATGTTCGTCTGATGATAACAGTCCGTCCGAAGGCGAACAGACCGATACACCGGAACTGTTTACCAAACGCTATAATCCCGATCAAAGTTTTTACAGCAAAATATTAGGACAAGAAATCAAATATTCCGTATTACTGCCTCAAGAGTATCTATCGGAAAGTACGGGTAAATATGGAGTAGTTTTCCTTCTACATGGCTGGGGAGGGAACCAAAGTTCATGGGGACCTTCAGGTCTGAATATTCAAAGCATAGCTGATGCGCAAACCAGCAATGGTAGTATTCGCCCATTGATCTACATCATGCCGGAAGGTTTCAACTCTTATTTTTGCAACCACTATGACGGAAAGTTCAACTATATGGATATGTTCATTAATGAACTCGTACCCCTGATTGATAAGCGGTTCCGAACAACAGCCAGTAAGACGGAAAGAGCTGTTGCCGGATTCTCTATGGGAGGTTTCGGGGCATTAAGTATAGCATCGCAACATCCTGAAACATTCTCGGTTTCAATAGGATTAAGTCCCTCTCTAAATACAGATGAACAATACATCTCTTTGTCACAAGACGGTTGGAATCTTCAATGGGGAAACAACTTCGGAGGAAGCGGCCAGACAGGAACAGGCAGGCTGACAAGCTATTATAAAAGCCAATGTCCGCTACACTTTTTCAAGGATAAACCAAGTTCCACATTTCAAACAGTACGGTATTACATAGACTGCGGTGATGATGAAGAAAGACTATATGCAGGAAACGGTGAATTACATTCTCTATTACGGGACAAAAATATCAAGCACGAATATCGTGTACGGAACGGTGCCCACACTGACAGTTATTGGCGTGAATCCATGAAAGAGGCACTGCCTTTTATCGAACGTTCATTCAAAGGAGAAAACTATCCGCAGGAAACTCTGAAAAAATTCACAGAGGAATTACATGCTACTAATAAAAACATAAAAGTAGGTAATTCCAATATCGAACTATGGTTACCGGATGACTACAATTCCGAACTAACTTACAAAGTTCTTTATTACAGCAAAGGAGAAGGTAATGTTAATCTTACAACAGAGAAGGTGGCAGTGGCATTAGATTCTCTTATGCAAATCAAACGTATGATAATCGCCGGTTTTGATGTAAAGGAGGTTATTCAAAATGAAATAAGTTTTTCAACTATTACCGATGCAATAGAGAAAACGATTCATACTGAAAGTAATGCAGACTTCAGATTAGGATTAGCCTATGGTTCAGAAGCTGATTACTTATACAAGCAATCATCAGGTAATACCCCTGCTATCAATTTTTTCTTTGCAGAAGATGCGGGTATTAACAACCTTTCTGACGAGAACCGGGCCAAAATTTATTATTTGGATATAACAGACGGAGGTAGTAATTACAATAGTATGCTTACTCTATTCAATGGATTGCGGGATGCAGAGGTTCCAGTACAATATCGTGTCAGAAACGGACTGGATAGTGAACAGTCCGCCCAAACAGGTATTTATTCAATGAGTTATTACATTGGTGAACAGTTAATAAAGAAATGATATGAGGAAGATACTGTTATATATAATCCTATCTCTATCAGGTATAGATGGAGCTTGGGCACTTCCCATAGAAAAAGAAGGGATGAATATTTATAGTCCCTCTTTAAAGCAAGAAGTCTCCTATTCTATTATCCTACCGGAAGGTTATGAACATTCAGATATAGAATATCCTGTTTTGTATATGTTTCATGGAATAGGAGGTGATTATACCAGTTGGCTCGAATATGGCAATGTTGCCCGTGTAATGGACAAAATGATAAAAAAAGGAGAGGTTGAACCTTTCATTATGGTTATTCCTGACGGCTATTTGTCTTATTACAGTGACACCTATGATGGCAGTTTTCTTTATGAGACTTTCTTTATTAAAGAACTGGTTCCATATATTGATAACAACTACCGCACCCGCAAGAATGTTAGCGCACGTTCAATCATTGGTTTCTCTATGGGAGGATTCGGAGCATTGTCCGTCAGCCTACGCAACCGTAACTTATTTGGTTCTGTTGTTGCGTTATCACCATCTATCCGTACAGAAAAACAATATATAGAAGAAGAACCACAAAAAGAATGGGACAGTCAATGGGGACGGATTTTCGGAGGAGCAGGAAAGAATGGCAACCAGCGTCTAACCAGTTATTATAAGCAACATTCACCCTACCACATTCTTTCTACCCTCCGTACTTCCGATTTAAAAGGATTTGGAATCATGCTGGATATTGGAGATAAAGAAGGTACTTTATGCGAAAGTAATGAAGAACTGCACCGATTATTACTGGAAAGACAGATACCTCATGAATGGGAAGTACGTGCAGGAGGACATGATTTTACCTGTTGGAATGGAGCACTACCAAAAGCGTTCAGATTCATAAACAAATATTTCAATGAGAACCAGACAGGAAATAATGAGAGAAGCCTTCTTCTGAATGAGACACCATTTATCAAAATGGGCAATGCAACGGTTTATTATCCGGAACAGGCTCAAGGAAGCACAAGAGAATATCCTATTATCTACGTACAGGGAGAAATCAACGAGCAACAACAACAGACTCTCGTCAATCAATTTCATGAATGGTAGACGATAATAGAACATGGCCTGCTCTTCTTTGCTTCGTTAAAACCAACGCAGACCTCTCAGCAACAATCTCTTATATAGAAAAGCAACTCTCCGAAATCAGAAGTTCCCAACGCATGAGGGCTTTAATCACTTTGAAAGATAACATCAAAGAAGGCATAGAAGCCATTCAAAGGGAAAATTTGTTTACCGGCATAGTCTGTGTAAACACCATCGGTGATGAAAGTGACGCTCTGAATTTTATAAAAGCGGTCAACTCTCATAAAAGATATCCCAGGTGCTGGATAGAAGTACTACCCGAGTCAAAAGAATATGGTTTTAGCAGTAATATTCATATCCTTTTGAAGGAATCAGACCTGGAACATGAGTTCCGGTCAAGAAAATGTAAAGAAACCAACGCTTTCAGCTATTGGGAGGACTGGATTATATATTTAAATAACAGAATTCATGTTTAACAATTAAATACTAATAGTATGTTCACAGTAAACAGTTATTTATTGGCAGTTATATTCTGCATCGTAACCATGATTTGTTGGGGTTCTTGGAGTAATACCCAGAAACTAGTTTCCAAAAATTGGCGTTATGAACTTTTTTATTGGGATTATGTGATTGGAATGGTATTGTTCACCATCTTACTAGGCTTCACAATGGGTAGTCATGGAGATACCGGACGTTCATTTCTGGAAGATCTGGGACAAGCATCTGGAGACAGTATCGGCTGGGTTATCTTGGGGGGCGTAATATTTAATGCTTCAAACATTCTTCTTTCAGCGTCCATCTCCTTAGCTGGTATGTCTGTAGCTTTTCCTTTAGGAGTCGGCATTGCACTGGTATTAGGGGTAATCGTCAATTATTTGGGAATTCCAACCGGCAATCCTTTGCTTTTATTCGGCGGTGTAGCTCTCATTGTTATTGCCATTATTTGTAATGGAGTGGCCTCCGGAAAAATGCAAAAGGGTGAAGAAAGCAGGAAAAACAACAAAAAGGGAATTATCATTGCATTAATAGCCGGCGTACTAATGTCCTTATTCTACAGGTTCGTAGTGAAAGGTATGGATGTAGAAAACTTCAATTCACCCGCTATAGGAATGATGACTCCTTATTCTGCAATCTTTGTTTTCTCAATAGGCGTATTGCTAAGCAATTTTGTTTTCAACACATTAGTGATGAAATATCCTTTTGTTGGAGAAAAAGTCAGCTACTCCGAATACTTTAAAGGAAACACGAAAACTCATATATGCGGAATGCTTGGCGGAGCGATATGGGGACTTGGTTCTGCATTCAGCTATATCGCATCAGGCGAAGCTGGTCCGGCGGTATCTTATGCACTAGGACAGGGCGCACCACTTATTGCCGCTATTTGGGGAGTATTTATCTGGAAAGAATTTAAAGGCTCAACGAAATCTGTTAATCAATTACTAGCCTTGATGTTTATCTTCTTCCTGGTTGGTTTGGGAATGATAGTAGTTGCCGGAAACTAATTATTAACCTTAAATAGAACAACATGAAAAAGTATTTTTACTTATTAACCATGCTGGCAGTAGTACTAAGTATGACCGCTTGCAGCGATGACGACAATCATCCCAATACCAACGTTCTGGATAAACCGGAAGTTACTGTTCCTGATGTAAAAGAGAGTTCTGCTGTTATTACATGGAAAGCCATAGGAAACGCAACAGCTTATATTTATAGTTTGAATAACGGTAATGAACAAAGTACTGACCAAAATACGATTCAACTGACAGGTTTAGAGCCGGAAAAAAGTTACACATTCAAAGTAAAAGCTCAAAAAACCGGATCGATCTACTTTGAAGATTCAGAGTATGCAGAAATCACTTTTACAACGACCTCTGAAGTAACTGTTTATCGGATAGCTACTTTTGCAGATGATTGGGATAAATGGTATTACGAATATAATGACAATGGTACGGTTAAACGTGTCTACAGACTAAATGGAGAAGAGTTGGATAGAGAATGGCTCTTTGCTTACGACGGAAACAGCGTCACGGTGACAGGTAAGAACGCATATACTATGACATTAAATAGCCAGGGGTATGTCGCTACTTTTGTAGATGGTTCGAATACATATGAATATACTTACGACGAGAATGGCTACATGACAAAAGCTGTAAAAAATGGCAATATCGCATCTAACATCACCATAGAAAATGGTAATATTACGCAATGGACCAGATTCTCTGATGGAGTAGAACAATTCAAGGTTCAGACCTATTCTGCCGTGCCTAATGTAGGCGGAGCACATTGTATCTATGCGGAAGGCAGTGGTCCAAGTCGTTGGCTGGTTGAAACAGGTCTCTTTGGAAAAGCTTCGGCCAATTGTCATACGAGTAGCGGCTGGCAGCATTCAGCCGTTGCATCTACTTACACATTCGAATATGATGAAAATAGTTGTATCAAAGAGGAAAGCAAGAACTATGACGGAGATATTGAGAAATTCTATTATACATATTTCTCCGAATAACACTTTATGAAATAATTATTTCATGGAGGTGTGTCAGACTTTTAGACACACCTCCATCATTTAAGGTTGTCAAAACTTTAGACTGTTTAGACTGTTTAGACTGTCATATCCAGTAAAACCTCTCTTTTTCTTGTTCTTCGTTTTTGGGGTTAATGTTAAATGTCTCAAAGCTAAGAAAAAAATAAAAAGCTACAAAGATATGGATTCATACCTTTGCAGCCCCGCTAATGTCTTGTTTGTGTGCTTTTTATATCTGAATATATCAATCAGATAATCCCTCTCACTCTATCGTCAAATGCAGAAAGCGCAGCTTTCGCCCCTTCGCCCATAGAGATAATAATTTGCTTATAAGGAACCGTAGAAACATCTCCGGCTGCATAGATACCCGTCGCATTCGTACGGCAATGTGCATCAATCATGATTTCGCCCGGACGGTTGGTTTCCACTATGTCGCGGAATACACTGCTATTCGCAGAAAGCCCGATCTGTACAAATACACCATCCAATTCCACCAAACGTTCTTCTTCCGTTTTGCGGTCTTTGATGCGTAGGCCAGTCAGCTTATCACCATTTCCTATCACTTCCGTAGTCTGTGAACTTACAAACACTTCCACATTCGGCAATGATTTAAGTCGCTCTTGAAGTACACTGTCCGCTTTCAACTCATCCATAAATTCAAAAACAGTCACTTTGGAGCAGATACCTGCCAAGTCAATGGCTGCCTCAATGCCTGAATTTCCACCACCTACTACCGCTACATGCTTTCCTTTATAAAACGGCCCATCACAATGAGGACAGAAAGCGACACCACGACCTATATATTCGGCTTCTCCCGGAACATTCAGTTTACGCCAGCTTGCACCGGTTGCAATAATCAGTGCCGGAGCCAGGAATTTCTCACCAACAGAGGTAGTGATCTGCTTCTGTTTTCCAACCACTTCTACTTTTTCTACTTTACGATGCTCCAGTAAATCCACCGGATAACGCAACAAGTGAGTTTTCAGATTATCGGCAAGTTCATTTCCTGTCGTTTCCGGAACAGAAATTAGATTTTCAATACCCACCGTTTCTTTTACCTGTCCGCCAACACGCTCGGTCACGATAGCTACACGGAGTCCTTTACGGGCAGAATAAATAGCTGCTGATACTCCTGCAGGTCCTCCACCGGCTACAATCACATCATATTCTTTCACCTCTGCATTCGCTTTGGTTTCGTCAATACCATATTGTTCTTCCAACTTGGCAAGCAATTCGCCAAATTCACCACGGCCTACATGAAGTAATTTTCCATCTGCAAAGACAGAGGGCACTCCTTGTATTTTCAGTGCATCTACTTCGTCCTGATAAAGCGCACCGTCTACCATTTCATGCGTAATAGCCGGATTCAAAGTAGTCATTGCATTCAGAGCCTGCACTACGTCAGGACAGTTCGTACAAGTCAACGAAACATAAGTGGTCAGATGTATCGGGCCTTTCAGTGCTTTCACACGGTTGCAAACGGCCTCATCGGGAAAGTTCTTTCCTTTGCCGTCCAGATTCAGGATAGCCAAAAGCAATGACGTGAACTCATGTCCGTTAGGAATACCCCGGAATGTGATTCCGGTACGATCACCATTCCTTAATAAAGTAAACTTCAATGCTTCTCCCTCATTCACCGAGCAAGTGATATGATCGGAACAATCCGCTACATCTCCCAGCAGCTCCAATAATTCTGTTTTGTTTTCGTGGCTGGATGATACGAATATATCAAAAGTAAAATTTGCCTCCAGCCCAGCAAAAATACCCTTTAGTTGTTCTTTTAATGCAGATTCTAACATACCTTTTTTCCTTTCATTTTTTTAAAAGAAAGGCCGGCAGCGTCTCCCGTTACCGGCCTCCCATAATCACCATTATCAAGATCTATCAAATCTTACCTACCAGGTCGATGCTTGGCTTCAAGGTAGACTCACCCTTCTTCCATTTAGCCGGGCAAACTTCTCCGTCATGGCTGGCTACAAACTGTGCAGCTTCCACCTTACGAAGCAATTCACTTGCATCACGGCCAATATTGTTATCATTCAGTTCCACCACTTTAATCTTTCCTTCCGGATTGACAACAAATGTACCGCGATAAGCCATACCTTCTTCTTCGATATATACACCCAGTGCACGGCTCAAAGCGCCAGTCGGGTCTGCCAACATCGGGTATTGAATCTTGCGAATACTTTCAGAAGCATCATGCCAAGCTTTGTGCACGAAATGAGAGTCAGTACTTACCGAATAGATTTCTACACCCATCGCCTTGAACTGATCGTACTTTTCAGCCATATCCACCAATTCAGTAGGACATACGAAAGTAAAGTCGGCAGGATAGAAGAAAAGAATCGCCCATTTACCTTTCAGGTCATTGTTGGTTACAGTCTTGAAAGCTCCGTTGTGAAAAGCCTGAACGCTGAATTCAGGAAGTTGAGAATTTAAAATTGGTTCCATAATCTTTATTGCTTTTATTGTTATTAATTGGTTTGACTTATAACATCAGAAACAATCTTTTGTTTTTTGTTTCTGATGCAAAGATAAAGGCAGAAACCCCGCCTTTTCAAAAAAAGTCCAATCGAATATTTCTATGCTGTGATAGATGAAATTAATAAAAGCATTTTATACCTTTGCGTGCATAAACAAAAAAACTGGAAGTATATACGATTATGAAACATCCTCTAGCTCAATTCCTATATTGCCCCGAATGTGGTTCTCCGCATTTCGAAGTAAATAACGAAAAGTCCAAAAAATGTACAGATTGCGGCTTCGTCTATTACTTTAACCCTTCCGCCGCCACCGTAGCACTCATCTTAAATGAGAAAAACGAATTGCTTGTCTGCCGACGTGCCAAAGAGCCAGCCAAAGGAACTCTCGACCTACCCGGCGGATTCATCGATATGAATGAAACAGGTGAAGAAGGCGTAGCCCGTGAAGTGCTGGAAGAAACAGGGTTGAAGGTAAAAAAAGCAGTTTACCAGTTTACACTTCCCAATATTTATGTCTATTCAGGTTTTCCTGTACACACACTCGATATGTTTTTTCTGTGCACCGTAGAAGACATGAGCCATTTTTCGGCAATGGATGATGTAGCAGATTCTTTCTTCCTGCCTCTCTCCGAAATTAATCCGGAAGATTTTGGACTAGATTCTATTCGCCGAGGACTTAAAAAGTTTTTATCGGCAGATAATTCGTTAAAATATAACAAATTACAGAAACATTTCCCCTTTCATTCTGTCTTATATTTTAATGAGCTTTAAATTAATAGCTATTAAAATACGTCATTGAAAGATATGTAGTACTTTTGCATAAACACCCGATTATGAAAAAAGAAATTACTAGACTCATTTGTGCCGCCATCTGCTGCACGCCCATTATAGGATTTGCCCAGACAGGTGACAAGTTCACTTCGACTGACAACCTTTATAAAGAAGGGAAAGAACTTTTCCAAGAAAAGAATTATGCAGCTGTTCTGCCGGCATTGAAAGCATTTGTAAAACAAAAGCCTGTAGCCAGCCTTCTTCAGGACGCAGAATATATGCTAGTCAGTTCGGCTTACGAACTGAAAGACAAAAACCGCATCGAACTCCTCCGCAAATACCTTGACCGTTATCCTGATACTCCATACGCTAACCGTATTTATGCGCTGTTAGCCTCCTGCTATTCTACGAAGGAAAATATGATGAAGCACTGGCACTTTTCAACTCTGCCGACCTCGATTTGTTAGGTAATGAAGAACGGGACGACTGCACCTACCAACTGGCTACCTGTTATCTGAAAACCGATAATCTAAGAGAAGCAGCCATCTGGTTTGAAACTTTGCGTGCCAACAGCCCCAAATACGCCAAAGATTGTGATTACTATCTTTCCTACATCCGCTATACACAAAAACGTTATAGTGAAGCATTGAAAGGTTTCCTTCCCTTACAGGACGACTCGAAGTACAAAGCACTCGTCCCTTATTACATAGCCGAAATTTATACGCAGCTCAAAAACTATGATAAGGCACAAATTGTAGCACAAAACTACCTGTCAGCCTACCCGAACAACGAGCACGCTGCAGAAATGTACCGTATTCTGGGAGATGCCTATTACCATTTCGGACAATATCACCAAGCCGTAGAAGCATTCAACAATTACCTGAATAAGGATCGCTCGGCTCCCCGCCGCGATGCCCTTTATATGCTGGGTCTCTCCTACTACCAAACAAAAGTCTACTCCAAAGCAGCCGAAACATTAGGTAAGGTGACAACTGACAACGATGCCCTTACCCAAAATGCATATCTCCACATGGGACTCTCTTATCTGCAACTGGCAGAGAAAAACAAAGCACGCATGGCTTTTGAACAGGCAGCCGCCTCCAATGCTAATATGCAAATCAAGGAACAGGCAGCTTACAATTACGCTCTTTGCCTGCACGAGACTTCTTTCTCCGCTTTCGGTGAATCTGTTACTGCCTTCGAGAAATTCCTGAATGAATTTCCGACTTCTCCATACGCTGAAAAAGTCAGCAGCTACCTGGTAGAAGTTTACATGAATACACGTAGCTACGATGCAGCTTTGAAATCAATCGACCGGATTGCCAAACCAAGCGCGCAAATATTGGAAGCCAAACAAAAGATACTGTTCCAATTAGGAACTCAATCTTTCGCTAACGCCGACTTCGAACAAGCTCTGAAATATCTGAACCAATCCATTGCCATCGGACAATACAATCGTCAAACCAAGGCAGACGCTTACTATTGGTGCGGAGAATCCTATTACCGTCTAAACCGAATGGTAGAAGCCGCGCGTGATTTTAATGCTTATCTGCAACTCACCACCCAACCCAATAACGAAATGTATGCGCTTGCCAATTATAACTTAGGGTATATCGCTTTCCACCGGAAAGACTATACGCAAGCAAGCAATTATTTCCAAAAATACGTTCAACTGGAGAAAGGTGAAAATGCAACCGCACTTGCCGATGCATACAATCGTATTGGTGACTGCCACCTGCATGTACGTAACTTTGAAGAAGCCAAACAGTATTATTCGCAAGCCGAACAAATGAATACTTCTTCCGGAGACTATTCTTTCTATCAGCTGGCTCTTGTATCCGGTCTGCAGAAAGACTATACCGGTAAGATTACCTTGCTGAACCGTCTGGTAGGAAAGTACCCTGCTTCTCCTTATGCCGTAAACGCTATTTACGAGAAAGGGCGTTCCTATGTTCTCATGGATAACAACAACCAAGCCATTACTTCTTTCAAAGAATTGCTGACTAAATATCCTGAAAGTCCGGTCAGCAGGAAAGCTGCCGCCGAAATCGGATTATTATATTACCAAAAAGGAGATTACAACCAAGCAATCGAAGCCTACAAACAGGTTATCGAAAAATATCCGGGCAGTGAAGAAGCACGCCTTGCCATGCGTGATTTGAAATCTATTTATGTGGATCTCAACCGCATCGACGAATTTGCTGCTTTAGCAAATGCCATGCCGGGACACATCCGTTTCGATGCTAACGAACAAGACTCGCTTACGTATGCCGCCGCAGAAAAGATTTATGCACGAGGCAGAATGGAAGAAGCCAAAACAAGCCTCAACAAATACCTGCAAACTTTCCCGGAAGGAGCCTTCAGCCTGAACGCACATTATTATCTCTGCCTGATCGGAAACGAGCAGAAGAATTATGATATGATTCTTCTCCATTCCGGTAAGTTGTTGGAATATCCAAACAATCCGTTTGCAGAAGAAGCACTGATCTTGCGTGCTGAAGTGCAATTCAACCAGCAAAATATGGCTGAAGCATTAGCTAGCTACAAAATGCTGAAAGAAAAAGCAACCAACGTAGAGCGCCGCCAACTTGCTGAAACGGGTATTCTGCGTTGCGCCTTCCTATTGCGAGATGACATAGAAACCATCCATGCAGCTACCGACCTGCTTGCAGAAGCCAAACTTAGTCCAGAGCTAAGAAATGAAGCTCTTTATTACCGTGCTAAAGCATACACCAAGCAAAAGGCTGACAAGAAAGCAATGGAAGACTATCGTGAACTGGCCAAAGACACACGTAACTCTTACGGTGCCGAAGCTAAATATCAGGTTGCACAATCCCTCTACGACGCAAAAGAATATGCCGCTGCAGAGAAAGAGTTGCTCAACTATATAGAACAGAGTACGCCACATGCTTATTGGCTAGCGCGCAGTTTTATCCTTCTATCCGACGTCTATCATGCTACGGGTAAAGATCTGGACGCACGCCAATATCTGCTAAGTCTGCAACAAAATTATCAAGGGAATGACGATATTGAAAGCATGATTGAAAGCAGACTTAGTAAATTGAAAGTTGAGAATTGAGAATAAAAAAATAGAAAAATATGAAACGATTTCATTATATAATAGGGGGACTCGCATTGGCTATATCAATACCATCCTGCCTTCAAGCCCAAACCACCCAACCGAAAGATACAACAATGACCCGCACAGTCGTTGTGGAACAAGAATATAACCCGGACATTATGGACGCCTCGAAAGTAAACGTCCTGCCTAAAGTAGAAGAACCGACAGTGAGCAAGAAAGAAGTAGAGTATGCTACAACATTCTTTCCGGCCACTTCCGTTCCGGCAGGCCTGATGCGCCCCTATACCGGAAAAGAAGTTCAACCCGGCACTACCCCGGGATATGTACGTGCCGGATATGGTAATTATGGCAATTTGGATATTCTTGCCAATTATCTATTCCGTCTGTCGCAGAAAGACAAATTGAATGTACGTTTCCAAATGGATGGAATGGATGGTAAGTTAACTCTTCCTTTCACAAATGGAGAGAAATGGAATGCTTTCTACTATCGCACACGCGCAAATGTAGATTACACACACCAATTTAATAAACTGGACTTAAATATTGCCGGAAACTTCGGATTGAGCAACTTCAACTTCCAACCGGAAAGCGTAAACAGCAAGCAGAAATTCACATCCGGTGACTTCCATGCGGGCATTCATTTCACTGATGAGACTGCACCACTGCGTTTCAACGCAGAAACAAATCTGTTGATGTATGAACGTCAACATAACATGTTCAATGAATCTGAAGCCAATACAGGTATCAAGGAAACAATCATACGCACCAAAGGCGATGTCACGGGAGCTATCGGCGACCAACAATTAATAACTATCGCTTTGGAAATGAACAATCTTCTCTACAACGGATATACAAAGAATGTTTCCACCGGAGATGAATACTTCAAAAACTACACAACGCTTCTTTTAAATCCATATTACGAACTGGATAATGATGACTGGAAACTGCATATCGGAGCCAATGTAGATTTATCTTTCGGATTTGACAAGTCTTTCCGTATCTCACCCGATATCACTGCACAGTATATTTTTTCTGATAGCTACATTGTTTATGCAAAAGCAACCGGCGGTAAGCAATTGAATGATTTCCGCAGATTAGAAAGTATCTGTCCTTACGGTGAACTGCCGGAGGCAAATACCACTGCCACTTTGGGATACGTACAACGTCCTTATGATACTTACGAGCAAATCAACGGTAGTATCGGATTCAAAGCAAGCCCTTATCCGGGACTTTGGTTCAACGTGTTCGGTGGTTATCAGAATCTAAAGAACGACTTATCTTATTTAGGTTTTGACCCAAGTAATATTCATTCAGGTTCTTACCTTTCTTTTGCTCAAGATAATACAGAAAATCTCTACCTTGGCGGTGAAATCAGTTACGATTACAAAGATATCCTCGGAATATCAGCTAAATATACTTACCGTAATTGGGACAGCAAAACAGAGGAATATCTGTTGGCTGTGAAACCAGTCAGTGAAATGTCTTTCAATGTACGTATTCATCCGATCTCTGCTCTTAACATAAATCTAGGTTATGATTACATCAGCCGGAAAGAAGTGAAAGAATATGCAAAAATGACCGCAATTAATGATTTGCATATCGGAGCCAGCTATAATGTATTCAAAGGAGTATCCGTTTATGCTCAAGTACATAACCTGCTGAACAAGAAATATCAATATTATTTAGGTTATCCTACGGAAGGATTCAATTTCTTAGGAGGATTGAGTTTCCGGTTCTAAAGTTTATCAATAAATCACAGTAACAGTTATAACACGAGACACTCATCTCATAAAAAAGAGGGCATCTCCCATAGGATGATGTCCTCTTTCAAACCAAAAACTTAATCTTCAATTATTATTTTGTTATCCTCACAACAAACCCACCACCAGGAGCCATGTGTAAATTCAACTTCTTATTGGCTGATACGCGGATCACTTCACGCTTATAGTCTTTCCCAACACGATCGGCATTGATACCATCTCTAAATATTTCTGCATTGAACTCACCATCACCCAAGAAAGACAGATCGACTTCAACATCACGCTCTTTCCAGTCGGTCAATCCACCCACATACCAGATACCGTCTTTCTCACGTGCCATTACAATATGTTCGCCTACTTTTCCGCTTATTGGAAGTGTCTGATTCCATACAGTAGGAATGGCAGCGATAAACTTCGTACATTCTTCCTCTTTCAGATAATTAGTAGGTGCATCACACAGCATATTAATAGGAGAATCAAAAATAGTATACAATGCTAACTGACGGCAACGTGTACCCTGACTCATCGGTTCTGTATAGACAGCATGAAAGTTCTTCATGATTACGTTATTCATCGCTCCCTGTGTATAATCAAGTGGTCCGGCAACCATGCGGATGAAAGGAGCTGTCACATCATATATCACTTGATCTGTTCCCGGTTCTGCCCACTTCATTTCTTCCAGTCCATGGACACCCTCGAAATTGATCGTATTCGGATAAGTACGTTGCAAACCAGTCGGTTTGAACGTTCCATGGAGATCTATCAGCAATTTGTATTTTGCTCCGGTTTCAGCCGCTTTACGGTTAAACTCAACTACTTGTTGGTCGTCACGGTCCATAAAATCAATCTTGAAACCTTTGATTCCCATTGCGGCATAATGCTTACATACACGATCCATGTCTTTTTCAAAAGCACGATAGCCCGCCCAAAGTATCAAATCTACATTTTTGCTTTTTGCATAGCTAATCAACTCTTTCAAATCGATTTCAGGAATCACCTCAAACAAATCCGCTTTACCCGGCACTGCCCATCCCTCATCCAATATCACATATTCGATACCGAATTTCGAGGCAAAGTCAATATAGTATTTATAAGTCTCATTGTTGATACCTGCGCGGAAATCCACGTTGTAGAGATTCCAGTCGTTCCACCAGTCCCAAGCCACTTTACCCGGTTTAATCCAAGAAAAATCTGTAAATTGTGCCGGAGTAGCCAGTTTATATACCATATCATTACAAAGCAGTTCTGCATCATCCTTGGCAATGACCATGACACGCCAGGGAAATGCTGTGTTTCCCTCCACTCTAGCAATATAAGGTTCACGAGATTTTACTACCCCTTTCAGTCCGCGAACTTCGTCTACTATCGTTTTCGGATAAGCTGCAAAGATTCCATCCAGAGAATATCCATGCTCACCATGTTTCACATACATACCCGGATAGTTCATCAAATCGGCTTCAGTGATACAGATTTTTTTTCCGTTCTTTCCCTCGACCAAAACCGGTAAAAAGGCAATCTGTTCCTTATCCCATGCAGACAAGGCAGTTTCCAGATACGTATTTTGGAAAGAACTGTAGAAAGGATCTTTCTTGCCCTCGTTCATTCGGCCTTTCGGTGAAGCTACAAAAACTTTCGGATCATTCGGAAAACAGAAAGAAGCCTGCTCGCTTTCCACCATAAACGGCTTCTTCAGTTCAGAGACAAAACGATAGGCTGCACCATCTTCATAAGCTCTGAACACCAAGCTATATCCTCCTTTAAAGTCAATGGTTAGTTCATTGAACTGGTCCTTGATTGATTTCTTCTTATAGATGGGAGGATAGATAGTCTCATTTACAGAACGGCGGCTGATCTTCTTTACTTTCGGATTGAGTCCGAAAGCTGTACCATCAGTTAGTTTCATGAAAATAGGAGATGGAGCCACCATCACATCGTTGTCGTGAAGAACGGAGTATTCCACATTCTTATCATTCACAATCACATTCACCTGCACTTTACCGGAAATGTCTTTCAGCTCGTACACTTTCTGTGCACAAATGGTTAAAGGTGCGATAGCCATTAGAACCGGCAAAAGTCTTTTCATCATACGTTTCATAAACTAATACTTTTTGTATTTCACACAGTTTTTTATTTACATATTTATCATAAGAGTACCGCTTGGCAGAGATAAAGGAGGAAGCTTAACAGGAAGAATTTCCTGCTAATAAAGCATTGAACAAGTGCTAAATAGCACCTTTCTTATCTCATTCGCGCTACCATTTTTTAGAAATCAATTGTCACCTGATAGGTATCCTTATTCTCAAAGAAGGTCTGTTGCACCTCATATTCGGGAAGCCATACGTATTTTTTTTCCCCTTTATATTCGGCTTCGAGCAAGAAAGTGAACCAGCGGTTATAAGGCAATTCGTCGGTATGCAAAGGAGGTGCGGGGCTATCATATAAGTTGGGGACACCAGTTATCAGATATTCTCCTTTCTTATCCGTCTCATAAGTACGGTAAGGAGTAGCGATCAGGTCATTGAATTTTGCACGTGAACCATACAGATTCAGCTTTACCCCTTTTTGCTTTTTACCTTTCACTTTTACAGATACCTGTATGTTTTCGGGGAACATTTGTTTGAAGAATCCGTCGAAATCACGTCTCGGACGTTTGGATTTGGCGGTGTGATTGATTATATGAACTGCATACGAGCTCCATTTATATGTTTTATAATGACTGTTCATCACACAAGAGTCAGGTTCATATTCGATATGGTTCACCGGATTGTTCTTTGCCCGGATTCTATCAGCATACAAGTCGGTTACCCCACGATAATGTCCGAACTCATGTGCCACTCCTCTATGAAAATAGTCGATACCAAACAGATCTTCATGTTCCGTCTTGCTACGGCTACGGCAAATTACCATATTCAGATCGTCCGCCCCACCGCCGCAATACCATCCTTTAGCCGATTCTTCATCGTCAAAATCAAGAATAGAATCTATAATCAGCAGTACATCGTGATTGGGAAAACCGGCACTCTTCTGATAGATTTTCTCCAATTGGCGGGAGGAGCAGTCGTAAATCACCTGCAGATCCGGTATATAACGGAAATAGTAGTTGAAACGTCCATTGCCGGCTTTGTTCCAGAAGTCGTTCACTTGGTCGAAAAAAGCATTCAGCTTCGCTTGATAAGCTTCTTTACCTCCCCAATGCTCCACTCCGGCCTTATCGACAGCCACAAATACCCGGTATTCAATGGTGTCCAAAGATTGTTGAATCTGATTTTCCTCCAATGTCTTTGCCTCCATCCAAGAGAAGAAAGGCAATAGAGCGGGAAATATGAGCCATCTTTTCCAGTTGTTTTTCATATTAGTTCTTAGTTAAGAATGTATTTTATTTCTTGTAAATCACGACTATTTCCACCGACCATCAAAGTGAAGTCTCCTTTCTCCACAATGAACTTCATTTGATTATTGTAGAATCCTAGTTGTTCATCTTTTACGTCGAAGGTGACCGTTTTGCTTTCACCTGGACTCAGCTTAATCTTTTCAAAGCCTTTCAATTCTTTGATAGGGCGAGTGATAGAAGCCACCTCATCACGCACATACAACTGAACAACTTCCTCGCCCTCGCATTTTCCAGTATTGGTAACCGTTACAGCAACACGTGTATAAGTACCTTTTCCATCACCCGGAAGCAGTTTCACATCCGAATAATTGAAAGTAGTGTATGACAAACCGTAGCCGAACGGATAAGCAGGCTCCGTAGGAATATCAATGTACTTCGCACACCATCCGCCCAATGCAGTGGGGCGTCCTGTGCTCTTATATTGATAATACAATGGTATCTGTCCGTTATGCTGCGGAAAAGTCATTGGCAGCTTACCCGAAGGATTATAATCTCCCCAAAGTACATTACAGATAGCATTACCCGCTTCACTCCCCAGCCACCAGGTACATAAGATAGCGGGAGCCTCCCGACGAACTTCATTGAAAATAACAGGACGACCACACATCATTAGTACAACTACCGGTTTGCCAGTCTTCACCAATTCGGAAACCAAACGCTGTTGTTCGGCAGCAATAGAAATATCTCCTTTCGAACGCATCTCACCGCTTTCCCAAGCTTGTTCTCCCATTGCAACGATAACCACATCCGATTGGCGGGCAGCAGCTAAAGTCTGATCCAGATTTACAATTTTATTCGTTTTCAAGTCGTAGCCATCGTTATAGTTGATGTCCACTCCTCGTTTCTCCATTGCCTCATACAAGGTTACTACTTTACCAACCTCTGCACAGGACCATGCACCGCACATATCTTTCTGCGATTTGGAAAGCGCACCAATCAAAGCAACTTTCTTGATAGAAGAAGAAAGCGGTAACACCGAGTTTTCATTTTTCAAAAGAACAATAGAACGTTCGGAAACGTAGCATGCTTCCTTGCGGGATTCCTGTGAACCAATCACTGTACGTTCCCTTTCTTCATCACAGTATCTGAACGGATCATCAAATAATCCCAGTTTATATTTCTGTTCCAAAATACGTCTGACAGCATCATCCACCAGCTTGATAGATACCTTACCCTCTTTTACCAGAGACACCAGATTCTTGGAATAGCATTCACTTACCATCTCCATATCCAGTCCGGCCTTGATTCCTTTATAAGCAGCTTCTTTTTCATCTTTCGCATAACGGTGGTTCATCATTTCTCCCACTGATCCCCAGTCGGATACCACAAATCCTTTAAATCCCCATTGATTCTTCAGGAGCTCCCTCAACAGAAAAGTACTTCCGGTAGACGGTTCGTTATTAAAGTCATTGAACGCACTCATGAAAGTAGCAGCACCGGCCTCTGCACCAGCCTTGTAAGGAGGCATATAGAAATTGACAAACTGTCCCATCGACATATCCACACTATTATAATCTTTTCCGGCAATAGCTGCACCATATCCGGCAAAGTGCTTAATACAGGATAAAATAGTATTCTCTTTCGATAAATCATCTCCCTGTAAACCATGTACACGCGCCTTAGCAACCAACGAGCCATAATAAGGATCTTCACCGGCCCCTTCCATCACACGCCCCCACCGGGCATCCCAGCTAATATCCACCATTGGAGCAAACGTCCAATGCAACCCGGCTGCTGCAGCTTCCTTTGCCGCACATCTCGATCCTCTTTCTATAGCATCCAGATCAAAACTCGCAGCCTCTGCCAATGGCAACGGAAAACCTGTTCTATATCCATGAATAACATCCAATCCGAAAAGCAAAGGAATCTGTAAACGTGATTTCATAGCTGCCTCCTGATATTTACGAGTATTGGCAGCACCGGATACATTCAGCAAAGAACCGATCAATCCCTTACTTATATCTTCTGTCCGACTGATACGTGTATTATCAGGACCTGTGGCAAATCCACCGGAACATTGGCTTAACTGCCCCACTTTTTCTTCCAGTGTCATCTTTTTCATCAGACCGGATATGAAACGATTCATTTGAGCCTCATCCTTTTGATTCTGCGCCATGCTTCCCATAGCGAAAATCGCCATACACGAATATGTAATTAGTCTTTTCATCATTTTATTATAAGAGTTTATCTGTATTGATTTAAATGTTAATATCCTCCATACGTTTTACTTTCTATCGCAAAGATAGCCGCTGGTCAGATTCACATTGGCGAATTGCGTACAAAAGGACAATAATATCGTAAAGTCTGCTTTTTTTCTATTTCTTTCCGTATAGCATTCAAGCACTTCTGTCATTTTTTTGCCTTTATTGATACGATTTTCTCCTTACTCTTCACTTATTCGTAAGAGATATTATCCAGCACTTTTATTCCCTCTTTCCGAACACCTGTCTCAAACAGATTCTTAAACGATTCTACCGACAATGAAGTGGACGGTTTAAAATCTGAAGAATTCATATACGCCAGCAAAGCGGCATAGAATTGTAATCCTTCCGGTGTGTCACGTACCGCTTCCAAGTCGGACATACAAAGCAGTAATTTACTGCCCTCTACATTCAACTCCATCAATAAGCCGAGTTTATGATTTCGTTCCACATTGTCAATTACCTGCACAATAGGGCGGTATTCTTTTGGCATACCATCCAGAATAAGCGGATAGCTATGTTTGATAATTGGATACCACTGCCAGTTCGTATGGTATTCGGTCGGGAAATCATCGAATACCGGATGCTCGGGATTGGTCAGAATCCCCAATGTACCAGGTGAAGCAGGTTTCTTGATGCGGTCACAGATACTTTTGAACATACGATAATTCCAATAGTCGGTCTGGAACAATCCTCCCACTGTTACTTCTTTACAGTCTTCCTCAAGAGGCATCAACAATACCTTTCCACCTTGCTTTAAGGCATTCAGCACATCATCCGTTAGTTGGCGGGCAACTACAACATTACCTGCCTTCAATTGCTTCTTTGCAGGATATATCCATAGCGGATAACTATTCTGATAGGAAGTTCCGGATACTTTCAAAAGTAATTCGGCTTTATACGCTTGCTCCACATCGGGCAATGTCAAACGAATAGTTCCGGCAGTCAATAATCCTAATCCCGATGGAATAGCCATCTTACCTTTGCCAAGGCTTTTCTTCCCATTTTTGAGTTCCCATGAAATACTTTTTTCGTTCAATGAAGTTTCTCCATAATTGGCAATCTCAACAGTACCTGCGAATGATTCACCGCCTGTCCAACAGAATTTGGCAGTTGTCAATAAAGGAACCACTTCACTACAGAATTCTCTCCATTTCTTCGGTTCAACCAATCCTTTACTATCCATAAAAGCATCCAGAATACCAACATAAGCCGACCCCTGTCCCGGATAATCCTGTAAATCGAGTAACTGAAAACCAGCCATCCGTTTGGAACGGAGATTCATTTCAATATCTGCCCGGTAAAGTTCCACAGACCATGCACCCGATGCTTTAAAAAAATCATCCGCCTGCTCCAGCATGCCGGCTTTCTCCAAGCGGTCACGAAACACTTCAAAATTCCAGGGAGCTAAGACTCCTGTATATTTCTTCATCTCCTCATAATTCGGGTAAGTTTGAAACTGTCCGGTTTCATGTCCGATCACCGGAACAGGAGATTTTTCCAGAGCCTCATCAAAGTTCATTACCGAATTAGGATAGGTATTATTAAGATAGCCACCTTCTTCCGCATCTGCGAAAGAGAAAGAAGCACGAGCATGAGTAGAATAACCCTCACCACTGCCTACACGACAAGTTACCAGAAAATCCTCACCCGGAATATGTCCTCGTGAGCCTAAAAAGATATTCGAACCATACGTGTATAGGTGTCTCGGCTCTATGGACCGGAAACAATCTACAAACTCTTTCATCACATCGATGTCACCTCCCAGCTCATTTCCCAAGGCAAAGAGTACAAAAGAAGCATGGTTACTATATTCACGCATGATATTCTCTCCATCTTTCATCAGAAAATCCATCAGCTCGGCAGATTCTTTCTTAAACCCTCCCCAGATAGGTAATTCCGGCTGCAAGTAAATACCCTCCAAGTCCGCAGCTTCAAAACACGCAGCAGGTGGGCACCAAGAATGAAAACGACAATGATTCAATCCATATTCCTTACAAATCCTGAAATAACGACGCCATTGTTCCAAGTCCATCGCCGTATGGCCCGTCAAAGGGAATACACAGGCATCATGTTTTCCCCGAAGAAATGTTTTGGCGCCATTGATAGTGAAATGCGTCTCTTCAGTCTTAAAGTCGCGCAAACCGAAACGAACTGTTTTCTCGTCTATGCCATTTATCTCTGCTTTCAGTTGATATAGAGCCGGCTGAAGGTCACTCCACAATACTGCATTATCTCCCAACTGATAAGTGAATTCATATTCCTTGCTCCCCTCTTTCAAATCATATTCTGCAGATCTGGCTTTATGCTTTTTGGCAGTATTGAAAGCAGAAGCTGACAACTGCAGTTTCTTCCCACCAATGCCTGAAGAATTGGAAAGAGTTATTTTCACTTTTACGGAGCGGTCTTCTACTTGAGGAAAAGCCTGAATGGATTCAATAAACAATGGATTCATTGCCTGCAATTCCATCCGTCCGATAATACCGTTCCAGTTTGTCTGGGTAGATTCCGTACAAGCGTGAGAACTTGAACAAATCTGCCCGGGAATACTTTTTCCGTTATCTACACGAATAGTCAGTTTATGTGAACCGGGAGCCAGGAAGTGAGTGAGATTAAATTCCTGTGGGGTAGATAAATAGTTGCATTTACCCACTTCCCGACCATCGATCCACACGGTTGTCGGACGAGTACGTTCCAGAAACAACACGATATGCTTTTCTTTCCAGTCGGCTGGTATTTCTATATTCCGGCTATACCATGCCGCACCTTCATATTTATAATATCTGGACAAATAAGTGGTCTCCGACTTGTTGGTATTCTCTATTCCTTTTCGATTTGAATCTGTTGTACCGGGTAAAGTCACAGTTTCTGCAAAATCCATGTTCCATAGTTTTTCCTGTTCTCCCTTGCCGTGAGGGTCCAATGCAAAACTCCACGTTCCGCTCAAATCAATCATTTTGCGCAAACCTGATGTCTGCGCCCATGATGTACACAAAAAAACAAATAATAATAAAAGAGTTCCAGCTAATCGATTACGCATAACTTTATTCATAATATATGATTTAATGTCCTTAATTTATCTGTTTACAAAGATAGGACGGAGAACAAACCACAATGACAAATCCCGTACAAAAAAACAATAATATCGTAAAAGATACTGTGTACCATCCCTTTTATATCACTATCAGCATAATAATGTCCTTGCCTGACTGATAAAATACACAAATAGTTTTTTCATAGCTTCATCCCCTTCCACGGCCTGCAACTCCGGGTGGAACTGAACACCCCAAATATGTTCGGAATCAGATTCGATTGATTCTATGACTCCATCATCAGCGAAAGCAGATGCCTTGAATCCACAAGCCAATTTCTTAACGGCTTGATGATGAATGGAGGAGACTTGCAAACTTTCCTTGCCTGTAACAGAATACAATTTTCCGGTCCTCAAACATCGCACATTATGCTGTAATATCATAAACGCATCCGGTGACCGATGATTAATTTCCGAGGGATATTGAGCAGGCAATCCTGATATAATGTTCCACCAAAATAAGTATTAATAATCTGCATTCCCCGACAAATACCTAAAACGGGAATTTGCCTTTCGGATGCCAAGCGCAGCAAAGCATAATCAAAGTCATCCCTATCCCGGCAACATTCTCCACATTCAGGAAGAGTCGATTCTCCGTATATCACAGGCGATATATCTCCCCCACCTGTCAGGAGTAAACCATCAATAGAAGAAACCACAGATTGTAAAATCTGTACATTGTCGGTAAACGGAAGAATAAAAGGGATGCCGCCCGCTTGAAGGACAGCATCCACATATTTTCTTTTCACTGATATTCTTCCCGGAATATCAATTTCAGTAGAAATACCAATAACAGGAATTTCTCTTTTTACGATTTTCATTGTCTTTTATCAACTTAATCCACAGCCTGTAATTGTAAAGCCAAACTTGAATATTCACTTTTCAGCAATGATTTTAATGCAATGCCTTCTTCCATCAATATCTTTCCACTAATGATTTTACCATTCAGGTCACAAGGTTTGCTACTGTCCACAGGTGTCAAATCTACCAAACGATAATTCTTCGACGGATCCAATCCATTCATACAAACCTTCGGAATAACCATATTGATGAAATGAGAAATCTTATATGCATAAAAGACCGCCTTATTCTTTTCGGAAGTGACATACATCAGAGAGGATACTCCTTTATTATCGTATGGAGACACCAACCGATACAAATCACCGAACTGAACCACAGGACGAATATCTTTATACGCTGCAATAGCACGCTTGGCGAATGCCTTATCAACATCATTCATGTCCTTCGGCTGAATTTCCATTCCCAATCGCCCGGACATTGCCACATCAAAACGGAATTTCAATGGAATACGACGTCCGGTCTGATGATTCTTGTCCGCACTTACGTGAGATGCCATAGCAATAGCCGGAAAGAAACCGGAAACTCCCCATTGCATATAAATTCTTTGCAAAGCATCCGTATCATCACTCGTCCAGAACTCATCAAAATATGGAAGCAATCCATAATTGACGCGGGCACCGCCACCAGCACATAGCTGCATCACGAGTTCAGGATACTTGGCACGAATACGCTGAAGTACTTTCTGTAAACCCCTATTATACTCAATATAGAGATGTGATTGCTTGTTTTTTGGTAAGTAGGAAGAACCATAATCCAGCAAACTGCAATTATCATCCCATTTCATATAGGAAATTTCCGGATAGTTCGCCATCAAATTATCGACCACTCCAAAAACAAAATCCTGTACTTTCGGATTAGTCAAATCCAGAACTACCTGCGTTTTGCCACGCCCGGTAGATAAAGGACGGTTATCAATTTTCAGAATCCAGTCCGGGTGCTTTTCGAACAGCTCGCTCTTGGTATTCGACATTTCCGGTTCAATCCAGATACCGAATTTTATATGATGCTTCCTGGCAGACGCAAGCAGTCCTTCAATACCTTCAGGCAGTTTTTCTTTGCAGACTTCCCAATCACCCAAACTACTGTTTCCACCATTACGGGGATATTTATTTCCAAACCAGCCATCGTCCATGACAAACAACTCTCCACCCATGGCAGAGAAAGCTTCCATCATCTCATCCATCCCTTTTTGGTTCACCTTGAAATAAACACCTTCCCAGCTATTCAACAAGATGTCATGCAGCCTTTCACCCCGATTCATTTTATATTGGCGTGCCCAATGATGAAAAGCACGACTCACCCCACCTTTGCCATTGGTACTATATGTCATGGCAAATTCAGGAGTGACGAATGTCTCTTTCGGTTCCAGTATGTATTGTGAACTTTCCTCATTCATACCGGCTATTATATTCAGTGCTGTGTTGCGAACATCCAGCTTCAACTTATAATTACCACTCCAAGCCAAAACGCCCCCAAAGACTTTTCCTGTTTCTTCCTGCGGTTTGCCGTCCAACGACAACATAAAAGAAGGATTATCCGTTTCCGTATTCGCCAGTCCGTCTTTGTTAGCAATCACTTTTTGCCCGTTCGTCAGTTTCTCTTCATCCATCGTATGTTCCGCACCCCAGGCTCCATGAAAATGAGTCAGCCAGTTGTCCCCGCGAAACATCGGCAAATAAGCGGAAGCAAACTGAAACAGTGTTACTGGTTTCTTACCTGCATTGCCAATCTCAACCCAAGTGGTAATTATATCCGTTCCTTTATAAGCCTTATAACATTGTTTCACCCAAACAGGATATATCTTATCTTTCAAAAGAACTTCGGTTATCTCTCCATCCTTGGAAGTGTATTGAGTAACCGCATCTACCGCCAAGTCAAGTGACATATTGCCATCCGGTTGAGTAATAGCAATCGCTTTCTCCCCTACCGTCTGGAGACCGAAAGCGGGATAGCTGTTCGCATTCAATACCAGTCCGGCATCATAGATACTTTGTATCTGCCCGGGAGCAATACTGACTCCATAATATTGCATCTTTGATGGTTCACCTGCATTTGCTGTAATCAACAATGACGTTTTGGACGTCGAAATCAAATAATCTTTAGCAAATAAAGAACTTGATAATAACAAACCAATAGCGGCTATTAAGCTCTGCTTCATATTTATAATCATAGATTTGTTTTTATTATATTGATATTAAGTATTACCTTTTCCTGACCATTAGATGTATTCAACCCAGTATAATATATACTTTTCATAAAATGCAATAATACATATCTGTCAGTGTCTGTTTCTTATTTGTAGTTTTCACTTCTATTTTATTCTTTCCAGGGGTCAATATCACATGTTTCCACTCCAAGATAGAATACCGGTCTGTTTCCACTTTACCACAACTCTTTCCGTTGACAAATAATTCTGCTTCAGGTTGATTGGAAAAGGCTATAATCGTTTGTTGTCGCTGCACACGTATTATGTTACGTTTACCTATTAAATAAATCATAGGATCCTCTTTATTCCAATTCGCTTTATAAAAATAAAAAGCATCTTTTCGCACTTTCCGATCAAATGTAACCAACCCTTTGTCATTAACTCCAGGACGATCACCCTCGGTGCGGTGCGCAGCACCAAAGTCAAACATATTCCACACAAAACTTCCCCAAACGAAAGGACGTTCGGTTATCGCTTTCCAGTTTTCTATATGATAATAAGTTTGCCAATTTTCCGGATGCCACCAACTTGTGGGATTTGTTTTCACTAGCGAATCTTGTTGATGATATATACTTGCGCCGGCACCATATTCACTAATAGCAATACGAATTTCAGGATATTCTTTATGCATCCAGTCCAGCCATTTTCCTAAATCTTGTGGGGTACCACCATACCATCCATCATAGCGGTTCCAGGCAATAAGATCGGTCACAAAGTTTATTTTTCCTGATTGGTTACTGGCAGAAGTGGTGGGGCGAGTAGTATCTTCCTGATGTGCCAGTACATTCAACTCATTAATGTACTCCACCGGATTATCTCCATATTCTGCCAACTCATTAAACAATCCCCAAACACAAATAGAAGGATGATTATAATGCTGACGAATTAATTCTTTAAGCTGTTCTTTTCCATTGGCACGGAAAGACGGTGAATCAACGAAACCCTTATCTTCATACCCGCCAGGACCGATAAAAGGGATTTCAGCCCATACCACTATACCAAGCTTATCCATGAGGTCATAAAAATAAGTAGCTTGAGGATAATGAGCCAGTCGCACGGCATTCACTCCCATTTCCAGCATCAATGCCGCATCCTCTTCGTGATGCTCGGGATGCAAAGCATTACCTATCTCGCTCCTATCTTGATGACGGCATACTCCTCGAAGTGGCAAATGTTCTCCATTCAAGAAAAAACCCTCATCCGGATCTATTCGATAAAAACGAAGTCCCAAAGGCTGTATTACCTGATCTAGTATCTCTCCGTTATGCAAAAGAGAGACTTCTACCTGATACAGAAACGGATCTTGTCGTCCATTCCATAAATGTGGATTATTCAACTCTATCCTCATTTCTTTTTGTGAAACAGAATCAGGATAAAGTGTAACCTTTTCGTTTTTTTCTTTCACTACTTTACCTGCATTCGAGAGAATAATGTTAAGTTCCAGTTCCCGTAATTTGTCACTTCCGTTAGACAAATCAATAAGAGCACGTACACAAGCATATTCATGACTTACGCTATCTTGAATCAGTCGAACGCCCGGAGAAGCATAATCCAAAGGAGAAATACAAATCTCATCGGTAACTAATAAATGCACATCCCGATAAATTCCTCCATAAAAATTGAAGTCTCCGACCAAAGGCATTATATCCAACTGTTCACCATTATTCACTCGTACTAAAATAGAATTGTCCTTTCCATACTCTACTCTATCTGTGATTTCAAACACAAAAGCTCCATATCCTCCTCTATGTTCACCAATATGTTTACGGTTAATAAACACATTAGCTATACTATTCACTCCTTCAAAACGTAAAAAGAGACGTTTCCCTTTCCATTGTGACTGGACAAATAGCTTCTTCTCATAATTGCCAATTCCTCGCTTATAATCTATTTTACCAGATAAGGCATCCTGCGCATTCCAAGTATGAGGTAGATCCACTCGAACTTCCGTACCTTTTTGTACTTGATGAGAAAAACGGAATTTCCACTGATTATTTAGCAGGATATCCTGTCTTTCAGCAAAGACTATCGAACTATAACACAAAAAAGCAACAACAAATGCCCATAAACGATGTTTCATATTTACCAAGACTTAAATTACGGTTTCGAATAGCAATATCCATTAACAAAAACGAATGATTATCTTTAAAGAGCTACTTAAGGTAACTTTCTCAGAAATAATCATTCGTTTATTGAGACCTTACTTCTTAATTACTCTACATTTGTCACCATCTGGTTCTGTGTTATCCAATGTAAACTGATAAGGCCACTGATTGTCAGCCCCCGTATCATAGATTTCTTTGGGAGTAGCAGCCACTACCAGCCAAAGATGTTCCGTATTCTCGGGAACCTGAAGACTTGCAGATCCTATATCTTCTTTGCTTGGCTCGCCATATACACGTGAACCATCTTTCAGCACAGCCAGAAATCCATATCTCCATTGAGCATTATTCGGTTTGTGAATATTATACTCTGAACTGTTTATTATACCTCTAAAATTAACTTTTACTGTAGTTCCGGCCTCCGGTACTGTTAATTTAATACCGTTATATCCATAGTTGCTTGGGCAACGTTCGGGTGAGATCCGATAAGTCACTCCCAATTGAACAAGCTGACAAGTATGCACATTAGCTCCTCTGGCAGCATATGCCATTTCAATACGCGGCAAATCCCAGGTAATGAAACGGGATGCAGCATCATACATTTCTTCATTGAGTTGTTCTTGATTAATGTGAGTCAAACGTTTATAGGTTTTAATAAAGTTGAGTTGGCCCGATTCTGTCTTATCGTCCAAAGTAGTCTCCTGAAATATTCTGCTCATGATTTCCACTCCATGCTTATTCGCCCAATACTCAAACATATACGGGTTATTGTATGCATTGTCATTATGCCCCAATGATCGATGCGTGCCACTAATATAATTCGTAAAATGATTAAATTCCTGATCAATCCATTCCGGAGAACGTCTAAGCAATGTCCATTGCGAAGTCATTTCAAATATCGGGCCAGGGAACCAAGCATCTTTAATACCTGAATCCCACAAGGCCAAATATTGGAAACTGTGAGACACCTCATGATATACCATATTAGGATTTCCCGAATGATGTGGACGAATAGCCAACTCACCTACCGGATAATTTCCTCCTCCTGTAGCACCACCCTCACTATCATTTATCACATACACAATGAGCTTGTATTTATTCGTCACGGATTCTTCCTTATTTCCAAAGTACAAATCATATTTCATGAAGTCATATACTTCCTCCGCCATTTTCAGCAAATCATCCGGATTGAACTTCCGCTCTGCATTTTGTGGATTGGTACCAAATGATTTTTCCCAAAAGAGAGCCACATTGTCGCTTTCTTTCATGTAGTGCTTATTAAATTTGCTGTTTTCGTTTTCAAAAAGTTCAGGTCCGCTTTGTCCGATCATAGTATGTTCCGGAATAAGTAACACCTTTTCTACTTGTGTAAATACAAACCTATAAGTATCATCATTTGCGTTATTAGTTATCACGACTTCACTTTTTTTCCCAGGGTCTTTAGCTGGATTGGCAGCTACCGTAAGAGTAATCTCTCCACTACCACTTTGCTCGCCCGAGGGAGTAGCAGTCACCAAATCTCCACTTACCACTTCCACTTTCCACGTCACTTCCGGTGAAGCTGTAACCGTCAAGTGATAATCTTTACCAGTAAAAGGAGCATTTACAACAACCGGTCGGGTATAATTGCAAACCAAGCTCAAGAAGGTCACTTCAAAAGTAAGTGGCCTTTCTCTCTTTCCGCTATCGTCATCATCGTTACAAGCTGTTGCATTAACTGCTAATAACATTATAGGAAGAATCTTCCACATCCATTTTAAAATATTCATATTTGTTTCTTTTATGATTTGATCTTATAAAATTTATCACTTACCATATATCTTCAACTGTTGAAGGGCAACGCACGGGTAATCACCACTATTATTCCACTTCGTATAATCATAACCCAATATATTCTTTACACTATTGTTACTATAAGTCTTATCACGACTAGATATGAATGACAATCGTACCAAAGTCGCTCCACTCTCTTTCAAACTGTAAAGTGACAATTTGGACAAATCTTCTTCGCTGACACGACCAATCCAAGTTTTGTCTGCAAACGGCAGTTGGTTATCCTCATATTTCAATTCTCCAATCTTCTTCAAATCATCATTACTTGTTCCAGCATAAACAACAATTTCATTAGGAACAGCATTAGGCCAATTCCTCGGCAAATAGTTGAATGAGAATGCTTGGGAAAGAGGTTTATTTGAGAAATCAATATCGAGATACACGCCATATACCGGATCTATTTTAGGATCGTTTTTACCTCCGTTAGGTGACCAAATGGATTGCCAATAATTATTATATGCAAGTAGATTACCTACATTATTGCCTCCGTCAGTAGCACTTGCCTTTAGCATATTCGCTTCTAGATTTATACTTCTCAAGTCACTGATCGACTCCACTTTTGTTTCCATAATCACGTGAACATAGGTTATCTTTTCTTTGACTTCGAAAGGACTATTACCACATCCAATTGGAATAATCGGATACAAATAATCCTTATCTAAAGTCAAACCATCCCCTGACAATGTAGCAGTCACTAATTTCTCATTATCTTCCTGTGTAAATTCGGAAGATGATAAAACGCAGTTGCCTTTGGGTAATAATGTATAGGAAGTACCTTTATCCGCATTATATTTATCAACCGCAGCTTTCAAAGCAGTTTCGTTCTCTTCAAATTCCACCGTAAATTCCCACTGATTGATTACATCAAGAGAAAGATTAAAACCGTAAGATGCCTTTTTCTCTCCTTGGTCCAAAATAAGAATATGCTTGTACTCTTTCGACTCCATAGTAACAACAGGAGTTGCAATACGAGGTTTCATAAAGATTTCAGAGACAGGGAAACCATCTACATAAACACGAATACCCCAAACATATTCTTTATCCTCATCCAACTCTCCTACTTCTTTTTTAAATGTTATTTTTACATCTTTCGACAGATCCGAATCATCAAAATCAACAGAAGCAGGCATTACAATATAATCTTCAGGAATAGACATGTAGCTTGTACCATACAAAGAGTTATGTGCGTTCAGTTCCTCTTCTGTGAATGCAGAAAGAGTCACTTCACCCTCTTCTTTATTAATTGTCAATAAGGTAGTGATATCCTGATTGGCATTATAAAAATCAAATTGTTTCACGCTCCTTGAGATATTCCGATCGTATATGTTCACTACCAACCAAATCAATTCAGCCTTTCTATCATCTACAGAAACTATTATGGGCAACATATACTCTTCACTTGTACTCAAATCTCCTGTTTTCTTATTGAATTTAATATCCAATAAGGCAGATACCTCTCCATCAAAACTTATCGAATTTGGCAAAGTATAGCAATCAGTAGGGAGAAGTTTATACAGAGTGAGATTATCCTCATTATATTTATCCAGTTCTTCTTGGCCAAGTGAAGAAATTGAAACATTACCCTCTACCTTATTTATAGAAGTAGTATAAATAAGTTCTTCTTTGTTATATCTGTCCTCATTATAATGAATGTAAGCATATAATTCTTCTTTTTGCGCCATTTGATTCGGATCATACGACTGTGTAAACGCATATCTATAAATCTCGTCGTTAACACTGTTTCTAATAGTCACTGTAGCTACTCTGTTTTTTATATTAGTCGGGTTGCTCGATGCAACAATCAAAATCTCTCCGTCCCCACTTTGCTTAGTCACAGGTGTGGCTACTATCCAACTGCCACCTTCAAGCTTAGTTGTCCAAATTACATCCACAGAAGATTTTACAGTCAACTTATATGTCTGGCCCTCTATAGGTACTACAACATCGATAACATTATTACTGTTACATTCCAAATCCGTTGAAGAAAGTTCGAAGAATGACGAAGTTGTATCATCATCGTCACTACAACCTGCCATTGCTACAGATAATAGTAGCACGGGAATGATTCTCCATATATTTTTCATTAAAGCTTCCATATATTTTCGTTTTTATTCCTTCACAATTATTTACCATACAATCTAAATCCTGATATTGCGACCGAGTTTTGGTCTCCACTTATGGCTCCGGATTGTGTCAGGTTTTTAATTTGTGTACCATTAGCACTAGACAAGAAAGAGACACGAATTAAAGATATCTCTTGACGTCCTACCGAGAATTGAGGCATATCTACATTTTGTTCAGAGTCATCTGTCCAAACTCCACCTTTTTTAGGCAAATTATTTTTCGTTGCACTCAACTCACCCACTTTTCTCAAATTATCCACACTCGTTCCTACATAAAGAATAATCTGATTAGGTACAGCATTTGCATACTCTCTAGTCGAATAATCAATCTTAATTTGCTTCTCTATCATAGGAGTAACATCAGATACGTCAATATCTATATACACACCATATTTCGAATCATGCTTAGGGTCTGTATTGCTTGTCCAAATAGATTCATAATATGTTTTAATATCATTATCAAGCATATTTTTGAGTGGTTGACCAGGATGTATACTATTGGAACTCAACATATCATCAGCCAAAGAAATTAATTTCAATTCACCGGTAACCATCACATGAATGTAACAGATTGCTTCTCTTACATCAAACGGCATACCCACCACCTTTTTCGGAATAATTGGAAGCAGGTAATCATCCATCATGAGATTATTATTATTCACCTCCACAAAAGAGGAAGCAAGTGCCTCGCCTGCAGGAAAAAGTATTGTTGATTCAAACGAACGATTTTCCTTAGGTAAAAGAAGATAATCAACTCCCATCGTTTCATTATATTGCCTTACAGCTTTTTCCAACTCATCTTCGTTGTTCTCTATTCTCAATTTGAGATCCCACTCATTTTTCACGTCTAAATAGAAAGCAAGCTCAAAACTTTGTTTCTCTCTCTTACCCTCTTCCATTCTGATTACATGAACCCCCGTAGGATCCGTAATGATGCTAGGTACGATGATGTTCGGCTTGAAATAAATGATATTTTTGTTATCATTCACCGTTCCATTATCAGCTTCTAAACGAATGGGGAGCATATACTCGCCGGTCTTAGCCAGTTCACTCATATTTCCTTTGAATACCACATCTACATTTCTATATTCGACACCATCCTCAAAGGCTACTGTAGCAGGCATATCATAGTATTCCGGAGCTAAAAGTTTATAATCGCCATCTATAGTTGCATTATACTCGTCCATTTCAGCCTGAGTAAAAGGAACCAAATTGATAGTGCTGACTCCATTCAACCCATGTCCTCCTCTTCCAACAGTGATGGTCTGAACTTTGGCACTATTCACACTATAGAAGTCAAATTCATTAACCCCCTCTTTCAGATAATAGTAGACAGAGTCAAATTCCTCCGTATAGTTTTTATTACCATCTTCACAAGAGAGAGTGGTCACCACTACTCCGAGAAGAAATAAAATATATATATTTTTCATACTGTATATCTTTTTAATTAATTAATTGCCATAACCGGGAGCTTGAACCAATTGCGGATTAGAATTCACATCAACATAGTAAATTGGAAGTATATACTGTCTATTATTCCATTCATAAGGTTGATTCACCTTAATACGTTGCCTGAATTCGTCATACTCCAATCCTTTTTCTTCAGCTCTCAATCCTTCACGCTTTCCAGCAGCCAAATATTTACCTCCTTCTACCCAACGTCGTACGTCAAAGTAGCGCTGTCCTTCTGCATAGAACTCTACATAACGTTCGTTCTTAATCCATTCCATCAATGGCATATCTGTTAAATCCTCTTTAGTAATGGCCTTCAAACCGGCACGTTGGTGCACCGCATTAAGATTCTTAAGCGCTTCAGTCGCGTAAGTATCCGATTTACCATCCGAAGACAAATTGGCCTGACATTCTGCTAACATCAGATAAAGATCTGCCATACGAATCAATGGATAGGCAGGATTCGGAATTCCTCCACCACCGGATAAGTCCAGTTGCGTGTTAGGATCCAGGAACTTCTGGATAGCAAAGCCGGTCACCAAGTGATTACGGTTATACTTTGCCGGATTATATCCTTGTTTATCAGGATCTCTCGTATCTATTTGAATCGGTTGTCCATTGGCTAGACGAGAAGAATAATCGCCTTGATGGAATCCCAACCATGCATAAAATCGAGGTTCACGAGCTACACAAATATTAAAGAGTTCCGAACGGCCAGTAACACCCGCCGGGTCCAACCATTTACTTTCAGCAGGATATTCATTCTTTGATGCAGCGATTTTGGGCAAGGTCCCTTTATTGGTATAGAAATGTTCTACAGCATATAAATAAGGAGAAGTTGAGCTCCAACCTCCATATTCAGAACCATTGTTAAGTTTCATTATGTTGTTTGGTATACTTCCGAAGACAAAGTTGGTAGTTTTGTGTAACTCCCACAGAATTTCCAGATTGCCATCACTGCCTTTGGCTGTCATCATATAACGCAAAGTCAATACTTTATTCTGAAATGCCTTAACTTCAGTATCGGTCCCCTCTATATTAGGAATATAGGGCATCGGAAGTCCTTTCTGCTCCTGCAAACTTTCATCGCCAGCTCTTGTGCCAAATAAATAGTGTCCTGCATCCAAAGCTGCATTCAATGCTTCTTGAGCAGCTTCCTCTGCGCGTACCCATTTCTCACGATCGTATGTAGTACTCACCAACGCTGTACCGTATCCCGGAGTTTCCATGGCCTTTCCTAACTTTACGTTTTTCCACTCTGGGTAGGGGAACTTTCCATTCCATAAAGGAGAAGCTGCATAAAGTAATACTTTTGCTTTCAGTGCAAGAGCGATAGGGCGAGTAGCTCTACCCACTTCTGTGTTCGAACGAGTATTCCTCAACTTATCACCTGCAAGTACCTTTTCATCCAATAGCCGAACAATCCAATCCGTCACATAATCATAGTGCATACGACCCGGATATTCATTTTCACTAGCGGTCTGTGGAAGTAATCTGTCGCTGATGGGACAAGGTCCATAACAACGCAGCACCTCAAAATGGTAATAGGCCATCAGGAAATAAGCCTCTGCTTCCCACTCCTCTTTTATCAAATCACTTACCGGTGCCTTTTTCAGTTCCTGTAGGAACAGATGAATTTGCCCGATATATCTGTAATAGTTACTCCATTTACCACCATCATTATTATTACCTGTAAATAGATTATGAGCTACTTTGAGTGAATTATAACCTTGCAAACTATACTCAAGCGGAACAGCATATTCGTCTGCAGAGGCTTCTGTATTTTCAAAAGCTACAGGCGATTGTATTCCTGCATAACAAGAATGCAAGAACCCCAAAGTGCTGTTGAAATCTTGTGTTGCGTCATCCAAATCAGCTTGTTCTACCGGAACAATCTCAAGGAAATTACAGGAGGCTGTTAAGCAGCATAGCGAGATGAACAATGCCCCACTTAGTATTCTAATTGTATTTAATAGTTTCATATATGACAATTTTTAAAGGTTTAGAAATTTAATTGCAATCCTATATTGAATGTACGTTGCAACGGATATTTATACCACTCCAACTCTGGATCCCATTCTTTGAATGGACTGAAAACAGCCAGATTATCCCCGGTCACATAGATTCTACCGTATCTGCAGAAACGATATCCGATTTCCAACGTCTTGAAACGTAAAAAATTACCATTACGCATCCAGAATGTACTCGGTACAACGTTATTGTCTGAGTTTGCTTTTTGTAGTCCAAGACGCGGATATGCTGCATTAGGGTTAGGGTTAGCTTCTGTCCAATAGTCCTTCGCTACAAATTTGAAAATGTTGTAATCAGACTCTCCGAACGGATGAATACCTGTTAACATAATCTTGCGCATAGCCGAACCGTTAAAGAACACTCCAAGATCAAATTTCTTATAGTTTATATTCAAACCAAATCCGTATTGTATACGTGGATTTCCACCATATTCTGAAATCATTCCCTGATCATCTGCATTGATTACACCATCACCATTTAAATCACGGTATTTGATATCTCCCACTTGAGCGGTACTTCCTAGTTCTACCTTAGGACCGTATTTTATTTCATCTTCGGTCTGATATAATCCTTCTGCTATGTAACCCCATGTCGAGTTCAAAGGACGTCCGGTTTCTCTTTTCCATGGGTACGGTGTATAGGGTTCATCTCTATACACATATTTGTTCTCCACATACGTAAAGTTACCACGAAAGTCCATAGACAAGTCCTTGTTAATGGAATGATGATAGTTGGTACTGAACTCCCAGCCCCAGTTGTCTACCTTCCCGACATTACTCCAAGGTGTGGCACTATATCCCAATTGACTTGGCCATGTTTTTCTTTGCATCAGAATGTTCGAACGTTTTTCGTAGAAATAATCTGCCGTAATATTCCAATGACGGAAAAGTGTCATTTCTAAACCGACATCCAACTTCTTAGAACGTTCCCAGCCAGCATCCAATACATAATAGCTTGAAATTTTCGGGCCACCAAATGTAGTTTGCCAATCATAACCGGTACTATATTTGATGTTGTCTAGTTCCACTTTATCCAAATAAAGAAAATGACCAAAGTCAGTGCCTGTTTCATCACTACCTACCAATCCATAAGATGCACGCAACTTCAAATTATCGATTTTGTCACGTAAGGGTTCAAAGAAAGCTTCATTGCTCACTACCCAGCCTAAAGAAGCAGCCGGAAAAAACTCGAACCGGTCACCTTTTGCCAAACGCTCTGTGCCGTTGTAACCAAAGTTGAATTCGAGTAAATAGCGCTGACCATAATCATATGTAAAACGACCGGAAAAACCTTGGTTACGATTAGGAAGCACATCCTTCTTAAAATCACGCTGCATATACATCAACATACCGCCTACATTATGTTTGCCAAATTGACGTGTATAGTTTATCTGGAACTGCATAAAAATAGTACGATCACCAGATCTGGTTATACCGGATTCAGCAATATATTGCTTGCCTGAAGTGTCTAAACGTTCTAATTCGTATGAGACAGGATTCTTGGGGTCGTAAGAATTTTCTTTCACTCGATAATAATAAGGTTCAATCGTTCTGTTATATTCAGAACTGGACCAGTTTTTAAAGTTCACCAATGCGTTTGCACTCAAACCTTTTGTAACAAAATCCAAGTTCTGCTTAATTTTCAATGTAGTATGTAGCATATTTGAGTCCACTTGTTTAAAAGTGGTGGCCATATATGCATAAGGGTTTATTCTTGTGTAATTGGCTGTAAGAATGGAATTACCATACTTCACATGCTGATCGCCTTCCTGTGCAGGAAACACGGCCGGAAAGTTTATAGGGTTTGAAGATAACATCATTTTAAATAAATCATCGACCGAATTCTTAGGACCGCGATTATTACGAATCTGCGTATTCATGTTCAAATCGATTGTAGTTGTAGATGTCACTTTCACAGAGATATTATTTTGGAAGTTATACCCCATGTTATTGATATTATTGTTCCATGAATAATACTTGGGTGAGTCCAACAAACCAGTATCGTGGTTCACATTTAAACTCATATAATAAGTTACTTTCTGACCACCACCAGATATATTGATATTCGCACGTTGATTAGTCGCAAAATCCTTGAATATCAAATCACCCCAATTCACATCCGGATAAACATATGGATTTAACCCATAACGAGTTCCTTCAATTTGCTGTCTGCTATATCTTCCTTGCCTAATTGACTTATTACGAGTAAGTTCAGCTTCATTATACATTTCCATCCAAGTGGCTCCATCTACAAACTCTGGAAAGTTCATTGGTTTATTGAATGAATTTTCCAAAGTGATGTTAATACGGGTTTTTGAATTCTCTTGTCCTTTCTTGGTAGTGATGAGCATCACACCATTCGCACCACGAGCACCATAAATGGCAGTTGCAGATGCGTCTTTTAAGATAGAAAAACTTTCGATGGTTTCGGCTGGAATATTGTCCAAATCCCCTGTAGCAATTTCCACATCGTCTAGCAAAATCAAGGGAGTAGCTCGTCCACCAAAAGTCGATACACCACGAATAAAGAATTCAGAAGCTGTTCCAGGTTCTCCGCTTTTGGTATTAACGATTACGCCGGCCAATTTACCGGCCATAGAGCTAGTCAACGAAGAACTAGGAGCTTTAAGTTCCAATCCTTTCACGGTAGAAATAGCCCCCGTAACGCTTACTTTTTTCTGTGTTCCCGATCCGACAATCACTACTTCGTCCAGCATCTCATTATCGGAAGTCAACTTGATATCGATAATACCTGAAGTCTCTACAGGAACCTCCCGAGTTTTATAGCCAATAAAAGAAACGACTAAGATATCTTTGGTACTATTAACTGGAATAGAATAATTACCATCCAAATCTGATATTACACCTGTTTGAGTGCCTTTCAATGCAATATTGGCACCAATAATGGGACTGCCATCCAAAGCGTCCGTGACAGTGCCTGTTACTTGTCTTTTGCTTTGCTGTTGTTGAGCAGACACTGCCCCCTTAACTCCGGAGTCAGCTATCGCCGGTAGGCTCGTAGTGCCGGCAACTATAAAAGCTCCCAACGTTACAAAAGCAATCCTTCTTAAATAATACTTCATAAGCTTTTTCTTATAAAATTAGACATCAGTTAACTATATATTTTTTAAATTTAAATTCATCAATTATCACCCAAAAATCATTTTTTATTCACATACAGAAAGGGGTATTTACACAATGCTCATCAAAAGCGAATATTCCTTTCTACACTACAAAGAAATTAGTCAACAGTTCGCACTCCAATTTCAGCTACACTTATAAAATTCTTCTCCAACACACCATTGACCACAAATTTCAGATAACGTGACCGATAAACCTTATTTAACTTAATTTCTTGAGGCACAAGTGTCTGCCTAATGTTCTGAAAGACACCCTTTGAAGCCATTTCCCATTTCAGTCCATCTTCACTCAAATAAATTTCATAATTTTCAATGACTCCATCCACATTTCTATACATATCCTGACGTGGTGTGTAAATGATCTCGGACACAGGAATAGTAGTTCCCAT
Source organism: Bacteroides sp. AM54-2NS (assembly GCF_003602935.1). NCBI lineage: Bacteria > Pseudomonadati > Bacteroidota > Bacteroidia > Bacteroidales > Bacteroidaceae > Bacteroides > Bacteroides sp. AM54-2NS. The sequence continues at coordinate 72,158 of NZ_QTMZ01000013.1, forward strand.
ATCAACAATAACCTCGTCGGGTACAAATTCTTTCTTATTACCAGCATCATACGTATGGAAGTAACTCTCTACATTATCATCAATCATATTATCAACACCAGATTTAACAGGTGATATAATTTTCCAATTCTTCTTGCACTGATCAAAAATCACTGAAGTAATCTCTCCACTTTTTTTATCAGATGTAAAAACTGCTGCTCTTACAACTCCCTGTTTATCAAAAAGGAATGGCTCTTTATACTCATTTGAGGTAAATGACGGTTCGGTTCCGTCTGTTGTATATCGGATAGAAATTACAGGCCGGTCTGTTCTTATACTCACCATTCCATCCTTCTTTCTATAAATTTTTGGTGCTTCTAAATTATCAGGTTCTTTAAACAGACTTACTTCACTCACAGCCAATGCTACTGGGGCAAAAAAGCGTAAACGGATTCTGTCTGTATTCAAATCATTCTCAAGACGAATAATTCGACACGCCCCTATGCTGGTAGCCTCTGCTATTTCTTTCCAGCCACCATCTACCCAAGCATCGACTTTCATAGAGTCGATTCGTTGACCTAATTTTATGTTTTCACGCACTTTTATCAGATTAAAAACTTGTTTCTTTGGAAGTTCTATCATCAATGATGCATTTGTTACTGTATCGTCAGTCGCCCAATAAGAATACCGGTCATTGTCTGTAAGCTTTGCAGTACCATAATGCCTAGTTATATTCCCACGCACATTAGATGGCACCAAACGTGCTCCTTTAATAAAATTTTTGCTAAAAGTTTTATTCATTAATTCAGCGAAACCTTCCAAAGATTTGACATCTCTCCACTCCATTACTCCTTTTGGAGTTAAAGGAAGACACATATCAAATCCCTGCCCCAACCCAACACTCGCAAGATAGATATCAAATAATTTTTGAGGGCTTTTAGTAGTCAAGCTATCTGTAGTATGATAAGCAAAACGCCTTTTTAGCGAAAAGTCACACTCTGCCGGAATCCAATATTTCCCATGTCGTTGTCCCTCATTCAACATTTTAATCCGCTCACCGTCACTATTAGGGCGTGGTCTCATGTTCCAATTTCCTTCAGGGAATAATGTTGCCCAACAAGTTTTTTTATATCTTCCGGCATATCCATCCTCATTTCCTACCCAACGGATATCAGGTCCGGGGTCATTAAAAATGACAGCGTTGGGTTGGAGTTCTCTGACAATCGCATAAATATTATCCCAGTCATAATATTCGATGAATCCGCCACGATATTCATTAGCACCTCCGTAATATCCCGAACCACCGGCACCTGGAGCACCATCAAACCAAAGAGTAAACAGTTCTCCATAATTGGTACACAATTCTGTTAGTTGTTCCTTATACATTTTCAGATATTCGGGCGTTCCGAAACATGCAGCATTTCTATCCCACGGCGATAAGTAAAGTCCGAGTTTAAGCCCATGCTGACGACAAGCCTTCGCCCATTCGCCAACCCAATCTCCTTTGCCATCTTTCCAAGGTGATTTAGAAATATTATAATCAGTGGTTTTCGTTGGCCACATACAGAACCCACCATGATGCTTTGCATTGATGAGAAATCCTTTCGAACCTATTTTTTTTGCAAGAAGAACTATTTTTTCTGCGTCAAAATCTACAGGGTTCACTAGTTCCGGAGACTCATTACCCCATCCCCAATGAATATCAAGTGCATTGTTCTGATTGAATTCAATCATATTATACATTTCCATTTCATGCCAAGCTAGTTGACGATCTGTAGGCAATACCCCATACGGTTGCGGTGGATCCATTTTAGTGGAGATACAAGAAGCTAACATAGCTATACATAACAACGTGAAAGATAATTTACAACTCATAAATATTAGTATTATAAAAGATTAATAAGGTTAATACAAAAGAGATATAGCTTAGTCTTAAAAAACAATCAAATCATCTTCTGCGCCACTAAGGTAGACGTATGCCAGTAAAACCAAGGCAAATTGCGTACAAAAGAACAACAATATAGTAAAACGTGAGATCTTTTCACTTACTGCTCTGTATTTCACCAATTATTATCCTAGATCATGTACCATTTTATTGCTCATATTTTATTTCTACAAACAAATCTCTTTTCACTATCAGGTCACTTTCATCTAAATAGAATAAATATCAAGTACTTTATTATCATATTTTTCAATCCGATACCACACTTTTCCCATCTCAAATAATAACCTCCATAACCAGATACTTCAATCATTCCATTACAAAGTATCTGGATGAAATGAAGTCTTACTGATCTTTATCCGATATGGCCATTCAGCAACTTGCTCCATTTTCTGATGATATTTCGTATGTTTATCTGGTGCTCCTGTCACGACAAGCCACAAGAACTGGGTATCGTCAGGAACTATAAAATTAACAGTTTGATTCACGCTATTTACAGCTCTATTCATCTTACTATAAACTCTCTTTCCATTCTTCTGCATGGCAACAAAGCCGTAACGCCACCCTGCATACGCCTTATTTTCCGAATAAAAACCTTCATTTCCAGCCATTCCCTCAAAAGTCAAGTCTATGACTGTCCCTCCTTTAGGAACCTTCAATCTAATTGCATTATAACCATAACTTTGTGGACAATATTCTTTTGTTATTTGATACCATCCGTTCCCCATTTTCTTTAATTTACAACGATGCTCATTAGCATAAGAACTACAAACTGATTTTATGCGGGGAAGATCCCAAGTTACAAAACGAGTTGCCGCATCATAGATTTCTTCATTAAACAAATCTTGAGAAGTCTTCGTTATTCGCATATAAGTGGACACTGGGTCCTCTTCTTTTAAAGCTTCACTCCACATTCTGCCTATCACCGGCAATCCATGCTTATAAGACCAGTACTCCATAAACTGCGGAGCGCAATATTGGTTCGTTTTATGAAACAATGTATAATGTGTCTGTTTCATGTAATTATTCAAATGATAATTCTCAATAGTCACCCAGTCTGGATGTACCTGCCATAGCATCCATTGAGAAGTATACTCATAGAGTGTCGTCCCCGGAAATCCTTTGCCACCATCTGCCTCAACCATAAACTGAAAAGAATGCCCTAACTCGTGAGCAAGTGTACAGTAAGGATACCCGTTTATTCTGCACGGACGAAACCAGGTCATTCCGACATTGTCATGAGCACCACCATAGACTGTCTTCTCATTGTCATCATACATCCATATAATCATCTTATACTTATCAGTATAAGATTTCCCTTTCTGCACAAATTTCAATTTGTCTACAAAATAACGATAGTACCGTTCGCCCTCACTCAATATTTCATTCGGATAAAATCGTTTACTCTCATCCATGTTTACAGCAGGTTCCTTGCCAAAAGACCTCTCCCAGAAAATAACTAGATTATCAGATTCTGCCATACAATCATAGCCAAATCTACCATCAGGAACATCAAAACCGTGCTTTTTAAGATCATCTTCCGGAATAAAAATAATTTTATTTCCCAACTTAGCCTGCAACATTTGTATATTAAGGGCCAACATCAATCCACAAAACAAATAGATAAAATTTCGCTTACTACAGCACATATTACTTTACTTTTAAAATGTTACATTAACCGTATAAGTATCATTACCTGTTTCCAAATGCTCTCTCTGTAGTTCCACATCAGGAAGCCATACATATTTCTTTTGTCCCACCTCATCTATTATTTCTACTAGAAAACTAAACCAATAAGAATATGGGAATAAATCTTGTGGTTCTTTGGGAGGAATATTGGCATCTGTCATATCCGGATGATACAACTTATACAAATCAGTTATCTCAATTATGCCTCGTTTACTGGTAGTGTATGTTCTGTAAGCTTTCGGATATACATCCCGCTTATTATATTTACCACCGGCACGAGTTCCATAAAAATTCACTGTACAATTAGATAACGGTTTCCCCATTTTACCCACTTTAATCACTAGTTTACGAGGAAAGACTTTGTCCGACAAGTCTTTATCCAGTGGTCTCATTTTTGCTGTATAATTGAATAAAGCCGAACAATAATCACTCCAGACGCGATATCCAGTCCCCATATTACATTTAGGAGGAGTTAATTTCTCATGACTTACCGGATTATCTTCTGCAGCAATCATATATTGATATAAATCTGTAGCACCACGCACATGTCCATACTCGTGCCCTAGATTACTATATGTCCCCTGATCGGGATATAGCGCATCTGTAAAAATGTTATGAGCTTCACGAACATAACACATCACCACCGACTGCCACTGGCTCCACCGCCACCACAAGATAGTCCTTCATTCTTTGCGCCCAACGCCAGAAACAACACAAAGTCATATTTCGACAAATCAAGCCGACCGAAAGCCTTTCTCTGAAACTCTCCGTATCTGTCTTTATCTCCCTGAATATCATACACACACAATTCGTCAGCAGGAACAAACCGGAAATAATAGTTAAACTTATTGGGACTTTCATTCCAAAAGCGGGTTGTATTATGAAACATCTGCTGCAAATTCTTTTTAAAAGATGCTTCTCCGCCATAACGTTCCAAATCGATTTTATCCACCCATACTTGCGCACGATACTCAATCGTATCTTTCACCTCCACACAAAAAGCATGAGTCGCCCAAACCAGACAACTGCATGCTATTAATATACACTTTAGAATACCCATAGATTTTCTTTTAGATTTATACCGTATTATAATTCAGTTGATACCCTGATAAAATACGTTTTACCAGAATATCATCCGCTATTGCCAAACTCCAGTAAGGTTAACTTATGTTTTTATCCTTTTCGAAACAAAAGTATGCAATAGAACACTTTAACAAGGCTAATTATGTACAAAAGAGCAACAATATCGTAAAAAGAAAAATTGAATATTTAATTTTATACTAAATTTATCCGGAAGTCACAAAAAAGAGGATATTCCAAAGAATCCCCTCTTATAATAGACTCCTGAATTATTATAAAATATCAGGTCGCTTTTTATATATACCACAGAATGCCCTGTCCCATATTTCTACAGAATAGAATAGTTGCCTGCAAAATTTGCTTGCCTACAATATATTTGGCTGTCTTACTTCCGCTCCCCACATTCGCTGACACTTGTACGGAAGCAGAAACATCTTTCAAAAGAGTGACGGTATCCTTTCGATATAGTGACGGTATACCAACTAGATAGTGACGCTATTCCATACATATACCGTCACTATACCAATTCCTACTTTATATAGACTACAGAACGCCCTGAACCATACTTCTTCAAGACACCATCTTTGATAAAAGCATTGATATCCTGCAATGCCTGTATCTTCGTTTTTCCCACAAGCATAGCATAATCCTGACGGTTGATGCACGGATGGTCTTCCAAGAACTTTTCCAACCGTTGTAAGCATCTCTCCCTATCCAAGGGGTTCTTCACACGAAAAGGAGAATGATAACGTTGTAATTCAATCTCACTCTCAATATCCTTTTTAAACTGCCGATTGACACGGAAATTAATATCTTTCAGAGATACGGACGGTGAACGCAAGTCTTTTGGATCCATCACTTTCTTGTCAACACTCAATGAAAGGGAGAAATAACCGATATCGCCCAGCTCTACCGAAAATCCTTTCAAAAGCAAATGACGTAGTTCTTTTGATATAGCTTCTATAACGCCGACCACTTGTGCATGGGGCATATGCTGAAATACGGTCACTTGTTCCACAAATTCTTCGGCTGTATAACTGCCCTTCAAAACGACACGTGCATGCAAAGGCTGTTCTTCCCCACTTTTAGCAAGATCGGGAGTTTCATAAAGATCATAATTTACACTCATTATCAATTAGTTTTTCAATAGGAAAGATTAAATTCCTCTCTCCTATGGATTAATTTTCTAAAACGCATTCCTATTTTCGTTTGACTTAAGTCAGGCGATAGTTCAACTTAAGTCATCCTTTCGTTTAACTTAAGTCAAACGAAAACCGATATGCTAACGAGACAAATGTACATAGAATATACAGATACTAATCTATGCAAAGCGAGATTTAATTTCAACTAATGAATTATCCCAAAGCCCACAACCATATTAACCAATAATTATCCAAGATTTGAACGATTTTTTTGTTCACTTTCAAAAGTTTTATTCCACACCTAAAAAGACAGCCTATCATTTGCTTTTGCTACTAATTCTTCCTAATATTGTCCTATACTAATGAAAACTAATACAACATAAAGAATCCCCCATGAAAAAAATCGTTCTTTTGATAACTATACAAATCCTGTGCATGCATTCATTTGTCGTGAATGCGCAGCGTATCTTCTCCACCTCCTATACAATGGATGATGGACTGGCAGCCAACAGAGTATACAGCATTTTGCAAGATTCATGTGGATTCATGTGGTTCGGTACCGATGATGGATTAAGCAGATTCGACGGTATTGCATTCAAGAACTACTATCTATCAGAATATATCAACGCAACAACCAGTAACAGCGTCAAGAAAATATTTATCGACCGCAGGGGCAGAATGTGGATAGGATTGGATACCGGAATTGTCATTTACGACTCGAAAACAGACACTTTCCAACCTTTCCATGCCAAAACTGAAACTGGAGAAATGATACAAACCTACGTCACCGATATGATAGAAGACAGTGACGGAGAAGTATGGATTGCAACGAGTGGAGAAGGGCTTTACCGTTTTTCTCCATCTGATAAAGTCAGGCTTAGAGTATACCGGAATATTCCCGGAAAGATTAATAGCATCTCCCAAAACATTATCATGACATTGCAGCAAGACAGTAAACAAAACATTTGGATAGGAACCTATTCGGAAGGATTATGCTGCTTTGACAAACAGAAAAACACGTTCGTCACTTACAAAAAGAGCAATCACCCTAATAGTTTATCAGATAATTCCATTCAGAAAGTGTTTGAAGACTCACACGGCAATTTATGGATAGGAACTTTTCAGAACGGGCTCGACCTGTTCGATCCTGTGGCTAAAACTTTCACCAACTACCGGGACAGAAGTCCGAACAACCTATTATATCATATCCACGACATTAAAGAATACAGACCTGGCGAGTTGTTCATTTCATCCGACAACGGTATGGGAATTTTTAAAGCAGACAAAGGAGAAATTATACAATCCGACAATCCGAATCTGAAAATAAGAACCGGAGCCAATAAGTTTATATATACCATCTATATAGATAAGGAAGAAAGCCTCTGGCTGGGCTCCTATTTCGATGGAATCAAATTCTATTCGGCATTTCAGAATAATTTCAAATATTATAGCTGTTCATCATCGTCCACGCCACAATCAGGAAAAGTAATCAATGTTATCAAAGAAGACAAAGATGATAAATACTGGATAGGTACGGATGACAATGGCATTTTCCGATTTGATGCCAAAACTCAAGAAATTACCCCTTTCCGGGATGCAGCCAGTATAGGCACAACTTACTATTGTATACACGATCTGCTGGTAGACGGAGATAAACTATATGCCGCCACTTATGGAAGAGGTTTGGAGGTGATTGATTTAAAAACAGGAAAAGTGGAAAGTTTTCTCAATAATCCGGAAGATTCAACATCTATCCCCTCCTCACGGGTATTCACTCTATATAAAGCCAGTAATGGATGTATTTACGTGGGCACTTCTGCAGGATTCTGTTACTATAACCCCGAAAAAAACAATTTCATCAGAATCGGTTCTTTTACAGGCAAAATATCGGATATCATTGAAGATTACTTCGGAAGAATATGGATAGGAACAAGCATCAGTGGATTATATTCATACAATGTCAGAACCCAAAAGATAACATCTTATCAACGTTCGGACCATCCGAATTCACTAACAAAGAATGTAATCACCACATTAGCTATCGACAGCAAAAAACAGCTATGGGTGGGAACGTATGGCCAAGGGCTTTGCAGATATAATGATGAAACGGACGATTTCACCAGATATGATCACCTGAAATTGCCAAATAAAATCATCAATTCAATTATCCCCAAAGGAGACTTACTATGGATAAGTACCAATAAAGGGCTTGTTGTATACAACCCGGACACGAAACATATAAAAACCTATTCGAAATCAAACGGACTATACAATGAACAATTCACACCCTGCTCCGGCTTTGAATCTTCTGACGGTAGACTATTTCTGGGTTCGACAGACGGTTTCTGCTATTTCTTTCCGCAAAACTTGAGAGAAAATACATACAATCCACCTGTCATCCTCACTAATATGACCATTTTCGGAAAAGACATACAGGCTGACACGCCCAATTCACCTATTCACCAGTCCATAGGATATACAGATGAGATTGTGTTGAAATATAACCAGTCCATGATCGGATTCGATTTTGCCGCACTAAGTTACATTGCTCCCAAAGAGAATGATTATCAATATATGCTGGAAGGTCTGGACAGCGAATGGCAGTTCACTAAAGGAAGTAACAACCATCTTTCCTATGCAAACTTACCCGTCGGTGAATATGTATTAAGGATCAAGGGAACGAACAGTGATAAACTATGGAGCAGCAATGAAGTACAGCTAAAAATCAAGGTGCTGCCTCCATTCTTCCGGTCGCAACTGGCTTATCTGATCTATGCCCTCGTCCTGTTGATTGCGATTATGTTAACCGTATGGTATTACGTAAAACGCACGGAGAAACGTCAGAAAGAACGTATCAAGAGGCTGAACGATGAAAAAGAAAAAGAGCTCTATAACTCCAAAATAGATTTCTTCACTAACATTGCCCATGAGATTCGAACTCCATTGAGCCTTATTATCGGCCCATTGGAATACCTGATGAAAACTTCAAGTATCAACAATGTGTATGGGGAATACCTAAGTATTATTGAACAGAATTACAAACGCTTGTATGCGCTTGTCACCCAATTGCTGGATTTCCGCAAAGTAGATACGGGATCTTATAAACTATCGTACGACTGTTACCGGATTAAAGAAATAATATGCAAAGTAAGCTGCATTTTTGAATTATCTGCCAGACAAAAGAAAGTGGCGATTGACACTTCCTCTATCCCGGAAGAACTGAGCATTGTCATAGATGAAGAAGCTTTTACCAAGATTATCAGCAATCTACTAAGCAATGCCTTGAAATATGCCAAAAGCACGATTCGTATTACGACTATAGAAAAGGATTCCGAGATAGTAGTCACCGTGACCGATGACGGTATAGGCATCACCGATCAAGAAAAGACTAAAATATTCGACGCATTCTATCAGGTTAAGAACAACAGTGAAATAAATAAACTGGGCATTGGTATCGGGCTTCACATGACACGCTCACTCGTCCAATTGATGAACGGAAAGATCGAAGTCAGCGATAGGGAAGGCGGTGAAAACGGTGTTTCTATTTCTGTATATTTCCCCAAACAAGCGGCCATCACTGCTTTGCCACAAGTGGCCAAACGAGTGGAAGATACGATTATTCCAGAAAACAGCATAGAAGAAAATGAACTGGAAAGCACTCTTCCCGGTGAACCGTTGAAAAAACAATATGCCATTATGGTTGTGGACGACAACCCGGAGATTCTGGATTTCCTTTCCAAAATTCTGTCCGAGGAATATTTCGTCATTTCGGCTTCAAGTGGAGAGGAAGCGTTGCAAATTCTTGAAAAGAACAACATCGATCTCATCATCAGTGATGTGATGATGGAGGAAATGGACGGGTTCGAACTCTGTGGGAAAATTAAAAGTAACATCAATATTTCCCATGTTCCTGTCATTCTGCTGACAGCCAAAACGGATACGGAAAGTAAAATCAAAGGACTGGAAGCCGGTGCGGATGCATATATAGAGAAACCATTCTCACCTTTCCACCTGAAAGCACAATTGCTGAACTTACTCAAGAAAAGGGAAAGTCAGCAGAAAACGTATGCCTCTACTCCGTTGTCCGATCTGCACTCCGCTGTCCACAATAAACTGGATGAAGAATTTATGAATAAATGTACCGAAATCATCCAGAATAATATTGAGGACTCCGAATTTTCGGTAAATACACTGGCACAGGAACTGGGAATGAGCCGTACCTCTGTATTTACCAAAATCAAAGGCATTATTGGCATGACTCCCAATGATTTCATCAAGGTCACTCGATTAAAGAAAGCCTGCAAAATGATGGTGGAGGGAGAATATAGGGTTACCGAAATAGGATTCCTCGTCGGGTTCAGTTCTTCTTCCTACTTTGCCAAATGTTTTCAGAAACAATTTGGAATGTTACCGACAGAGTTTCTCAAAAAAATAAAGGAAGACCCCTCATCCGCAACAAAATAAGCCGGCAAGCATCCTCCCTTTAAGCTAAATCTTAAGATTTACAGATGTAAAAGTTAACATCAACATTGGTAAATCTTAAGATTTTATTAAATTCTCCTTATAATATAAGGTAAGGAGAATCTTTTTTTTTACTTTTGTCCCCGAATATTGTGGTACAAGCCATTATAAAAGAAAGAATTATGCAGAAAAACCTTGTCATTGTCGAGTCTCCGGCAAAAGCAAAAACGATTGAAAAGTTTCTTGGGAAAGATTTCAAAGTCCTTTCTAGTTACGGACACATACGCGATCTGAAGAAAAAAGAATTCAGCATCGACGTAGAGAAGAATTTTACACCCAGCTACGAAATCCCGGCAGACAAAAAGGCTCTGGTTAACACACTGAAGACAGAAGCTAAAGACGCAGAAACCGTATGGCTCGCATCCGATGAGGACCGCGAAGGAGAAGCGATAGCCTGGCATCTGTATGAGGTCTTAAAACTAAAACCGGAAAACACAAAACGAATCGTATTTCATGAAATTACGAAAAGCGCTATTTTAAAAGCAATTGAACAACCACGCGACATTGACCTCAACCTCGTAAATGCACAGCAAGCACGACGGATTCTGGATCGTATCGTAGGTTTCGAACTCTCTCCCGTGCTTTGGAGAAAAGTGAAACCGGCACTTTCTGCCGGACGTGTTCAGTCAGTTGCTGTCCGCCTGATCGTTGAACGTGAACGTGAATACATGCTTTCCAAACGGAAGCTGCTTATCGCATCACTGCCGTATTCCTCGTCCCGGACACGGATGGAAAACTGGTAGAAATGAAAGCTGAACTGGCTCGCCGCATTAAAACAAAAGAAGAAGCAAAAGCCTTCCTCAACGCATGTCAGGGAGCAAGCTTTGCTATCGACGATATTACTACCCGCCCGGTCAAGAAAACGCCTCCTGCTCCGTTCACAACATCTACATTGCAACAGGAAGCCGCACGCAAACTGGGATATACCGTAGCGCAGACCATGATGCTCGCGCAACGCTTATACGAATCGGGATTCATCACTTATATGCGTACGGACTCTGTCAACCTCTCGGAATTTGCGACAACAGGCAGTAAAGACGCTATCATCAAAATGATGGGTGACCGCTACGTACACCTCCGTCATTTCGAAACAAAGACTAAGGGTGCACAAGAAGCGCATGAGGCTATCCGTCCTACCTATATGGAAAACCAGTCCGTTGAAGGAACAGCACAGGAAAAGAAACTGTACGACTTGATATGGAAACGCACCATTGCCTCACAAATGGCAGATGCGGAACTGGAAAAGACAACTGCTACCATAACAATAAGTGGCAGCAGCGATGTATTTACAGCTATCGGTGAAGTGATTAAGTTCGACGGATTCTTGCGCGTATACCGTGAATCTTATGATGATGACAACGAACAAGAAGATGAGAGTCACCTGCTTCCTCCTCTGAAAAAAGGCCAAAAGTTGGAACATGGGCCTATTATCGCAACCGAACGTTTCACCCAACGTCCTCCACGCTATACGGAAGCAAGTCTTGTACGCAAGTTGGAAGAACTGGGTATCGGACGTCCGTCTACATATGCACCTACTATCTCTACCATCCAACAACGCGAATACGTGGAGAAAGGTAATAAAGACGGGGAAGAACGACAGTTTAATGTCATGACATTGAAAGATCGTCAGATTAAGGATGAAAACCATACTGAAATTACCGGTGCAGAAAAGGCGAAGTTGTTCCCAACGGATACCGGCACTGTGGTAAATGATTTCCTTACCGAATATTTCCCAGACATTCTGGATTTCAACTTTACCGCCAGTGTAGAAAAGGAATTTGACGAGATTGCAGAAGGAGAAGTGAAATGGACTTCTATCATGAAGAATTTCTATGATAAATTCCACCCATCTGTAGAAAACACATTGGCTATCAAGACGGAACATAAAGTAGGCGAACGTATTCTGGGAGAAGAACCGGGAACAGGCAAGACTGTTTCTGTTAAGATTGGTCGCTTCGGTCCTGTTGTACAGATTGGTACTGTAGAAGATGAAGAAAAACCACGCTTCGCACAAATGAAGAAAGGTCAATCCATGGAAACCATCACTTTGGAAGAAGCATTGGAATTATTCAAATTACCTCGTACACTGGGCGAATATGAAGGAAAATCAGTCAGTGTAGGCGTAGGCCGTTTCGGTCCGTATGTCCTGCACAATAAGGTATATGTATCGCTCCCGAAAACACTTGATCCGATGGAAATTACTTTGGAAGAGGCAGAACAGCTGATTCTGGAGAAACGCCAAAAAGAAACGGAACGCCACATCAAGAAGTTTGAAGAGGAGCCGGAACTTGAGATTCTGAACGGACGTTACGGACCTTATATTACCTATAAGGGTTCCAATTATAAAATTCCTAAAGATATCGTCCCGCAGGATTTGAGTTTGGCTAGCTGTTTGGAACTCATCAAATTACAAGATGAAAAAGGACCAGCGACCACAAAAAAAGGACGATTCGCAAAAAAGAAATAAAAAAACTAGAAAAAGAGCAAATTATATAATTAAATGTATATATTTGCTCTTTATCTTTTAATACACAAACTTATGAAGCAAACAAATTTAAAGTATTTAATGATAGGAGTGCTTACCATAGCTTCCATCAGTTGTATGGACAAAGAGCGTGACTTATCTTGGGAGAGAAGGCATATGCCAAAAGAAGCATACTTCGACTTCAACATGACCCAAGCTGTTGCTTTGGATATCAATTATTGTTTCAAAAGCGAAAATTATCGTGTCCTTTTTGACATTTACGATCAAGATCCCATTGAATACTCAGCTGACGGCAGCGTGTCCCAAAAGGACATAGAGCCTATCTACCGTGCAGTTACAGACGAAGAAGGCAAATTCAGCGGAGAGATGAATATTCCGGCGGACCTCTCGGAAGTATGGTTATCATCGGACTATTTAGCCACCGTATCTCCTCTTAAACTAACGATTGACGACAGTCGTCGGCTTTCATTTAATCAAGATGCATATATCGCTACCTTACGTTCACAAACGGCATCAAAAACCAGAGGAGTGACCGTGAACCAACATACCTATCTAAAAGAATGGCATGTTCTTCCCGATGCAGACTGGGATGACAGCGGAAGACCAACCAACCTGGAACCTAAAATAAATATACCTCCGGCAGACGTACTATACAACATCAAGTATGTTTTCAGAAAGGTTACAGTCAAAGATGAGAGCGGTAAAAGCAAGGTTATGAACATCAGTCAGAATTATCCGGAGTTTTTTGATGGTTCCATCAAAATGACTTCAGATATTCCAATTGTTAACCCGACTGAAGTGAGTCTCGTATTTATAACCAGCTCTGCTGCATGGTACAATACAGTTGGATATTACACCTATCCTACCAACAATCCGCCCCAGAGCGCGAGTGATATAAAACAAATAATCGCATTTCCAAACACCTCTCCTATTTACAAGACTTTAGGAGCAGGAGCATTAGTGTGTGGCGAAGAAATAAAACTCAAATATTGGAATGAAGACACACAGGAATACGAAGACAAATTTCCTGCAGGAGTCACAATTGGCTGGTGCCTGCAAGGTATGGGATTCAAGAGCAAACTCACCTCAGAAACAGATAAAGACAAAGTGGGCGATATCATAAAAGGTATGGGGGCACGCTATTCCACCAGGAATCTAAACACGAATAACACACAAAGAACTGTATCTCTCCGTGATTCCAAGTCCGGGCAGATTGTAGCAGTAGGATTCGAAGATAATATTGACTTCGATTATGCAGATGCCATCTTCTATATTCATACGTCAGAAAAGAATGCTATTGACCCGACATTGCCTCCACTGCCTGAGGACCCCGAAGCAATCCCCGAGCAATATAAAATTTCTTATTCCGGTACACTGGCTTTTGAAGACTTATGGCCTAAGTTAGGTGATTACGATATGAATGACGTAATGGTAAAGTACACCAGTACGATGACCCGAAATGCTCTTGACAATCGCATTTACGAAATAGAAGACAAGTTTATCTTACAGCACTGTGGCGGTTATCTGCAAAACGGATTTGGATATCAATTACACAAGCTCTCAAACAGCAATGTCAAGAGTGTAAAAATAACGGGGCCTGATGCCAGTGGTTTATCAAGTTCTATATACATGGAAGGAAAAGAAACAGAGCCTGGACAGTCTCACCCAACCATATTGTTGTATGACGACATGACAAAATTCAAAAATATCACTGATGAATCAAAGAAAGAATATACTGTAACCATCACGCTTGATGGAGCTAGTGAGAAAGAGGTGGTACCTCCTTACAACCCGTTTATCTTCATCAGTTCCAACGAGGGTAGAGGCAAAGAATTACATCTGATAAATTATCCCCCGACTGATAAAGCCGACTTATCGTTACTGGGAACCGGAAAAGACATCTACAGACCAGAAGAAGGGATGTATTATGTTTCTGCAGACTTGATGCCGTTTGCTATCAATATGCCGGTAAGTAATCTCCCGGTTCCAGAGGAAGGGAAACGAATCGATCAATCATATCCCAAGTTCTCTGGATGGGTATCATCGAATGGGAAACAAAATAAAGATTGGTACAAATAAAGATTGATACGATTTAAATAAGAGCAGCCCGGATATTGTACGGAATCGCTATCGGGACTTCGCATTGCGAACCATCGATGAAAAAGACATAATAGACATCCGTTTAGAAAGGCGCGAATTACGCAGTTCACACAACTTCTTGAATACTCACCAAGAATTCGTGTGAACTGTGTTTTTATTTTAAGCCACAATATTATAGGATATAAGTATTATCCGTTATGAATAGGCTTTTCACAATTAAATCTTCGGCTCCCATTTTATCTTAAAACCTTTATTAGGGAATAGCATATCAAACACAATCACGAATATAAAAACAGATATTACCAAGATATTCATCGTCAATAAAGAAATGTGATAAGGCCAGGGAAGCAGTAAAGCCAAAGCTATTACAGCAATAATATGTGATAAAGGAAGCATACGGCACGTGACATATTTATAGATACTATTTGCCAGAATATAAACGATTGGTCCGATAATCAGAACAAAAACAACTTCCGCTCTCATTTCTTGTTCGGGATGGGCAACAATCAGTTCGTCTCCTACCGCACAAATAATCAATGCTCCCACCAGTACGATATGAATTGCATTATAAATCAACCCCAGCTTTCCGGGATCTTTCACTTCCTGTATTTTCCGACTACCGGCTTCACTGCTCACATCAAAGTAAACCCACCACATAGCCAAACTACCAATGAAAGATATGACAGCAGAAATAATCACGAGAGGCGTCCATTCTTCTACTTCACTCAAAGAAGCTCCTGTCATCAATAGAGTTTCTCCAAAAGCAATAATCACAAACAACTGGCAACGTTCCACCAAATGATGCCCTTCAATAGTCCATTCCTTGCTACTGTCCGAACGTCCCAGACGAGGTAAAGCAAATCCGTGCATCGGGGCTGTATAATCACAGATGGCGGCTATAATCCACAGTAGAATTTGCCATTCTCCCTGCAATATGGCACCCGTAATCCAAAAGACGGCAGATATACAGAACCAGCCCATAATTCGCTTAAAATTAGCAGCCAGATGATGATCTCCTAACACCCCGATAATATAAAGTGCTCTCCCTGCCTGTATCAGAACATAGCAGACAGCAAATATCAATCCCCGGTAAGTAAAGGCATAAGGAATAGCAGCCGCCATCACCAGCCCCACCAGCATACTGATAAAAAGAAGAATACGTATCGGCCGGGTATCCGGGTTGAACCAGTTAGTCACCCAGATGGTATGTTGCCACAACATCCAGACTGCAAACCACAGGATTGTTTCTTTCAATAATCCTTCCCAAGTGAGATTATGAAGCAGATAATGTGAAAGTTGCGTGACCGAGAAAACATAAATCAGGTCAAACAGCAGTTCGGAATAAGAGACAGTAGCAGTTTCCGTTTCTCTCTTCCGAAGCAATGGATGGGGGGAGTAAAACATACGAGGTTCCTTTTATATATATAAAAGAAACCCCGCAGAAGTCTATTTTGTTCAGAGAAAGTCTTACATTCTGGAAGGAACTTCGATACCCAGCAAATTCATTCCCAAGCGAACAACTTTAGCTACATTAGCAGACAGAGCGATACGGAATACTTTCACTGCCTCATTCTCTTCGCGCAGAATACTATAGTCATGATAGAACTGATTGTATTCTTTCACCAAGTCATAAGTATAATTAGCAATAATAGACGGGCTGTAATCTTCACCGGCTTGTTTTACAACAGCAGCAAAGTCGGCAACCATCTGAATCAGCCTTCTTCCTTTTCACTCAATTCAATACCAGCCGGAATCTGTTCAGGAATTACGATACCTGATTCGGCAGCTTTCCGAAGTACAGACTGGATACGTGCATAAGTATATTGAATAAACGGACCTGTATTACCATTGAAGTCGATAGATTCTTTCGGATTGAATGTCATATTCTTACGGGCATCGACTTTCAGAATGAAATATTTCAATGCTCCCAGACCCACAATACGGGCAATATCATCAGCTTCTTCCTGTGTCAAACCATCCAGTTTGCCTAGTTCTTGTGAAGTTTCTTTAGCAGTGGCAATCATTTCCTCCATCAAGTCGTCAGCATCAACTACCGTACCCTCACGGGATTTCATCTTACCTTCCGGCAGTTCCACCATTCCGTAAGAGAAGTGTACCAGACTCTTACCCCA
This sequence comes from Bacteroides sp. AM54-2NS, assembly GCF_003602935.1. Classification (NCBI taxonomy): domain Bacteria; kingdom Pseudomonadati; phylum Bacteroidota; class Bacteroidia; order Bacteroidales; family Bacteroidaceae; genus Bacteroides; species Bacteroides sp. AM54-2NS. Next base: position 89,228 of record NZ_QTMZ01000013.1, read on the forward strand.
TTCGAAACCAAGTTTATCGAGCAAGATAGAAAGCACCTGGAAGTGATAGTTCTGTTCGTTACCTACTACATAAATCATCTTATTAATCGGGTAATCGGCAAAACGAAGTTTAGCCGTACCGATATCCTGAGTCATGTAGACAGAAGTACCGTCACCACGGAGAAGGAGCTTATGATCCAGTCCTTCGGCAGTCAGGTCGGCCCATACGGAACCGTCTTCTTTCTTGTAGAAGAAACCTTTTTCCAGACCTTCCATTACCTTTTCTTTTCCTTCGAGGTAAGTATTGGATTCGTAATAGATCTTGTCGAAGCTGACACCCATCTTCTTGTAGGTTTCGTCGAATCCTGCATATACCCAGTTGTTCATCATTTCCCACAATCCGCGTACTTCCGGATCACCGGCTTCCCACTTCACCAACATTTCGCGGGCTTCCTGCATCAATGGAGATTCAGCTTCAGCCTTTGCTTTCGCTTCATCGTCATTCATTCCCTGCGCTGTAAATTTAGCCATCAGCTCCTTTACTTCCGCTTTATAATGCTTATCGAAAGATACATAATAATCACCTACCAGGTGGTCACCCTTCTTACCCGAAGTTTCAGGAGTTTCACCGTTTCCGTATTTCTTCCATGCCAGCATGGACTTACAGATGTGGATACCACGGTCGTTTACAATATTTGTTTTGACTACCTTATTGCCGTTTGCCGCTACAATGTTAGCCAATGCGTTGCCTAAAAGGTTATTACGCACGTGTCCCAAGTGAAGCGGTTTATTTGTATTCGGAGAAGAATATTCAATCATCACCAATGGAGAAGCGTCAGTGACCTGCACTAAGCCGTACTGTTCATCTGCCTGAATCTCGTTCAGCAACTCAATCCATGTAGCCGATGCAATAGTCAGGTTCAAGAACCCTTTTATCACATTAAACGCTGCTACAGCCGGATCGTTTGCCTTCAGATATTCACCGATTTCCTGTGCCGTTTGCTCCGGTCCTTTTTTTGACATCTTCAGGAAAGGAAATACCACCAACGTCAAATGTCCTTCAAATTCTTTCTTCGTTTTTTGCAACTGCACCATCTTTTCAGGGACTTCCTGACCGTAAAGTGCTTTGAGTCCGCTGATAACGGACGCTACAAGTTTATCTTCTATCTTCATAATCAAGTTATTTCTTGCGCGCAAAGATACAAAAAAAGGAGACGCATCACGTCTCCTCTCTTAATTTCTTTCAACTATCTATCTTATTCAACAGCTGCAGATAATTCAGCACCAGCTTTAAATTTAGCTACTTTCTTAGCAGGAATAGTAATAGTTGCCTTTGTAGAAGGGTTAATACCAGTTCTTTCAGCTCTTTCGCTTACTGAGAAAGTACCAAAACCTACGAGAGATACTTTGTCACCAGCTTTCATAGCATTAGTAACTGAAGTGATGAAAGCATCAAGTGCTTTTTTTGCATCGGCTTTGCTCATTTGAGCTTCAGCAGCCATTGCACTAATAAGATCAGACTTATTCATAATACGTAAAATGATTAATTAATATATATGTTACACAAAAGATTATCCCACAATGGATTGATTCCACAAATATAGCCGAACAAAACAACATATCAAATAAAAACATAAAAAAAACGCAGCAAATTATTGAAAAAGAGCTAATAGGAAGCGTTTTTCATGCTTTAAAACAGAATTTATTCGTACTTTTGCGTCTATTATCTAAATATTCAGAAATTAAAATGATGCCAACTGTAACTAAAAACCTGATAATTATCAATGTACTAGTATTTTTCGGGACAATCGTAGCCCAACGTTACGGCCTGGATTTAACGAATTATCTGGGATTACATTTTGTCCTTGCAAGTGACTTTAATCCGGCACAGCTTATCACTTATATGTTTATGCACGGCGGATTCAGCCACATTTTCTTTAATATGTTTGCCGTTTTTATGTTCGGACCGATTCTCGAACAAACCTGGGGACCCAAACGTTTCCTCTTTTACTATATTCTCTGCGGTATCGGTGCGGGACTTATCCAGGAAGGGGTACAGTATATTCAATATGTAACGGAACTTAGCCACTACGCACAAGTGAATATAGGTACAGGTGTTATCCCAATGGAAGAGTATCTGAACATGATGACCACCGTAGGTGCTTCGGGAGCCGTTTACGCCATATTGCTGGCATTCGGTATGTTATTTCCCAATAACCGGTTGTTTATCTTCCCGCTGCCATTTCCTATCAAAGCGAAGTTCTTCGTTATAGGATACGCCGCGATTGAATTATGGTCAGGACTTGCCAATAGCGCCGGAGACAATGTCGCTCACTTTGCTCACCTGGGAGGAATGTTATTTGGATTGATCCTGATTTTGTATTGGAGAAAAAAAAGCAATAACAATGGGACATATTATAGCTGATTTAAAGGAGACATTCAGAAGAGGAAATATTTTCATCCAACTGATTTATATCAACGTAGGCATCTTTGTGATTGGCACGTTGATTAACGTTTTCTTGCGACTGTTTGAAGTAAGTACCCCCGATATATTCGGTATATTTGCCCTGCCGGCATCCTTTATCGGATTTATTCATCAGCCGTGGTCGTTATTTACTTATATGTTTATGCATGCCGGTATCCTGCATATTTTATTCAATATGCTCTGGCTGTATTGGTTCGGAAGTTTGTTTCTCTACTTTTTCTCGGCCAAACATTTAAGAGGACTATATGTATTAGGAGGTATCTGTGGAGGTTTACTGTATATGGTTGCCTACAATGTATTTCCTTTATTCAGTTCGCAAGTGACGGGTGCAACATTGGTAGGAGCATCAGCTTCCGTATTAGCCATCGTAGCCGCTACGGCTTATCGTGAACCAGATTACAGGGTGCAACTTTTTCTTTTCGGTGCTATCCGTCTCAAATATCTGGCACTGGTTGTTATCGGAATCGATGTATTATCCATCACCTCAAGTAATGCCGGAGGACATATCGCCCACCTGGGCGGTGCTCTTGCTGGACTTTGGTTTGCTGCCAGCCTAAATAAAGGAACTGATTTGACTTCCTGGATCAACTGGATTCTGGATGGTTTCATCTCCTTGTTTCAGAAGAAAACATGGAAACGGAAACCGAAAATGAAGGTACACTATGGAAACAGTGCCACCGGTCGCGAGAAGGATTATGATTACAATGCCCACAAAAAAGCACAGTCAGATGAAGTGGACCGTATTTTGGAAAAACTAAAAAAATCCGGTTACGACAGTCTGACAACTGAAGAAAAGAAAAGCTTGTTCGACGCAAGCAAAAGATAAAGGAATGGAACATATTGGCAAATTTGTCGCATATCTGATACTTGCTGTCAACGCTCTCTTCGTGGGAACGTTGATATTAAGTGCTTATAGCCCTTACCTTAACCCGAAAATAAACCCACTTGCTTCCAGCTTGGGACTTGCATTTCCGATATTCCTGACGATTAATCTGATTTTTATCGGCTTCTGGGCATTCGTCAACTACCGCTATGCGCTCTTGCCCGCCATCGGTTTTCTGATTTGTATTCCGCAGATACGAACTTATATTCCTTTTAACTCCACCACTAAAACCATACCGGAAGGAAGCATCAAAATCCTATCCTATAACGTAATGAGTTCAACAATCTGGAGAAGAAAGATGGAAAGAACCCTGTATTATCTTATCTTGTAGATAGCAACGCCGATATTATCTGTCTGCAAGAATATAACACCGCTACCAACAAGAAATACCTGACGGAACAGGATATTAAAAAAGCATTGAAAGCCTATCCTTACCAATCCGTCCACCAACAAGGGAAAGGAGATGTGCAACTTGCCTGTTTCTCCAAGTTCCCCATACTCTCGATACATCCCATCAAATATGAAAGTAATTATAACGGTTCCATGAAATATGTATTGAATGTAAATAACGACACTCTTACATTAATCAACAACCACCTGGAATCCAACAAACTCACCAAAGAAGACAGAGGGATGTATGAGGATATGATTAAAGACCCGAATGCCAAGAAAGTAAAAACCGGACTTAGGCAATTAATCAGAAAACTGGCGGAAGCATCGGCTATCCGGGCTTCACAAGCTGATTCTGTGGCTAAAGCCATTGCAGCATGTAAATATCCGACAACTATCGTATGCGGCGATTTCAACGACGGTTCTATCTCGTATACACATCGCATCCTGACTCAAAAACTAGACGATGCATTCACACAGTCCGGTAAAGGATTGGGCATTTCCTACAATCAGAACAAGTTCTATTTCCGCATAGACAATATCTTGATCAGCCCCAACCTGAAAGCCTACAATTGCACGGTAGACCGGTCTATCAAAGCATCAGACCACTACCCGATCTGGTGCTATATCAGTAAACGATGAGAACTGAAAACTCTAATAAAAAACACTTATGATGATTAAAAAGACACTAACCATTTTAGCAGTAAGTTGTATGATGTACTCCTGTGCTACGAAAACAGAAAGCAATCCTTTCTTTACAGAGTTTCAAACCCAGTACGGTGTTCCTTCTTTCGACAAGATTAAATTGGAGCACTATGAACCCGCCTTCCTGAAAGGGATAGAAGAGCAGAATCAAAACATCGAAGCTATCATCGAAAGTCCGGAAATTCCGACATTTGAAAATACAATTGTAGCTTTGGATAACAGCGCACCTATCTTGGACCGTGTGAGCGCCATTTTCTTCAATATGACAGATGCGGAAACGACTGACTCACTAACCGCACTTTCCATCAAACTGGCACCGGTTCTTTCAGAACATGATGATAATATCTCTCTGAACGAGAAACTGTTTAAGCGCGTGAACGACGTCTATCAAAAGAAGGATTCGCTGAACCTGACATCGGAACAAGAACGTCTGCTGGACAAGACTTATAAAAGATTTGTCCGTTCCGGAGCAAACCTTAATGCCGAAGACCAAACCCGCCTCCGCGAAATCAACAAGGAACTTTCTACACTCGGCATTACTTTCAGCAACAATATACTGAATGAGAATAATGCTTTCAAACTCTTCGTTGACAAAGAAGAAGATCTGGCAGGATTGCCCGAATGGTTCCGCCAAAGCGCCGCTGAAGAAGCAAAAGCAGCCGGACAACCGGGAAAATGGCTATTCACCCTGCATAATGCCAGCCGCCTGCCTTTCCTGCAATATTCAGAAAATCGCCCGCTTCGGGAACAAATATACAAAGCTTACATCAACCGCGGTAACAACAACGACGAAAACGATAACAAGGAAAATATCCGTAAGATCGTTTCTCTCCGCCTGGAAAAAGCTAAATTATTAGGTTTCGACTGCTATGCAAACTTCGTTCTCGACGAAACGATGGCAAAGAACGCCAACAACGTAATGAGCCTTCTAAACAACCTTTGGAGCTATGCACTGCCAAAAGCAAAGGCAGAAGCTACCGAACTTCAAAAATTAATGGATAAGGAAGGCAAAGGAGAAAAACTGGAAGCATGGGATTGGTGGTATTATACCGAAAAACTACGAAAAGAAAAGTACAACCTGTCTGAAGAGGATACAAAACCTTACTTCAAACTGGAGAATGTACGCGATGGTGCTTTCGCCGTAGCCAACAAACTATATGGCATCACCCTGAACAAACTGGAAGGCATCCCTACCTATCATCCGGATGTGGAAGTCTTTGAAGTGAAAGACGCAGACGGTTCGCAACTCGGTATCTTCTACGTCGATTATTTCCCACGCTCCGGAAAAAGCGGTGGCGCATGGATGAGCAACTACCGCGAACAACGCGGAGATACCCGTCCGTTAGTATGCAATGTTTGCAGCTTTACCAAACCGGTAGGCGATACTCCCTCTCTATTAACAATGGATGAAGTAGAAACTTTGTTCCACGAATTTGGGCACGCTCTGCACGGACTGCTGACAAAATGTGAATACAAAGGAACATCAGGCACTAATGTAGTGCGCGATTTTGTAGAACTTCCTTCTCAAATCAATGAACACTGGGCTACTGAACCGGAAGTACTGAAAATGTATGCCAAACATTATCAGACAGGAGAAGTGATACCCGACGAAATCATCGAAAAGATACTGCAACAGAAGACTTTCAATCAGGGCTTCATGACTACCGAATTACTGGCTGCCGCCATCCTCGACATGAACCTGCACACCGTAACAGATGTAAAGAATATAGACATGCTTACATTCGAAAAAGAAGCCATGGACAAGCTCGGTCTCATCCCCGAAATAGCACCGCGTTATCGCGTGACTTACTTCAATCATATCATTGGTGGTTACGCAGCCGGATACTACAGCTACCTATGGGCCAATGTACTAGATAATGATGCTTTTGAAGCCTTTAAAGAACATGGTATCTTTGATAAAAACACCGCCGACCTCTTCCGTCACAACGTATTGGAGAAGGGCGACAGCGAAGACCCGATGGTGCTTTACCGGAATTTCCGTGGAGCGGAACCAAGCTTGGAACCGCTACTGAAAAACAGAGGAATGAAATAATTCAGTAAAAAAGCCCTTAAACATCAAATATTTGAGGGCTTATTACACATGAATGTGAAAAAAAAACTATATTTGCAGCCTTGTATACGGCAAAAAGAACTTGTGTACGACAGAATTTAACTGAAAATTAAATTAAAAAAGTAATCATCATAAATTAAAAGTAAAATGCAAAACAAAGGATTTGTAAAGGTTTTTGCGGTATTACTCACGCTGGTATGCGTGTTCTACCTCTCCTTCTCCTTCGTAACACGCCATTATACCAACAAGGCGAAAGAAATTGCGAACGGCGACCCGAAAGTGGAACAAGACTACCTCGACTCTCTCTCTAACGAGAAAGTAATGCTGTGGAACTGGACACTGAAACAATGTCGTGAGATGGAGATTAGTTTAGGTTTGGACCTGAAGGGTGGTATGAACGTTATCCTCGAAGTTTCCGTACCTGATGTTATCAAAGCATTGGCAGACAACAAGCCTGACGAAGCTTTCAACAACGCATTGGCGACAGCTGCAAAACAGGCTGTCAACAGTCAGGATGATGTTATCACCCTGTTCATCAGAGAATACCACAAAATTGCTCCGGACGCAAAACTTTCCGAACTTTTCGCAACACAACAGTTGAAAGATAAAGTTAACCAGAAATCATCAGATGCAGAAGTTGAAAAAGTGCTGAGAGCAGAAGTAAAAGCTGCTGTTGAAAACTCATTCAACGTTCTTCGTACCCGTATCGACCGTTTTGGTGTTGTTCAACCGAACATCCAAAGTCTGGAAGACAAAATGGGACGTATCATGGTGGAACTTCCGGGTATCAAAGAGCCGGAACGTGTGAGAAAACTTCTCCAAGGTTCTGCCAATCTGGAGTTCTGGGAAACTTATACAGCTAGAGAAGTTCTCCCTGCCATGCAATCTGCAGACGCCAAATTGCGTGTTATTTTAGCTGAAGGAACAACAGCTGATACAGATACTATTGAAGCAGTCCTTACCGAAGCCACTCCGGTTGAGAAAAAAACTGTAAGTGCTGCCGACAGCCTTGCAGCTGCCCTGAAAGGTGACGTAACTGCTGAAGATAAGTCTGCCGCAAATATGGAAGAAATCAAAAAGCAATATCCTTTGCTGTCCATACTTCAGTTGAATTCTAGCGGACAAGGTCCCGTTATTGGTTATGCCAACTACAAAGATACTGCTGACATCAACAAATATCTGGCTATGCCGGAAATCAAAGCTGATCTTCCAAAAGACCTTCGCCTGAAATGGGGTGTTTCTCCTTCTGAATTTGACAAGAAAGGACAGACTTTCGAATTATATGCTATCAAGTCTACCGAACGTAACGGCAAAGCTCCGTTGGAAGGTGACGTAGTAACTGATGCGAAAGATGAATTCGACCAATACAGCAAACCGGCTGTAAGCATGACAATGAACTCTGACGGTGCACGCCGCTGGGCTCAGTTGACTAAGCAGAACATTGGCCGTTCCATTGCTATCGTTCTTGATAACTATGTATATTCTGCACCAAACGTAAACTCTGAAATTACAGGTGGACGTTCACAGATTACAGGTCATTTCACTCCTGAACAAGCAAAAGACTTAGCTAACGTATTGAAATCAGGTAAGATGCCGGCTCCGGCTCACATCGTACAGGAAGATATCGTTGGTCCGTCACTGGGTCAAGAATCAATCAATGCGGGTATTTTCTCATTCGTTGTAGCCCTGATTCTGTTGATGATTTACATGTGCTCTATGTACGGCTTCATCCCAGGTATGGTTGCTAACTGCGCGTTAATCCTCAACTTCTTCTTCACGCTAGGTATTCTTTCATCCTTCCAGGCTGCGCTGACAATGTCCGGTATAGCCGGTATGGTATTGTCACTTGGTATGGCTGTGGATGCGAACGTACTTATCTATGAACGTACAAAAGAAGAGCTTCGTGCAGGTAAGGGTGTGAAGAAAGCACTTGCCGACGGTTATTCAAATGCATTCTCGGCTATCTTCGACTCTAACTTAACATCTATCATCACAGGTATCATCCTGTTTAACTTTGGTACCGGTCCAATTCGTGGTTTTGCTACGACATTGATTATCGGTATCTTGGTATCCTTCTTTACTGCAGTGTTCATTACTCGTATTGTTTATGAACACTTCATGAACAAAGACAAGTGGTTGAACCTGACATTCACAACCAAGATTTCAAAGAATCTGATGACCAATACACATTTCGATTTTATGGGTACAAACAAAAAGTCCCTTATTATCGTCAGTGCAATCATCGTTGTTTGTATCGGTTCATTTGCCATCCGTGGTTTGAGTCAGAGTATCGACTTCACTGGTGGACGTAACTTTAAGGTACAATTTGAGAATCCTGTAGAACCGGAACAAGTTCGTGAATTGATCTCTAGCAAATTTGGCGACGCCAACGTAAGCGTTATTGCTATCGGTACAGACAAAAAGACCGTACGTATCAGTACAAACTACCGTATCGAAGATGAAGGCAACAATGTAGACTCTGAAATCGAATCATATCTATATGAAACCTTGAAGCCGGTATTGACTCAGAATATCACATTGGAAACTTTCATCGACCGTGACAATCACACAGGTGGTAGTATCGTAAGCTCACAGAAAGTAGGTCCGAGTATCGCAGATGACATCAAGACAGGCGCTATCTACTCCGTAGTATTGGCACTGCTCGCCATCGGTTTGTATATCTTGCTCCGTTTCCGCAACATTGCTTACAGTATCGGTTCTATCGTAGCTTTGAGTTGCGACACCATTATGATTATCGGTGCCTATTCACTGTTCTGGGGTATCCTGCCATTCTCTCTGGAAATCGACCAGACATTTATTGGTGCTATCTTGACAGCTATCGGTTACTCTATCAATGATAAGGTGGTAATCTTCGACCGTGTACGTGAGTTCTTCGGTTTATATCCGAAACGTGACAAACGAGTATTGTTCAACGACTCTCTGAACACAACGCTGGCTCGTACCATCAATACATCATTGAGTACATTGATCGTATTGCTGTGTATCTTCATCCTTGGTGGTGATTCAATCCGCAGCTTTGCATTCGCAATGATCCTGGGTGTTGTTATCGGTACATTATCTTCACTGTTTATTGCATCTCCAATTGCATACAACATGATGAAGAACAAAAAAGTCGTAGTACCAGCTACGGAAGAATAATAAACTCCACAAATAGAAAAGCCTCTTCCGAACATTCGGTAGAGGCTTTTTCTATTGATTATTAAAACAAATAGAAGCTATAAGACGTTCATCTTAAAAGAAGCTATTGTTACACTTAAAACTTGATACAATATGAAAGCAAAACAACACCACTCTCATAGATTCTTCTGTAGTAGCCCCGAGGGAATCGAACCCCTATCTAAAGTTTAGGAAACTTCTATTCTATCCGTTGAACTACAAGGCCGCTTCAAATTTGCTTGCAAAGATAACGGTTTCTGTCGATTTAACAAGAATAAAAATGCAGGTTCCTTTCAGATATTTCAAATAATTGGCGTCAATAGGACAATAAAGTAGGATTTATTTTGATAATTCGATTAACTTTCCGACCTTTGCGCTCACAAATTGAAAGTAAAATCAGTTTTCAAATTAAATATAGTAATTAAAGTTATGGCAGACGAAATGATGGTTAAAGAATTGGAGGAAGTAGTAGTACGTTTCTCCGGCGACTCCGGCGACGGTATGCAGCTGGCCGGCAACATCTTCTCGAACGTGTCGGCTACAGTGGGAAATGACATCTGTACATTCCCTGACTATCCGGCAGACATCCGCGCCCCGCAAGGTTCGCTAACCGGTGTTTCCGGTTTCCAGGTCCACATCGGCGCCGGACAAGTTTACACTCCCGGAGACCGTTGCCACGTATTGGTGGCTATGAACCCTTCCGCACTGAAAACACAAATCAAATTCTGTAAACCGCAAGGACTTATCATCACCGACTCCGACTCATTCGAAGCCAGAGATTTGGAAAAGGCACAATTTAAAACCAACAATCCCTTTGAAGAATTAGGAATAAAACAGGAAGTATTGGAAGTTCCTATCTCTTCCATGTGCAAAGAGAGCCTGAAAGACTCCGGATTGGATAACAAATCAATTCTCCGTTGCAAAAACATGTTTGCACTCGGATTGGTTTGCTGGTTGTTCAACCGTAACCTTGCTGCTGCTGAAAAAATGCTGCGCGAGAAATTCGCCAAGAAACCCGAAATAGCAGAAGCTAATATTAAGGTATTGAACGATGGCTTCAACTACGGAGCAAACACTCATGCTTCTGTCTCTACTTATAAGATTGAAAGCAAAGCTCCGAAATCAAAAGGACTTTATACAGATATCAACGGTAATAAAGCAACCGCTTACGGACTGATTGCCGCAGCTGAAAAAGCAGGTCTGGGGCTCTACTTGGGTTCTTATCCTATCACTCCGGCTACTGATATTCTGCACGAATTAGCCAAGCATAAATCATTGGGAGTCAAAACTGTACAGTGCGAAGATGAAATAGCCGGTTGTGCTTCTGCAGTTGGTGCTGCTTTTGCCGGTGCTTTGGCAGTGACTACGACTTCCGGCCCCGGTGTTTGCCTGAAGAGTGAGGCGATGAACCTTGCTGTAATCGGTGAACTTCCATTGGTGATTGTCAATGTACAGCGTGGCGGTCCGTCTACCGGTCTTCCTACTAAATCAGAACAGACCGACTTATTACAGGCCCTTTACGGACGCAACGGCGAAAGCCCGATGCCTGTAATCGCCGCAACATCGCCGACCAACTGTTTCGACGCCGCTTATATGGCATGCAAGATTGCCTTGGAACACATGACTCCGGTTGTATTGCTGACTGATGCTTTCGTAGCTAACGGTTCTGCCGCATGGAAACTCCCTAATCTGGATGAATATCCTGCCATCAATCCTCCGTATGTGACCCCGGATATGGCCGGCAACTGGACTCCTTACCAACGTAATCCGGAAACAGGCGTACGCTACTGGCTACTCCGGGAACTGAAGGATTTATGCACCGCATCGGTGGTCTTGAAAAGAGCAACGAAACAGGCGCTATCTCTACCGAACCCGAAAACCACAATAAGATGGTTCATCTGCGTCAGGCCAAAGTGGATAAAATTGCAGACTATATCCCCGAACTCGAAGTGTTGGGTGACGAGGACGCAGACTTATTGATTGTTGGCTGGGGCGGCACTTACGGACATCTTCGTCTGGCTATGGACTATATGCGCGAACATGGAAAGAAAGTGGCTTTCGCTCACTTCCAGTACATCAACCCGCTGCCGAAGAACACAGCCGATGTATTGCATAAATACAAGAAAATCGTGGTAGCTGAACAGAATCTGGGACAATTCGCAGGTTATTTGCGCATGAAAGTGCCCGGATTGAACATCAGCCAGTTCAACCAAGTGAAAGGACAGCCTTTCGTTACGAGAGAATTGATAGATGCATTCACTAAATTATTGGAGGAATAAAAGATGAGCGATAAAGTATATACCGTACAAGATTATAAATCAGGTCAGCCACGCTGGTGTCCGGGATGCGGTGACCACGCTTTCCTGAATTCACTGCACAAAGCCATGGCCGAATTGGGAACAGCTCCGCACGATATTGCCGTAATATCGGGTATCGGTTGTTCTTCCCGTCTGCCTTATTATGTAAATACATACGGTTTCCACACCATCCACGGACGTGCAGCCGCTGTTGCAACAGGAGCCAAAGTAGCTAATCCTAATTTGACTATCTGGCAGATTTCCGGTGACGGTGACGGTTTGGCAATTGGTGGTAACCACTTCATCCATGCATTACGCCGTAACGTCGACCTGAATATGATTCTTCTGAACAACCGTATCTACGGTTTGACAAAGGGACAATATTCACCGACTTCAGAACGCGGACTTGTCACCAAATCATCTCCTTACGGAACAGTGGAAGACCCGTTCCATCCGGCAGAGCTGGCTTTTGGCGCCCGCGGACGTTTCTTTGCACGCTGCATTGCAGTAGATGGTGCCGCTTCTGTAGAAGTATTGAAAGCAGCAGCTAACCATAAAGGCGCTTCTGTTGTAGAAGTTCTGCAAAACTGCGTGATCTTCAACGACGGAACTCACGCCAGTGTTGCTACCAAAGAAGGACGCGCCAAGAACGCTATCTACTTGGAACATGGCAAACCGATGTTATTTGGTGAAAACAAGGAGTTCGGATTGATGCAGGAAGGCTTCGGGCTGAAGGTAGTGAAACTGGGTGAGAACGGTATCACAGAAAAGGATATCCTTATCCACGACGCACACTGCCAAGATAATACGCTTCAACTGAAGCTAGCTTTGATGGAAGGTCCCGACTTCCCGATTGCACTCGGTGTAATCCGTGATGTGGACGCCCCGACGTACAATGATGCAGTTACAGAACAAATCGAAGAAATCAAAAGCAAGAAGAAATATCACAATTTCCAGGAGCTGTTGATGACTAATGAGACTTGGGAAGTGAAGTAATTCACTGCTCATCAATAATATAAAAGCTGGAGGAAGGATAAAACAATCACTTTCTCCAGCTTTCATTATAAATACACCTCAAGTTTGCTTAAAGGTCATCTTCAGTCATCCCACAGCATACTGGGCGTCACCCCACAAGCGTGGTTTGTTTCATGCCATGAAACCATTTGTTTCTCACCGAGAAACGAAATGTTTCAAGCAGGGAAACAAAGTGTTTCACGCCGAGAAACAAACAGTTCCAAACAGGGTTGGAACTAAACGACTGCAATGAAATCAAAAGCGCTCCATTATCTCCATACGCATACGCCCGTTATGGTAAGGACATTTCCAAAATCCAGCTTTATCATCCTCACGGTTGACAGTCCCAACAGCCGAAAGGCTCCAGTACCATTCACCGAAGCAAGCCGAGCCATGTACTTGAGTTACTCAAGCCTCCTACATCATTTCACTGAGTTTGAAGTATGATTAAAACATCTCATTAAATCTATAAAAGTTTGAAGTATAATTAAAACTTTTCCGTATATTCGCAAGAGTTTAAAGTATAATTAAAACTTTTAGGCGTATGAACTTCCCTCGAATCCTCAAAAAAAGAAAAGGTTATATTGACCGAATAAAACCTTTTATGCAAAAATCTGTAGCCAAGGTGTTAACAGGCAACGCCGTGTAGGCAAAAGTTTCCTCCTTTACCAACTTATTGAAGAAATTTTAGCAGAAGAACCGGATGCGAATATTATCTATGTCAATCTTGAAGATTTTACATTCAGTTCTCTACAAACAGCAGAAGATTTACACTCGTACATCATTTCTCATAGCAAAGAAAAAGTTAAGAATTATATCTTTATCGATGAAATACAAGATATTCCCGGGTTTGAAAAAGTCATCCGTTCGCTCCTACTCAATGAAGATAATGATATATACATTACAGGTAGTAACGCCAAGATGCTTTCAGGAGAACTCGCCACCTATTTAAGTGGCAGATATATCGAATTCAAAATATATAGTCTCTCCTATTCTGAGTTTCTTGAATTCCACGGATTAACTGAAAGTGAAACGAGTTACGAATTATATAGCCGTTATGGCGGACTTCCCTATTTATTAAATCTCCCTCTCGAAGATGAAACGGTCAATGAATATTTGAAGAGTGTATATTCCACGATTGTATTTCGTGATGTTGTCAGTAGATACAAGTTACGTAATACTTTGTTCCTTGAGAAACTGATTCAATTTTTATCCGAAAACATAGGCAATCTCTTTTCGGCAAAGAATATCAGTGATTATTTAAAATCACAACATACCACCATATCAGTTAACCAAATACAAAGCTATACGGAATATTTAAACAATGCTTTCCTGATCCACCGGGTAGAACGGTATGATTTGATTGGAAAACGTGTATTTGAGATAGGAGAGAAATATTATTTCGAAAATATGGGAATCCGGAACATAGTCATCGGATATCGCATTACAGACAAAGCCAAAATATTGGAAAATCTAGTGTATAACCACCTTTTATACAAAGGTTACGATATTAAGGTTGGCTATTACGGAGATAAGGAAATTGACTTTATCGGAGAAAAGAATGGAGAAAAACTATATATACAGGTCGCTTTAAAAATAGATAGCGACAAGACAGCAGAAAGAGAATTTGGAAACCTGCTAAAGATACAGGACAACTATCCCAAAATAGTGGTAACAGAAGATACATTCAGCGGAAACAGTTACGAGGGTATACGCCATTGTCCCATACGCCAGTTCTTAATGGAGTAAACCATACGATATACGAAAAATAAATGCAGTACGCCATCGGGTTACCACGAGCAATCAAATCGCCTTTGGTGTGCTGCATTTACATTTGAGTCAAGTCATCTATAATACCATGGATTCTGCTGCAAGACGGGCGGCAATGTCTATTGTTAGTTAGTAATAGACAGCTCGGTTACCTTATATGGATGCTTTACTGCTGCATGGGCAGCTTTCTGAGCAACAGCTTTCCTCGCCTCATCCAACCCTTCCGGGGCATAAGGATTCCCGACTACATTGTGTTTGAAGATGCGTTCGAACCAGGTACAGGCAGCGGTATAACGTCCAATCTTCACATCCAGATGATAGCCGTCCCGATTCAGGTGGTCGCCGATGAAAGAGGTGCGCGCATTTTGTATGGCAGTGCCCGAAGGGATGACAATCTTTATCTTATTCGCCTTAGCCGCTTTCTTCACTGCATCGGCAATAGCCTGATACATGGTCAGTTGATTGCAGTTGTAGTTTTTAAATCCACTATGCTTGGAAGTAGACGCATACGCCCAGGTTTGGTGCAACATCAGCTTTGTTTTCTTTGGAAGGCGTACTTTTACATATTCTATGAGCTCGGGAAGAGAGGCTTCATACGTCTCATACATTCCCGAAAAAGGACTTGCCTGTTGCAGGCTGACGTAATCCCAGGCTTCATCTGCCAGCACCGCTTCCAAAGACATCTTGCCTTTTTCCCGTTTCTTTCCATCCGTACCGATTTTCCGGTAGGCATAGGCAGGAGCATTGTCACGGGCATTTTTCACATGACGTTCCAGGGAACAGCCGCCGATAAACATATTGCCGATGATGGTTGAAATGCCTTCGGCTTCTGCAAGTTCATGCAGATATTGCTCCACGGCATCCTGCGAGAAGCTGTTGCCGATGGCAAGTATCCTGACCGTTTTTTGCTGCGCATACGTTCCTCCGGCAAGAAGGAGCAGTATGCACATACAAATCACTACATTTCTATATTGCTTCATTATAATCAAATATAACTAAACTTATCGGTTATTTCTCTTTTTCATGTAATAATCTCTCATCAGATACCACGCTTTCTTACGCATACCCTGGTCAGATATGAGTCCTTTGCGATTCCAGCCATCTTGATTGGTGGGGTGGAAACGGAACGGCGAACGGAAGTCGAACAGAATCCAGGGCGATACGCCACGCAGGTTCGGGATATTGTCGAACATACGGATATTGTCTCTATACAAGCGTGCCTGGTATTCTTCACTCCAGGAGCTGACTACGTTCTCATCACCGGACTGACCGTACAATGCTTCGCCGCCAAATTCCGAAATTATCAATGGTTTGTCCGTCACTACTTCCCATATAGCGTCTTTCGGTTCCACAGGCCACGGATGATACCAGCCCATATATTTATTGATAGCTACGACGTCCAGTTGGGAAGTAAAAGAATCCTCCATTACAAAACGCTGTTTTTCGCTATTGAAGTGCACAAGGTCGAAAGCGGCAACATACAGGCGGGTAGTGTCCAGCTGCTTTCCCGTTTCGAGCAGGGAAGTAAGGAATTCATTCCGTTCTTTGGAAGGCTGTGTTTCATTGGCAACACCCCAATAACCTACCGCGCAGCGGTTTTGATCGCGCTTAATCATTTCAGAAAGCATCCTCTGCGCTTTCTTACGGGTATCATCGTCTGTAAAGTCAATACCTTGCCAAATAGGAATCTCCTGCCAGAGAAGGAAGCCCATCTTTTCCGCCAGGCGTACCGTGTACTCATTCTGCGGATAATGAGCCAGGCGAATCATGTTCACGCCAAGCGCTTTCGCTTCATTCAGCAACATGGCTGCATCGGCTTCCGAGAAAGCACGCCCCATACGTTGCGGGATTTCTTCGTGGAAAGAGATACAGCACATAAATGTCGGCTTCCCGTTCAGGTAAATGTCAGTTCCTTTCACGGTGATATTGCGGAAGCTATTTGCTCTTCCACACGGTCGATACTTGAAGAGACGGTCACGCCATAGAGTTTCGGTTCTTCAGGCGACCAGCGTTGCAGCTTCTTCGCATTCAACACGGTTTCCGCCTTTCCTTCCGCATCGGTGGTGAGCTCCGCGTTGATTTTGAGTTCGGGGATGGCAACTGTTACTTTCTCACCTGCTTTTTTATCAGAAAGACGCACACGGGCAATTATCCGGTCGGGAGCATTTTTATCCAGTTGGATAAAATAATCTTCTATAAATGTCCGGGGAGTTTTCACCAGCAGCACATCTCTTGTGATGCCGCCATAGTTCCACCAGTCGAATGCCATAGCGGGAATGGCGTCTTTGGTACGGCGGTTGTTCACTTCTACCGCCAGGAAGTTGTCACCGTCTTTCAACAGGTCTGTCACTTCCACTTGGAAAGGAGTAAAACCGCCTTCGTGCTCTGCTATCTCTTTTCCGTTCAGGTAGACTTTGCAACGATAGCTGACAGCACCGAAATAAAGAAACTGGCGTTTGTCTGCCAAGCGTTTGGCATCAAAGTGACGGGCATACCATACAGTGCCTTCGTAATACTTCAATTCGGGCGATTGAGAGTTCCAGTCACCCGGAACATTAAGACGCAACCCGCCTTCAAACGCGTATTCGTAGAAATCAATATTTCCTTCCGGTTGCCGGTTCTCATAGATTTTCATCCGTTGCCCCTGGTCGTACAGGTCGATGATAGCATTCCATTTACCATTCAGCGAATGGATGTTGCGACCATATACATTCGTTATCAGCTCCTGTGCCGCAACGCTTCCAGCAAAAACGATTAGCAACAATAGACATAGACTTAATTTCTCACCTGTTTTCATTTAAGTATGTTGTTATAATTAGTGTATATAATAAGTTCAGGCACGGATTATACGGATTTCATGGTTTTTAGAATAGAATAGGTAAAACAACAGTGTTAATCCGTGTAATCCGTGCTATTTCGATTTATTTTTCAGGAAATTCATTACCCAGTTCCAGGCTGTACTCCACTGTTCGGCATAGGCATAATGAGCGGTCGTCTCAGCTACAAACAGCTCTTTCGGAGCATTAATCACGTTGTAAGCAGAGTAAGTAGTAGTAGGCGGACAAACCATATCATTATAACCAAAAGTATAGAATCCCGGAACTTTGACCTGTCGGGCAAAGTTCACCACATCAAAATACTGAACGGTTTTAATCTTTTCCGGTGTCCGGTTCTTCGCATCCTTCAACAAATGCGGCCAACCGCCTGCACGACCGTGGGCATAACCCGCCATATCACACAAAGCAGGATAGAAAGAAACCAATCCCTTGACACGAGCATCCAGTCCGGCAATTACAATGGAAAGCGCACCGCCCTGACTTCCACCGAAGGTTGCCAGGTTACCGTTAAATTCGGGAAGTGTGTAAATGAAATCAATGGCTCTCACACAGCCTGTATAAACCCGTTTGTAATAGTACTTGTCCCGATTGTCCATATTGAACGAGTGGTAATTCTTCAAAGCACCGTTATAAAGCCGGTGATACACATCTCCCGTCAGGTTGACCGGAATGCCGTGGATACCGATTTCCAGAATGATAAAACCTTTTCCGGCACGTTCGGCTTCTCCGTTATAGGCACGGATACCTGCCCCCGGCACTTTCAGAATCGCCGGATATTTCCCGGAAGCCTTCGGAACACAAAGGATGCCATACATACGGGACGCATAGTCATTGTTCGCGAAGGAGACATGATATACGTTCACCTTATCTGTACACCTTTCCGGCAGTAAAGTCATTATCGGTTCCAATGCCCACTTTTCTGCGGCTTCTTTGGTACTTTTCCAAAACTCCAGAAAGTCGGCAGGCAACGGAGTGGTCGGTTGCAATTTCTCAGAAGAGAAGCCGACGGTAGCCACGCCTTCATACTCACGCCCTTGGCAAGTGACGAAAGCGCGGCAACGCAGGAACCCTTCTTTTTTCATAGTCCCTGCGTTAATTTCAAGCTTTTCATTCTTCAAAGGCTGTTTGCCTGTCTGATGAGGTTTCATCATGTCTTCCGAAATCTCATAGCGCACTTCCAGATTATCCTGCGGGATATTGCATTTCAATACCGCCACTTTGAATTTCACTTTTTCTCCCGGTTTATACAGCCAATTGGTGTGGTCGGGAGTGACCTGCACTTGAACCAGTCTTTCCTGTGGCTGCCCCCATGCAACTATCTGCATGGAGACAAATGCTATCAGGAGAAGAAGAAAACGTACACTTTTTATCATAGTTCCCTATTTTATTTCATTTGTCATTGCTATATTAATATTCCATTTATCAGCTATTAATACCCATTGTCTCAACTATTAATACCTATCCGCCCAACTATTAATACCTGACAACTCAACTATTAACATCCAACAGCAGAGATATTAATGCTCCTCTTCACACATCATAACACTCTGCGAATCAGAAGTTAACACATCATTCGTGATTAGCGTAAAATGCAGATAGCCGCCTTTTTATGGTTTTACTTCGTATTGATAGAGTGTGAAAGAGTTCTTGTCATTTAGCTCGAAACTTACTCTACCCTGTGCGCCGACTTTTGCGGCAAACTTTTTGCCACTTCCCATTACAGGGGTAAAAGTAACTTTCTTACCCTCAGGAAGCCAAGTGTCAATAGTCCCCCTGGCTTGCTCGTTGTCTTCACGGTAAACCACAAGATAGCCTTGCGTGCCGGAGACAGTCGATTGGAATCCGGTCCACGAGCGTCCCGAAGGTTCTTCACCAACGGGCAATATGACGCCTTGATGAAACTGGAGTTGCAAGGGTTGGTACTTCTTGAGCAGAGATGCCGTAATATAAGCCTCTTCGGGCAGGTTCGAAGCCTCCATCCAAGCCAACGGCTGCGCCGCCAAGGTGATGGCAAAGAGGTAATCGAAACTGTAACGGGCGGGGGCAAAAGGGTCGGCAGCGTCATACTTGTCGGCATTGCGCCATTTATTAAGGAACTCTATCTGCATCTTCTCCGCCGGTACATAGCGAGACAGCATCCAGAGGTTGCGCAAGGTGCGATAAGGGTAATAGTTGCCCCAATCGGTATAGCGGTTTTCCAAGAAGATGTTGCCGTACTCGTTCATATAGTGATACCCACCGCGACGACCGGCAGTGGCATCGAGGTTGAAAATCACTTCATAGTTGGTTTGCTCCAACACGGTATCAAACAGTCGGCGTAGATTCTGTTCAGCTGTCTTGGTAGGTATCTGCAGGCCGTCTATCTTAAAACAGCAGATGCCGTACTTCTTATAAAGTCCGATAATGGCTTGCGCATCTTTTTGCCAATCGGCAAAATCATTCTGTATGCTGGGATTGAACCATAATCCGATGCGAATACCCAATTTCTTGCCTTTCTCTACAATAGGTTTCAGCCCATGAGGGAACTTTGTGGGGTTGGGCGTCCAGTAATCGCCACTTTTCCAGATATCCTTAAAACTACCTCCGGCAGTCTTCGAGTTAGGGCTTTTTCCGCTCTGCCAGCCATCGTCCAGTTGAAAGAGGGTAATGCCCATGCGTGCGGCACGGTCTAGTTCTGCCAGACAGAAAGCCTCATCTATTTTGGCATCCTGGCTACGGTCGCCCCAGGTATTGAGCATAATCATCTCATCCTGTGCGGCGGTGTGGTGGCGCAGTTGTTTCTGATAGAGGCGCAGGGCAGTAAGCGCTTCTTGCTCGCCACCGGTATAGATGCCGGTAACGCATCCATAAACGCGGGTCCAGCTATCCGGCTTTACATCATGAGACGCAATGCCCAGCCCCACTACCATAAAATCACTAAAGTCCGCCACGAAGTCAGAACCCGGATAATGTAATTGGGTACTGCTGCTAGGAGCCTCTTTCAAAAAAAAGAAGCCTTGACGCGTAACTACGTCATGAGCAAAAAGCAAATTACCACGATACGTATTGCGACGGTAAGGAAGCCAGGTACGCCCGGTCACCAGATTGTCGTTCCAATCGGTGTAGTCGAAAAACTCGATTGTGCGGGCACTCCAATGATTGCCGGATAGTTGCAACCTGTCGAGCGTGGGAGTTTTCACCCCCGTAGCCATATCGGCCGTGTGCTCTATATTTTTGCGGTCGGCGTTAGAGCGGTTATCCTCCTTATTCTGATAAAGTTCCACTTGCCCTTTCAGATAGGTATCGCAAGCAATGGCGGGACAGTCTGCATAAATGCGATAGCGACGCTCTATATTCAGCGAACCGATAGTGCAAGCCACGGTAGCCTGCAGATAACTGGCGTGGATGCCGTTCGTCGGTATCTCGTTCACGGTGAATGTGGCGTCCGTAGGGATACCTTTCACAATCGAGAAATCGGGTTGTTTGCCCTGTGCCGGAATGGTTTTTCCGTGTTGCTTGTCAGTAAGGCTGATGGTAACAGGCGCACCGTTATTCCACAGCATGGCGCGTTCCATATAGTTATTGCCTATACGTAGCGTGTCACCTTTCAGAAAAGCGTAATACTGTTCTCCTCCCCAAAGCGGCAAGGTACATATTGCCGATAGAAATATCGTGATAATATTTTTTTTGCTCATAGTTTGTCTACGGTTTGATGTAAGCTCCCGGAACTTCCAACAATTTGTTGGGTTCGTTGAAGCGTTGGTTATCGGGCACATCGCGTTTGCCCAGACCCGCTTGCATAAGTTGCTTCAGTTCCGGCAGGTGATGATGATAGATGTCGCGCGGCTCTACACTATGCTTGTGGCAGAGTCCGGCTGCCATACCTACTACTTCACCCATCATGCCGGTAGTACGCATCACACGTACCGTACCCAAAGCTACATGGGTGCAGCTCATATTGCGGCCTGCCATAAAGAGGTTGTCCACATTACGCGAATAGAGACAGCGATAGGGAACGGCATAAGGATGAATCCAACGATGCACCGTAGCCGACTTGAATTCATTGCCGGGAAAACGTACACTGTTCACGCTGTCGGGGAAGTGAAGGTCGATGCTCCAAGTTGTGGTAAACGAAGCATCCTCGTGCGCCACATTCTTGTCTATATCGTCCTGTGACAGTACGTAGTCGCCCAAGAGACGGCGTGATTCACGTTTGCCTGAAACATACGCCACCCAGTCGAGGGAACGGTTGACATACTTCTTATGGTCTTTATAGTGATTCTTCAGATAGCTCCAGTTGGAATATATCACCAAAAGTCCATAGTCGCGTACACGTTCAGCTTCGCTAACTTGATTACGGTTCATACCCGTTTCCCATTTCCACTCGCCCATGGTTACAGGCTCACAGTTTTCAGCGTCAAAGCGCACGCCATATTCAAAATGAGGGAATGAGGTTTTCTTCTTCATATCCTTACTATACCATTGTATAGAAGCCCCCATCACCAATGAGTCGGGTTGCTCGGGAGCAAGGCTCTCGCCATATTCATCGCGACCTTCACGCCCCATAGCCCAATCGGCACCGGCTAAATAGCCTATGGTAGCATCACCTGTGCAGTCGCTAAAGAGAGGAGCGGTAAGTTCAGTTTGTTCGCCCGTCTCGATGTGCTGGATAGTGACTGACGCAATGCGGTCTCCTTGCATCTTCACGGCTACTGCACGCTGAGAAGCATAAAGGGTAATGTTCTTTTCGGCATCTATAAAGTCTTCCTTCTTCCGGTCTTCATAGTAGTCGCCCGGTTGGGCATTGCCGGAACGCTCATGGCCAAACTCACGTATCATACGACCCAATCCCTGATTAGGTCCCATTTCGATGATACCACCGAGATGTACACGAATCTCCGACGAGTTATTGCCGCCCAATACAGGACGGTCGTTCACTAGTGCTACCTTACAACCTAATCGGGCAGCAGATGCGGCAGCACACATTCCGGCTATTCCCCCTCCTACTACCACAAAGTCGTATTGATGAGCGGGCACCGTCTGTTGTTGTCGCAGGCGGGTACGAAGTGCGGCTGTCTCTGCCGCATCCCAGGTAGCGGGCTGCGTGTTCGCATCGGTCGTAAGGTAAATGGCATCGCAACGACCATCGAAACCGGTGAGGTCTTTCAGCGCAAGGGTGGTAGTCCCTGCTTTCAATACTGTCTTTCCGGCAAATTGCCATTGCCAGGAATTACCTGTATGTCCTAATGTAGCTTTCAGCAATTTGCCGCCTAAAGCCAGGCGGAACTTTCCGGGGCCCTCGGCATCGGTCCAAGGTGAAGTCCAGTTGTAAGTACGGGCATATACGTAGTAAGTGCCCGCCTGGGGAATGTTGATTTCTGCCGTAGCATCCGCCACTGGGATGCCCATGCCATGTGCCATGAGATAGGGCGAACCCATTTGATCCATGAACTGCTGGTCGAGCACCCAGCCGCCTCGCTGGCTGAAGCTTTCTGCTTCGATGAGCAGTTCTTCGGCTACAGCCACAAGGCTACAGACTACGGCTATGCATGTCAATAAAATTTTTTTCATCACAGTACAGCGTTTTTATGATTATTGTCTACTATCTTCACAGAGGGAACAGATTATCTCGCCATTTTGTAAATTTCATTGCCTGCCATCAAAAAAGCACCAACTCCATAAACCTCCGTCATGTCACGAGTCACTTTCTTCGGGTCGGCACCGATTTGCTGCACATAACCCAGTTTCCCATTCGGTTCCACAGCCGAGACTAATGCATTCCAGCCTTTTATCATTACAGGAAGATAAATTTCCTTATCCAATAAACCTTCGTTTATTCCATAAGCAATGGAATAGACAATGAAAGTAGTGCAACTCGTTTCCGGTGATGGATAAGAGGCAGGATCCAAAAGACTGGCATGCCAGAAACCGTCCGGATGTTGTAATCCGGCAATACGTGTAGCCAATTTTACAAATAATTCCTCATAGAATTTGCGGTTCTTATCTTTCTTGGGCAGTTCCTTTAATATTTCAACCAGACCACCAAGCACCCAACCGTTGCCACGTCCCCAAAAGACTTTCTTACCATTGGCTTCGCGCTTATCAAAATAACGCCAGTCACGGTAGAACAAGTTTTCTTCTTTATCGAACAAGTAATCATAAGTCGCTTTATACTCACGATTCATAAATTTGATATATTTTTTCTCTCCGGTCAGCATATATAGTTTGGCATATACAGGGGGAGCCATAAAGAGAGCATCACACCAAGTCCAACGTTCCAAGGTCTTTAAGTCTCCCTCCACCAGCTTGAAACTACCTTCGGATGGATGATTGACAATCCATTCCGTACGGGCGAGCGTAGGGATAATCATTGCTTCGTCTTTGTACTTGCGGTATAAATCCAAAAAGGACTGTGATACAGCGATGTCATCAGCATGATAAAACCGTTTGTCCGGCTGCCAGCAATTCCGTCGGCCTATACGGGTAAGCCACTTATAATATGTATCATCATTGTCTTCTTTTTCAGCCAATTCCGCCCAATCCACCATGCCGACATAAAGAGCACCTTGCGGCCAGTTCAAGTCGTCATGTTCAGGAGCGGGGTGTGGATTGGCAATCTGCCAATCCGCCACCTTTCGCATGATAGACTTTATTTCTGCTTTTTGAAAAGGAATCTCTGTTGCCATTATAAAAACGGAACATAACAGAGACGCTCCCAATAAAAGTGTTTTTTTCATTCTATATTTATTTGTTTATCATTCGGTCATTACAGTTCAACTGTAGCCTTTAAAGGCAATTGACTGGAAGCAGGCCCGACTAAGATCTCAAAGTCTCCTTTTTCCACTACAAAGCGGTGTTGATTCATATCGTAAAAAGAGAATGCATCCTCATCCAACACAACAGAAACCCGCTTCTTCTCCCCTTTCTTCAAGAATACCTTTTCATATCCTTTCAGTTCTTTCAACGGACGGGGAACAGAAGACTGTACATCATGCACATACACCTGTGCCACTTCCGAAGCATCCATCTTACCTGTATTCTCTATATCAAAGCTAACGGTAACCTGATGCTTACCCGTTTTCTCCGCAGCCATATTACTATAAGCGAAAGTAGTATAGGACAAACCGTAGCCAAACGGATAGAAAGGTTCTTTTCCCGAACGGTCGTATCCACGATAACCGACAAAGACACCTTCGGAATAGTCTACACGCTTAATCTCCGCCTTTAAGTTCTCGTAATAACTGCCGTGCACCGGATTATCGTCCCATTTCCGCTCGATAGAAATCGGTAGCTTTCCACTTGGAGAAATCTTACCGGTCAGGATTTCAGCTATCGCCTGCCCGCCTTCCTGTCCCGGATACCAGGCCATAAGAATCGCTTTTGCGGCATCATACCAGTTGGTGAAATCCACACCGCCACCGGCGTTCAGTACAACCACAACATTGGGATGCATGGACGCAATCTTCTTGATAAACAATTCCTGATAGCGGAGCAAGGCAAACGGACGGTCAAAGCCTTCGCCTTCGGTATTACTATTGAAACCTGTGCAGAACACTACATTATCCACCTTTGCCAATCCTTGACGAAGTTTCGCCTCATTAAGGCTATAAGCATTAAAACGAATGATGGCCGAAGAAATATTATCAAAGAATTCAATCCGGAAACGGTATTCCTTACCACCCTCAACCGGCAGTTCAACTTCACGGCTAGAGTAGGAATGATTTCCCCAATCTCCCGTAATATGCTTGTCATTCACAAACAGACGATAACCGTCATCACCACCGATATGAAGTTTCAACTGACCGTCAGTTTGTGGCATGTAGCAGGCTGTCCAACGGACAGAGAATCCATCTGTCGGAAAGCCGTCCAAAGGTGCTCCATATCCCCAGTCATAATCAACAGAGGATTCCGTGCGTATTACTTCAGGCTGTCCCGAAAGGGTCTTGTTTTTAAAGTATTCAGCCTTGAAGCCTTTCATCTGACGATTAGCATCAGTATAAAACTCATGAACAATATCTTCATAAATCACATCATCCGTCAATAGTAACAGATTCTTTTTCTTCAATTCCTTCAAGCCTTGAGCCACTGAGACGGTAGAAAAAGGAGTGACAAACCCACTACCGCCACCGGTAGGAATCAAATTTGCATTAGGCCCCATCACGCTGTCTTTCCTTTCAGCGGGAGCAAGTTTCCTTCATTCTTCAACAGGACTACACCCTCGCGCGCCAGTTCTAAAGCTGTCTGGCGGGAGAAAGGATTATCCTCTGCGATGTTGCTGTCTTTCTGTTCCTTATCCAGCATACCATAAGCAATCAGAGTTTGCAGGATGTGTTGTACTTTCAGGTTGATGGTTTCTTCTGTCACTGTGCCGGCTTTGATAGCAGGCAACAGATTCTCCAAATTCATAAAACGTCCTTTCGGCATTTCGAGGTCAAGTCCGGCGTTAGCAGCGCCTACGGCGGAATATACAGAAGTCCAGTCCGACATCAGAATACCTTTGAAGCCCCAAAGATTGCGCAAGACATCAATATTCAACCATTTATGTTCGGTGGCATGGACACCGTTCAACAGATTGTAGCTGTTCATTACGGCGCCGACATTGGCTTCCTGTACAGCTTTCCGGAAAGCCGGGAAATAGATTTCCTGCAAAGTACGTTCGTCTATGTCAGAGCTGGCATGGTGGCGGCTCCATTCCTGGTTGTTGGCAGCAAAGTGTTTGATTGTAGCAATGACTCCTTCCGATTGTACTCCCAGGATATATTGTTTCGCCGTTTCACCTGTCAAGTAAGGGTCTTCACCGAAGTATTCAAAGTTACGGCCGCACAACGGAGCACGATAGATATTCACGCCCGGGCCCAACAGGATATTAACTCCTCTTGCCTTGGCGTCCTGTCCCAAGCCTTGCCCTAACTTATAAAGTAATTCCCGGTTCCAAGTAGAAGCGGAAAGTATTCCGGAAGGATATAAAGTGCTCTTGGGAGCATGATTACGAATTCCCTGCGGCCCGTCAGCCAACTTGATTTCAGGTATTCCCAAACGGGGAATGGCACGCAGAGAAAAACTGGTATATCCGGAGATATACTCTATTTTCTCTTGCAAAGTCATTTTTGATACAATGTCCTTCGCACGTTGTTCGGCTTGGGGAGTGATTGTTTGTGCACAGGTTAATATGCTCCATGCAAGCATACATAAACCTATGCCTCCTATTTTCTTTTTCATGGTGATTCTGTGTTAATATAATATGTGTAAAAAACCAACTTAGCTATCAGCTCTTCACACACTTTTGTTCTTTACATTTTTAGTCTATCAGTTCTATTTTAACGGTCTGTCCTTGTACCAGAATATGATATTCGCCGGCTTCAAGGAAGCGTTTACCATCCTCATTGACAAAACCGAAATCACGTTCCAGATCGATGTCGAAACGGAAAGTCTTCGTTTCGCCGGCTTTGATAAGTTGTTTCTCAAAGTGTTTCAGTTCTTTCACCGGACGGGTGATAGAGCAATAAGGATCGGAGATAAACCAATGAACAGTCTCTGCTCCGTCGCGAGAACCGGTGTTGGTGACGGTCACTTCTGCTGACAGTTTATCGCCACGCTTCACTTTAGTAGCAGAAGGGGTAACAGTGCCATACTTAAATTCGGTATAACTTAATCCATGCCCGAACGGATATAACGGATCGCTTGTTATATCTTTATAAAATCCCTGATGTCCGCGTCCGCTCTTGCGGCGATTATAATAAATAGGAATTTGTCCTGTGGAATAAGGGAACGTCATGGCTAGTTTACCGGAAGGTTGATACGTCCTGATAAAATACCTGCCATTGAACGTGCACCATTTATTCCCGGTTGCCATATCTCCAATATAGCATCACAAAGAGGTTCCATGCGATTTAACTCCAAGGGACGTCCATTAGAAAGTACCAATATAACAGGTTTACCAGCCTCCTTTAGTTCTTTCACCAATTCTTCCTGAATCTGTGGCAAAGCAATCGTAGAACGGGAAGCATTCTCACCACTCCAGGTAAGCATCTCGCCCAAACAAACAATGACTACATCAGACCAACGAGCAACGTCCAATGCGCCAGCAAAACCTGAACGGTCATTGCCCTGCGGTTTGCATCCCATTGCATAACGTAATTCGGCGTCTCCTCCAAACTCGGCAGTCAACCCATCATAGAGCATTTCCACATCCGTATCTTTTCCATGTCCGCACCAGGAACCCAATAAGTCCCAACCATTTTTTGCCATTGGACCTACTACGGCAATCTTTTTTTTGTTTGTAAGTGGTAATATCTGATTGTCATTTTTCAACAACACCATTGATTCTGCTGCCAGTTGAGCGGCCACAGCCATACTTTGCGGACGGAAAAAACGATCCTTCTCATTAGTAACCGGAGTATAAGGACGTTCGAACAAACCCAGACGAAATTTTACACGCAATACCCGACGAACTGATTCATCAACTTGTGCCATTGTTACCTTACCTTCCTCTACAAGCTCTTTCAGATGACGATCGTAGGCATGAGACATCATATCCATTTCAAGCCCCGCATTAAAAGCATACCGAGCAGCATCTTTCTTTGTAGCGGCTAATCCCTGATTCTTTAACTGTTCCACAGCCCCCCAGTCAGACACAATGAACCCGTCATGTTTCCAGCGTTTCTTTAATATCTCGGTCATGATATAAGGATTAGCTGACCCGGGTACTCCACTGATGTCATTGAAAGAACTCATCAAAGTGGCCGCACCAGCTTTCACTCCCATCTCATAGGGCAGTAGATAAGTATCCCAAAGAGTTTGAGCTGAAATTTCGGTATAAACATAATCTCGCCCAGCCTCCGAAGCACCATAACCTACATAGTGTTTCAGACAAGCAGCCATACGGTTCTCTGCTGACATATCATCTCCCTGATACCCACGCACCGAAGCAGCGGCAAACACTCCATTTGTATAAGGATCTTCACCATATCCTTCGGCTACACGTCCCCATCGAGGATCACGTGCCACGTCGATCATGGGAGAAAAAGTCCAATCAACCCCAGACATGCGGGCTTCTTGTGCAGATACCGCACATGCCTGTTCTACCAATCCCGGATTCCATGAACATGCCTGCCCCAACGAAATAGGATATATGGTGCGAAATCCATGAATAGCATCGTAGCCAAAAATGATGGGAATACCCAAACGAGATTCTTCCATCGCTTTTTTCTGCATACTATTACGCAATTCTGGATTTATATCAAAGTATATCAAAGAACCAATCTCTGACGGTACTTTTTTCACTTCTTCGCCAACATTATTCACATTGTTATTTCGTCCCAATGTATATTGGTTTAGCTGCAAAACCTTTTCCTCCAATGTCATACGCGATATTAAATCATCAATACGTTTTTCAATTGGAGCTTTGGCATCCTTATACAAAGGAATACTCTTTTTATCTTTTGACGAAAGAGAATGTGTGACTCCCAATAGGCACAATCCCAAAATCAAAACTTTTTTTCTCATCAATGTTTTCGTCAGTTAATTATTATTTCTAGTTTTCAGATGTATATCAAGCAATACGTAAGCAAATAATTATTCCAGCCATTCCATACACTTATCATTTACCTAAGTACCAGTCACTTACAATCAGTTCATTGGAGATATATGCCCAACACGTTGGATCTATAGATCCAATATGCAGCATATATAGATCCAATACGTAGCATATATATGGCTAGCATCTTGGAAATATATCCCCAACGAACCGGAGAACTATGACCTGTCAATACACTCATTACCAACAATTAATGTATCTCGTAGCAATTGACTATGACTTACCGAGCGATAACTTCAAATAATTTCAACCAGCCGGCAGATGTTACATTGTTCTTTACAGCAAGGTGAATTCCAATCTCATTCTGCTTTGCCGTGTCAACAATCCCAACAGCCCACATGTATTTACCTGCCTCCACGCCTTCAACCCGGGTTGTAAACGTATATGATTTAGCCGTACCTTTCACCCAATCACAAGCTTCCGGTTCTCCATCAACAAATACATACTTCGGTTTATCATTCTTGGTGTCCAATAAAGCAAAAGCCACTTTATATTTATTCTTCCACTGGGGAATATTCGTCGGACAATATCCCCAACCAAAATTATTCCAACGATGTGCTATTTCAATCTGTTTACCATTAGAGATAGTTGTAGGCAAAGAAATTCTGTCCGGAAATAAACGGTAGCTTCCTTCTGTACAGAATTGTTTAACTAATTGGAAAGCTTCATTAAACCATGAATAAGTTTCTCCATTGCGAAAGTCTGAATTATAGCGTAAATCCATCATATTGACGCAGGCTGTTTTAGCCTCATCAAACTCACCCTGACGTACTTCTGCATAATTGGCATATCCATCTCCCTGAATCGAGTTTCCATGAGAATTTTTCACCCAGCCACCTTCCATTACTACAGGAACGAGATACTTCCACTTGGCTATAAAATTGCGTTCCCAAGTAGAATAATAAGTTTTCATACCAAACGCATCGTGACGTAATGAATATCCTTTAGCTACTGCTTTTCCTATTAATCTTTCAGTATCTTTATCATAATTATTGCCGTCCCATTCCTTACTTGTACCTATCCAACGATGATAATTTACAAACACAGGAACTTTATCAAATACTTGAGAATATAAATCTGTCACCCAATCGAAAACAGCCTCACGAGTCGGCAGCTCCGGTTTTCCCAACTCACGCACCTGATAGTACCATACACTATGATACTCTCCCCATTTTCCAAATCCTGAACCACTTACAAACTGTACTTTGTCGGGATCATTAAAATCCTTAGCCAAAGCCCTGATAAATTTCTCATAATATTTCTGGAAAATAGGATCATCCGGATAGGGAGACCATACTTTTACTGAACCTGTTTGTGTTTCATATCCTTTCGCGCCAGCCTCTTTTACAAAATTCGGAGTAAAATTATAGTGCTTATCACGGCTATCCACCACAAAAGTAAAGGCCAATTTCATATTTCTTTGCTTAGCTCCCTCTATCAACATCTTCAGTCGTTTAGCCGAAGGGGTATCACAATCGGAGTTCCATGCATATTTTCCTTCTTCAGGATTAAAATCAGCCCAGGCACCACGAAGGTATAAGGTATTTGCATAATCAGAGACCTTTACAGTGCCTTCCGATGACGGGAAATTATCATAATCCTGCCAGAATGTGGAAGATAAACCATCACCAATACCCGCATATAATACCCATCCGGAAAGAGGATTATGCAAAATGATATTTCGATTCTGCTTTACCGTGACAATGCTGTTTCCAGGAATAGAAGTATCTTCTACCAAACCATCATCACCATTATCACCTCCTTCTTCATCATTATCACTGCCACAAGCGACTAATGATATAGCCATAGAAAAAATAAGCCCACAACTTATTTTTCTCAAACTGCACATATTTTGAAAATTAATCTTCATACCTATAGCTCTTATTTTTTTATGCTTACTTTCGACAATTTTAACCAGCCCGAATCCAATATATCCCTTTGGCGGCAATATCCAGCCCTATGAGATCTTTATTACTCCGGTCAACCAGGCCCACAGCCCAAACATAAGTACCCGTTTCAACTTTGGACATATCCGGCTCAAATACATATTCAGCGGGACTTCCTTTTATCCACTTGGATAAATCTGTATTCGTATCCACAAATGTATATCGCACCTCATTCGTTTCAGAATCGAGCAAAGCGAAAGCTACTTTATATTTTTGATTCCATTGCGGAATATTAGTAGGACAGTACCCCCATCCCAAATTGTTCCAGCAATGTTTAATAGTCGGAGTTGTTTTTTTAGAGACTTCTAACGGCAAAGAGATTTCACTGGGATAGAGCCTATACCCCCCTTCCCGAAGGAATCGGCGTACTAAATCAAAAGCATCTTTAAACCAGGATTCTGTATCGCCAAAACGAAAATCCATCATATTGACATGTGCCTCTTTGCTGTCATCAAACTCACCGCGTCTTACGTCCTCGTGTGAATCCTTGCGATATCCTCTAGGATCCTGCCAATAACTATGTGATTTGACAATCCAGCCACCTTCCATAATAATGGGGCAGATATTACGATATTTTTTTGCGAACCTACGCTCCCAACTGCCATAATAGGTTGTCATGCCAAATGCATCATGACGCAATGAATATCCTTTCTTGATTGCTTCTTCCAACATTTCTTCACTGTCAACAGCAAAATGTTCATCATCTACCCAATCTTTTCCCGCACCAATCCATCTATGGTAGTTAATTACTACTGGAACTTTATCAAAAGCTTGAGAATATATATCTGTCACCCAATCGAAAACTGCTTTCTTTGGAGTATCATCACCTGTTGAATAAATCATTGTATGATATTCTCCCCATTTCCCAAGTCCGAATCCATCTATAAATTCAACCTTCGAAGGATCGTTGAAATCTTTAGCCAGGGCCTTCACAAATTTAGTATAGTACTTCTGAAAAACTGAATCATCAGAATAAGGTGACCATTTACCTTTATTCATAAATCCTTTTGCACCGGCATCTTTTACAAATTGAGGAGTAAATTCTGTTCTCTTATCACGACTGTCAACTACAACACGAAATGCCAAACGCATATTCCGCTGATAAGCTCCTTCAATATATGCTCTTAAATTAGAATCTATTTTCCAACCATATACATCTTCCTGTGGATTAAAATCTGTCCAACTAGCGCGAATATAAAGCGTATGAGCATAATCTGTCACACTAACATTGTGTCCTAATTCAGGAATATACATATGGTCATACTGTGCCCAAAAATCTGCAGCATCCACTCCCATACTTGCATAGAGCACCCATCCTGTAAGCGGGTTATGAAGAATACGCAAAGAATCAGGCTGAATCGTAACTATGTTATTCTTCGGTAGTTCCTTATCAAATGAAACGGCTGAATTCTCGTCTCCGAAAACAGGAGATAAAAGGAACATAAACAGACAAAGAGACACAATTACTCTATAATAACTAATCTTTCTTATAACCATACTACTAATTGTTTTTTAAAGAGTGCTATATCATTGTTCTCTTTATTCATATAAAAATCACGAAATTGATATAGCACTCTTAATTTTATCCTGCTTGATTATCTCTTATCAAAGAATACTGTCAGTTCTTTAATATCTAATTCTATGTAATTAACTCCTACAGGTACACTAAAGAAGGCATAGCGGTTGTGAGATTGCCCTCCGACTACAGTCTGTTTCTGATTGTAGTCACTCTCTGCAATATCAAGGCAACCGTCATAAGATCCTCTGATGGCATCTGCTGTTGAGCCAAAGGTATAGCAACCTGCACTTTGCGGTCCGACTTTAAAGTTCAATCCACCCGGATGTGCATTTCCATCTTTGTCTTTAATGGAATTCTTTCTGGGTAACTCCGCTCCTTTGTATATAAACAAATAAGGATTTGCCAAACTAGGTGTCATAGAATGAGCCATAGTGAATCCTGTATCACCAGTGCCATCTTTAGCCCATCCATCGTATGGTCCCCAAATAAAGACTCTCTCAATAGTGGTAGTCACCGTATTATTGTTCCATGTCCACGAAACAACCATTGGTTTAGGATCTGTTTCGGGGGAGTAAATCGTAACCTTTTTAGTATTTATGTTAATCACAATACGATAGACACCCGCAATCTTAATATTCCAATGATAACCAAGCGCAGCTGTTTCCGGACTCATTGTCGAGATATTCATTGCTGTACCATCTGTAAAATCGCCTGATTCTTCCGGAGCAATAGCCATATCTTTCTGTCCATTAAACAAGATCGGGAAATAAATAGTACCTGGTTGCAGTTCTGCATGGAACGCATATTGATTTTCATCTTCTATCGTGCGAGTCATCTCTACATCTGCGCTAACACAAGTTCCGGCAATATAGATTTTATCAGCTTCTATAAAATTACTAGCCAAACCTATAGTAACGGTACGTGTTTCAAAATCTACCACTACACGATACTGCCCATCTTCAGGAATCAACCAATATCCAGCATTATCTATCCCCTTAATTTTAGCTTCCATTGCTCCATCAGTAATCTGTTGTTCTGCAGCAACTGGTGAGATGGCATTAATCTTATTTTCATCTTTCCAAACAATCGGGAAGTGAAGATTACCTGCCTCAAGTCACAAATGGAAACATAACGCTTCGGCTGACTTTCCATTGGCAAGATTTCGATATCTTCACCATCAACAGCTGTGCCTGACATATAAAGATGGTCTGCTACAAAAGTCTTTTCAGAATACATCTTTACTTTTATAGTAACTGTAGAAACTTCCGGTTTTACAAACTTAGGCCCTTCTACAGAACCGATAATACGGGCTTGTAACTTTACTAAATCACCAGGCTGCTGCTTCCACTTTGACACCAATAAACTCTGCAATTCTTTATGAGTATAACTTTTAGAAAAATCATCATCAATATACTCCCTTATCATTGTGTTTGTTCCAAAACTGTTATTTTCCATATCCATTTTATAAAGATAGGAAATATAATAGTCAGAGCCTATTGGGTCAGCTTCCGTCCAGTTTAACGTCAATGCAACCTCATCCGGGGTATCTTCCTTGAGTTCTATTTCATAATCAGAAGGAGTCAGAACTAAACTTGTACGATTGTCGAGCGAATTAGTAGCATCGTCATCATCATTGCATGCTACTATGAAACACGAAGCAAGTGTCAGGAAGAAGAACCGTAAAAGGTTCTTCTTAAATATATATCCGTTTTTCATATCTATATTCAATATATTAATATTATAACTATTTATTGGTTTCCGACGGTCCAGTCAGGAGTTTGTACCAAATTCCAATTCTTATCAATATCGTCCTGTGGAATAGGCCACCAATAGCTTATAAACTTACGTGTCTGATATACTGTACGAGTATAATATTTATTTCTATAGTCCGCATCGGATACTTTAATATAAGCATTCATGCCATAAAAATCACCATCCAATACTTTCTCGGCTAATTTCCAGCGACGCAGATCATTAAAACGAAGTCCAGATTCACAATTCAATTCCACACGCCTTTCTTGACGAATTAACTCGCGCATTTCTACAGGATCTGATGGGGCTGTTATCTTGCCTTCTTCAGCTGAAACACTATATTCGGGAATACCCGCACGCTCACGAATCAAATTGACATATTTCAGAATCTCTTTTTGATTGGCAGTATAAGTGCCCTTCTCAATGCTATATTCATTCAACGCCTCAGCATAACTTAAATAGATCTCTGCTAAACGACATAATGCACCATGACGGTTTTTATAATCTCCACTACCTTCTTTGGGATTTGCAGATGGATCTACTCTCTTACGTACCAGATAGCCGCTCCATGGAGCGTCATGAGAAGGACCACCGTCTTTACCATCCATATAGAAATCTGTATTTCTCTTACCACCAATATGCCATTGTTCGTTATGCAGTACTGAAATATAAAAACGAGGCTCGCGGTCACAATACATTTTATAGGTATTGGCATCTACAACTACATTTTCATCTTTATTACGATCTCCTTCTGAAGACCCATACTGCCACTTTGTAGAATAGGTCTCTTTTTGCGTACTAAAGCCTGTCTCTGAATAATTAGCATCAGGGTTAACTTTAGGAGAACCATCCGAATTATAACCTATAATAGGTCTTTGACCGTTTCTCATGAAAAAAGCATCAACCAAAGATTGGGTTATTCCGATCGCTCCCACTCCATTAATACCCAAACCACGTGGAATACAGTTTTTATCATACCATCCACCGGAATCCATTGTGCGAACAAACAGTAATTCTCTGTTAGCTTCGTTCCATCTCTTCATCACTGCATTCTGATAAGAAAGAAAAGGATCAATATCACCGTTATCCAAATATTCATAATGCAAATGATAGCCAGCGGCTTCCGCCTCATCGATAACCAGTTTACAAGCATCTACTGCTCTTTTCCATCGTTCCGGATCATGTGCAGAATTAAAGATAGGGGTTCCATCAATGTTTTTTATATTCGCCAATGCAGGATTACCATTCACCAAGTCGCTAGCAGCAAATAATAACATACGAGCACGCATTGCCAAACATCCAACAGAAGTCACACGGCCATATTTCTTATCTTCAGTTTGAGTGGCAGGCAATTGTTTTGAAGCTTCCAGCATTTCTTGATCTGCCCAATCAATTACATTATAAAACGGCTCTTGTTTCAACATCAGATCATCAGCCGAAGTACTTTCACTAGCCTCGCGAATAATAGGAACTGAACCATAAGCTATAGCCATCATAGAATTATAATAAGCTATAAAGAAACGGCATTCAGCTTTCATAAAGTCTACTTCTTCAGCCGGTACAGCCTCCAATGGGTGAGCATGTTTTATAAACAAATAAGCAGAACGAATATATTTGGGATAAGTATTCCAATAAGCAATTACCCCGGGATTGTCTGCTGTCCAGTTACCTTTTTGATATTGAATGGCTTTAAATCCTTGCGCTTCCCAACCAACTGAAGGAATCAGTTCATCAGCTATGGCATCGGGACCATCATAAGTATAATATTCGGGCAGGCCGCGATAAACATATGCCAGCCAACGTTCCATATTCTTTTTATTCTCAAATACTGATTCTAAATCCAACTGGTCATCCGGTTGCTTATCCAGATAATCAGAACAAGAAGAAAAAGTAAATGTCGTAATAATACTTAGTACTATAAATTTTAATATGCTATTTTTCATATGCGCTATTATTAGAATTTAATTTCAAAACCTGCAGATAACGATTTCATAATTGGGTACGCAGCCCCTGTAGTATTTTCGACTTCCGGATCCCACAAATCAAATTTTGAGAATGTTAAAAGATTTGTTCCTCTCACGAAAAGACGAATGCCTGATATAACTGTAGTATTTCTCCACAAATTCTTTGGTAAGGAATAACCAAGTTCAATGTTTTTTAAACGTAAAAAACTCATATTCCGCAGCCACCATGTAGATGGTTGGTTATTATTACTATTTATACCGTCATCCAATCGCGGATAAAATACGTTCTGACTTGGGTTGTCTACAGTCCAACGATCATTTGCATTAGTAAACATATTGCCTGTCACTCCTCTATTGGCACCCGGAATAATGCTTGATCCTAAAATATTCCAACTACGACCTATTCCTTGAAAGAGAGCTCCAAAATCTAGATCCTTATATTTCATATTCAGTCCAAAGCCATATACTATCTCCGGATCTTTTGTTCCTCCGATTGGCGATTTATCAAATACGTCCACTTTACCATCACCATTGACATCCCTGTATCTGATATCTCCCGGGCGGAGTTTGCTTACAAAACTTTGAGTCGGAATTCCTTCTTTCAGTTTACCTGTACTTACGTCTTCAAAATCGTCTTCTGTAAACAAACCTTCTGCTATATAGCCAGTTAATTGCCCTACCGGATGTCCTGTTTCAGCACGGTTAGTACCAACTACTGCACTAGGTTCATCCTTTTCTGTTATTTCATTATGAGCATAGGTAAATGTTCCCATTAAGCTGACAAATAAGTCTTTGCCAAACTGTTTATTAACATTTAAGGAAACTTCTACACCCTGATTAGTCACTTTTCCAAAATTCTTCCAAGGCTGCTTCATAAATCCAGCCGTCATCGGAACAGACTCACGTGGCATAAATATATCTTTACGGCGTTCGTCGAAATAATCTAATTGCAAATCAATCATACCATTCAGGAAACCTAGCTCAACCCCCAAATTCATCTTATTAACAATCTCCCACGTCAAATCTTGTACAGCAAACTCACCTTCCGCCATACCAGTTAAACCATAACTACTATCCAATCCCCATTTATACATGTTTAATGTATCATAGTCATCGGTAATTGTAGAAAGGTACGCAAAACGGCGTCCACCTAAATTAGCATTACCTACCTGACCATAAGACGCACGCAATTTCAATTTAGATATGACCTTACGCAATGGTTGCATAAATGCCTCTTCCGATACAATCCACCCAATTGCTCCTGAAGGGAAAAAGCCATAACGTTTACCTTTGGCAAAATTTTCAGAGCCATTATAGCCAAAATTAAATTCACCTACATATTTACCCGAATAGGTATAAGATGCACGTCCTGCCAATCCCTGATTACGGTAAGGCAACTTGCTTCCATCATCATAATTACGACGATTAAACAATAACATTGCAGCAACGGAATGTTTCTCTGCGAATGTACGGTCATAAGACAAAGTTGCTTCCATATATACGCTCTTATTTCCATAGTCACCGCTTTTTGAGTAATCCAGGAAATTAGTACCATTGGATTTTGATGCTATAATCAAATTACCTTCATCATCACGTCCTGTAGCAGGTACATAATAATCCGGTGTCTTTCCACGAGAAACAGTACCTGAAGAAAACCTGTCAAATGAGAATGTACCTTTTACTTTCAATCCCGGAAGTAAGAATTTCAAATCTTGTTCTACAGAAAACAGTGTTTCAATCTTACTGTCACTTCTTCTTTTATATCCACTTTGAGTAGCCCATGCCCAAACGTTTGGCTCCTCTGTTGTCGGTATCTGTCCACTGGAATACTGTGCAGGGAAAGCATGAGGTACAGCAACGAACGCTTTCTGGAAAATTTGAGATATATCTTTCGTTGTAGAATTTCTATCTTGCAAATATCCACCAATATTAAAACGTAATTGCGTAGTAGGACTTAATTTCAAATCCACATTAGAACGAACGTTATAACGTTGCAATTTAATAGTAGGATCCCAATCATAGCTTTTATCACGTTTCAAAATACCACGTTCATTATACGCAGCAGCAACAAAAGAATAACGTAATGTCTCTGTACCACCAGAAATATCTACTGTTACACGCTGATTCGAAGCATAATCATTTGCAATTGCATCCATCCAATTCACGTCCGGATATAAATCAGGATCATAACCTGCACGAGTTTTTGCAATACGATCTGTATATTTAGGCTGTTGTCCTGTATCCATCAAGATATCATCCAAAACCTGCATATAATCTGCCGCACCCAAATACTCGGGAAGTTTAACTGGCTGTGTAGCTGCAAATTCAGCCTTTACAGTCACACGAGGTTTACCAACTTGTCCGCGTTTTGTATTAATTAAAATAACACCATTAGCTCCCCGCACTCCATAAACAGCACTTGCAGCAGCATCTTTCAACACAGAAAAAGATTCTATCTCTTCAGGATCAATATTATTCAAATCGCGTTCTATACCATCAATCAAAACCAATGGGTTTTGTCCGGCATCCTGGAATGTACTAATACCACGAATCCAGAAAGAAGAATTATCATATCCCGGTTCACCAGAACGTTGCACAGCTAATACACCGGCAACTGTACCAGCCAGATTATTACTTATTGAACGAGTAGTAGAAACCTTTAACTTAGCAGGCTCAATCGTTGTGATAGAACCAACAACAGACTCTTTCTTTTGTGCGCCATAGGCAACCACTACAACCTCATCTAATTGACCAACATCTTCTACCATTTGTACATTAACAACCTTCCGGTTATTAACAACCTCTTCTTTAGGAACAAAACCAATATAACGGAAAGAAAGCACAGATTTTCTTTCAGGAACAATAATACTATAATTACCATTCATGTCTGTCAATGCATGCACTGTGGAATCATTTTTCAAAATGATTGTTACACCAATCAAAGGCTCACCTTTTTCATCTGAAACGTTACCTGTTACCTTAATACCCTTTTGTTGTGTAGTTTGTTGTACTTTAGGAGCTTCTGGCACCGAAATAGTAATTTGTCTTCCCGACATCTTATAATTCAGTCCTGTCTCTGAGAACAACTCTTTTAATACAGCATCTATTTTCTTATTGGAAACTGAAATGGAGACTTTGTTATTCAGATTTTTCTGAACATTAGCAGAGTAAATAAAAATATACTTACTATGTTTTTCGATATAATCTAAAATATCTTTAACTGTAACATTCTCATACTGTACTGAGAATAAATCTTCTTCGGAATTCCAACTAATAGAATTAGTACCGAATGAAGAGAATGGAATCATAAAAAAGACGTTTATAATGCAAAAAAGCTTAAGTCTTTTCTTTAAGTGTAAAAAAATAGTTTTCTTTACCATAAAAATTTCTTTTTAGGTTAACAATTTTGGATTTATTGATTTAACTAGGGAATTACCATCGGGTAAATACGGCAATATTTATCCGATTTTTTTGTCATAATGGCAGTCTGTTCTTCATAGGCAAACATATTAAAAGATTAATTAAAAAAATTATTTATTTAAATATATACTAGTATCACTTTTTTCGATCGTGAATGGCAGGGTTTGCTGAATACATTCAATCACCTCGTCTATATCATCTTTCAAATCTAATTTCCCATACACTTTTTCTTTACCAATAATTGGATCACATTGAATAGATATACCATAGTAGATGCTTAGTCTTTGAATGATCTGCGACAAATCATTACCATTCAATAACATGATCCCCTCTACCCAACTAATATACTCTGCTACATCAACTTGCTTCTGATAAGCAATTGTACCATTTGCTATATTCAACAGATCATTAGGATTCAAACGTGCTTTCTTTTCATTCTTATCAGTAACTTCTACCGCACCTTCCACCAATACAATATTAGTTGTTCCTCCTTTATAATTCGAGATATTGAACTTCGTTCCTAACACTTGCAGTTTAAAATCATCAGACTCCACTATAAAAGGATGTTTCTTATCATGCGCAACTTCCAGGAAAACTTCTCCTTGGGCATAGATTTTACGAATGTCTCCTTTAAAACAACGAGGATAAATCACTTTTGACTGGGAGTTAACGACCAGCCGAGTCCCATCAGACAATTCTACTCTAGCCCTTTTCCCCGCAGGAACAAGTAGCTGATTATATTCTTGTTCCTCTTTGGTTTTCTCTTCTTTCTCTTTTATCACTTGTGAATTGACAGCAACTTTCCCCTCTTTCGAATACTTAATGAAAACATCTTCATCCAAATTAAGCTGTTCCTTGGAAGTAATAAGAGTCACTTCCTCAACAGATTGGCTATCCATTTCTTCAGCAATAGCCTGAAAGTCTAAATTAACACTTCCATTCTGATTTAAAAAATAAATAGTTGAAATACAAATCAAAAAGGAAGCAGCAATAGAAGCTGAAGCAACTAAGAAATATTTCTTTCTGCGCTTCATAGCATCTTTTCGCATCTTTCGTTGAGTCTTCTCTATGATAGAAGATGAATCAATCTTTTCCTGCACACAATTTTCCCAAAAGAATTTCAACTTCTCAGCATCAGGCATAGAAGTAAAATCATCCTCAATATTTTCTTGAGAATTCAATTTACTAAATAAATCTGCGAGACGATGGTATTCTTTCAAGCTCATAATCCTATTTTAATGTTGTTCTATAGATAAAGACGCAACTAAAAAAAAAATCTCCCAGTCAAAAATGATTTTTTTTCATTTTTCGGGTAAAAAGAATAAAAGTGGAGTTAGCTATGTGAAAAAATAAGGCATTAATAAGCAGGAGAGTAAAAAACTTAGCTCTTGCGAGATTTCATATTCAATCTTTTAGCAATTTCATCTAACGCAAAAGCAATATGGTTATTGATAGTCTTCACTGATATGTTCAACATATCTGCGATATCTTTATAGGGAAGTCCGTCTATTTTTGCCAAGAAAAAGACATGTTTACACTTGGGAGGAAGTTGTTGAATGGCGTCATTAATTTTAGCCATTTCTTCTTTACTAATCATCTCTTCGGCTGGAGATTGAACCGGCTCAAAAATAAAATCTTCGATATCATCAAATGACAATTCATACTTTCCAGTTTCCTTCCTCAAAAAAGAAATCGCTTTTCGATAGGTGATTGTCTGGATCCAAGCATTCATATTGCCAATTTCAGCCAGACTTTTTCTATTTTTCCAAACTTCAAAAAAAACATCACTCACAATCTCTTCAGCTGACTCCTTCTGGCCAAGTAGCGCAAATGTATAGTGATATAAACGCGAAGAATAATGCTCCATAAAACGATTGAAAGCAATTTCATCGCCGTCTACTATTCTACATATTTCATTATTCTCAAGTTTCACAGAAGTATTTATAGATTATTTCCAATTAACAAAATTGAGCCAAATATAGCAGTATCGTATCAATTACGAAAATAAAACACCATAAAAAGGCATTAAAAGTTATCAATTATAGAAAAATGGCTATAATAAAAACATTACCATTTAGCTATAAAAGTCTCTTACTTAGATAACGTACAGGATACCATACGGAAAGAAAACCAACAGCTAAAACTGTGATAAAGATTAATACGACATCCCAAGCGTGAACGCTGACAGGATAGGCGTCTACAACAAAAGTACCACCACCGCCTCCCAATGAAATTATACCGAATTTCTGTTGGATAAAACATAGGATTAAGCCCAGGACAATACCGGAAATAGCGCCAAAAAGAGAAATGAGACGTCCTTCAAAGAGGAATATTCGGGAGATGAGTTTATCACTAGCTCCAAGACTTCGCAAAGTTACTACATCATCCTTCTTATCCAAGATCAACATAGAAAGGGAGCCTATCACATTAAAACAGGCTATCATTAAAATAAAAGTGAGGAACAAATAAGAGATTAGCTTCTCTATCTCCATAATACGGAAAACATCTGCCTGCTGCTGATAACGATTCTGAACAACAAAATCATCACCTAGTATGTTTTCTATTTTAGATTGTACCGATGAAGTATTTACATTAGATTTCAATTTCAATTCCATCGCAGAGACTTCTGTTGTATAATCCAGAAGCTGACGAAGAAAATCGAGAGAAGTCAAAATATATTTTCCATCATATTCTTGCTGATTCACCACAAATACGACACCTGGCGAATATAGATAATCACGGTTAAAAGAAGCGCCGGGATTTGCCATGTTCACTTTGGCATTTCGCTTGGGAAGATATACCTGAAGAGGATCGACAAACTCCAAACCAGTTCCCAAAGTCGCAACCAATTCCACTCCCATGACGCCATAATTCACGATCGAATCATGAAGAACGAATTCTCCCGCGCCATAAAGTATGCTGTCTATGGCCGTCAACTCTTCAAAATTATCTTCCACCCCTTTTAGTACAACCATAGCCTGACGGTCCTTGTATTGCACCATTGCATTCTCTTCGAGCGTCTCTGTAAACACCTCCACTTCAGGAAGCGCACAAACGGCACGAATCCGTTCATCTTGTGCATCAAAGACTTTTCCTTCACGGACCGTAATTTTCAACTGCGGATCAAAAGCCGTAAAAAAGCTGGCCACCATATCCTGAAAGCCATTAAAAACAGAAAGAGTGCAAACCAAAGCAAGCGTAGCAAGAGCCACTCCACATACGGAAATGCCGGATATGATATTAATAGCATTATGCTTTTTCTTTGAAAAAAGATAACGCCTGGCTATATAAAAAGGGAAGTTCACCTCTGCAATGAATTATTTCACTTCAGCAATGAATCTATTTTCTCAATATAATCCAATGAATCATCCACGAAAAATTTCAGTTCAGGAATGATACGTAGTTGGTGACGTACACGAGTCCCAAGCTCATAACGAATGGATTTCATATTGTTATTGATATTCTTCACCATCTCTTCTGCTTTCTCTGAAGGAAAAACACTAAGGTAGACACGGGCAATACTCATATCAGGACTGATACGAACTGCGCTAACAGAGACCAATGTACCTGGCATGGACTTTGTTTGAAGCAGGAATATCTCACTTAGCTCTTTCTGCAACAGGCGAGATATCTTATTCTGTCTGGTTGTTTCCATAAAGTTATTTACTGTTTTACGATTTACTACTTACTATTTTCTTCCTTATGATCGTTAATCCGTCACGCAAAGGAAGTATTACTTTTTCCACTCGCACATCTTGTGCTACCAAATCATTAAAGGCTTTAATACCAATTGTTTGAGCGTCCGTATTGCGAGGCTGTTCAAGCACATGCCCGTCCCACAAAGTATTATCAGCAATGATATATCCGCCTCGGAAAGATACGCCAATGTCATCTCGTAGTATTCAATATACTTACGTTTATCACCATCAATAAAAGCCATATCAAAAGTAACACCTAAACGCGGAACAAGTTCTAAAGCATCACCTATATAAAAACGAATTTTATCGGCAAACGGTGATTTCTCCAGCCATGGACGGGTAAAGTCCTCTTGTTCATCATTGATCTCAAACGTATGCAACAGTCCACCTTCCGGCAGACCTTCCGCCAAACAAAGGGCGGAGTAGCCGCTATACGTTCCGATTTCCAATATCTGACGAGGCTGAATCATTTCTACAAACATCTTCAGCATCCGTCCCTGCAAATGCCCGGAAGCCATACGAGGACGAAGGAGCTTTACATGCGTATCCCGATAGAGCGATTTCAAGTAATCGCTCTCGGGATCAATATGCTGCAAAATATATTCGTCTATCGATTCGGTTTCCTGCATAAAACTTACCTCTCTAAAAATTAAAGATAACGGTTGTTGTTAGGTAATACAGTCTCCTCTGCATGCTTCAAAGCATCTTCCACTACATTGATTTCGAGGAATGAGGTCTTTGTTCCTGCCTTACCACTACTTAAATAACCTACCATATCGGAAGGCTGCAAACGGCCTTCTTTCAACAGACGGCGCAATGCCGCAAAGTAATATTGCTGTCCGTTAGCCAATTCCGGCATATAGATAGCTTCCACACCATAAGACAAAGCCAAATGACGCATTGTCTTTTCTTTATAGCAGATAGCCAGCACTGGATACTTTCCACGGAAAGCAGCCAGATTACGAGCAGTGCGTCCGCTATAACTATCAGTGATAATAGCACGTATTTTTAGCTTAGAAGTAGCTTTTACTGCTTGTTTAGCAAGGAACGCCGTAACATCATTACTATTCTCATCTAACGGAATACGGATATCATTTTCTTCCAGTTTATCTTTTTCTGCCTGAGCCGCAATTTTAGTCATCGTTTTCACCGCTTCTACCGGAT
This sequence comes from Bacteroides sp. AM54-2NS, assembly GCF_003602935.1. Classification (NCBI taxonomy): domain Bacteria; kingdom Pseudomonadati; phylum Bacteroidota; class Bacteroidia; order Bacteroidales; family Bacteroidaceae; genus Bacteroides; species Bacteroides sp. AM54-2NS. The sequence goes on from NZ_QTMZ01000013.1 coordinate 133,874, forward strand.
ACTTACCATAAGCAGTTTCTCCACTCAACATCAAAGCATCTGTACGATAGTAGATTGCATTGGCAATATCAGTCACTTCCGCACGAGTCGGACGAGGATTATTTATCATTGTATGGAGCATTTGAGTAGCAACGATTACCGGCTTCTTTGCCAGAATACACTTGCGAATCAATACACGCTGGATTCCCGGAATACGTTCTTGAGGCACTTCGATACCCAAGTCACCACGAGCAACCATTACGCCATCTGCCACTTCCAGGATTTCATCGATATTATCCACCCCTTCCTGATTCTCAATCTTAGCAATAATCTTAATATCACTATTATGTGCATCCAGAATTTCACGTATGTCAAGTACATCCTGACGGTTACGTACGAAAGAGTGAGCGATAAAATCAATATCCTTTTCGATAGCATAAAGAATATTGTTACGGTCTTTTTCCGTTAATGAAGGAAGATTGATACGAACACCCGGGACATTTACGCTTTTACGGCTTCCCAAAGTAGCATCGTTCTTAACTTCACACAGCAAATAACCATCCGTCTTATCAATAACTTCCAGTTCCAGATCGCCATCATCAATCAGAATCGTACCACCGATATTCAGGTCAGACACAAAGTTCGAATATGAAACAGCAATGCACTCACGGGTTGTTTCCAAATCCGGATTACCTACAATCTTTACTTTCTCTCCTATTTTATATGGAATCGGCTCTGCATTAGCCGTTGTACGAACTTCCGGACCTTTTGTATCCATCAAAATCGCAATACGGTTGGACACAGCACGTACATTTGCAATCAAAGCTTCAAAACCTTCACGGCTAGCATGCGCTGTATTCATACGCACTACATTCATCCCAGCTTCAAACAACTGTTTTATAAAATCCACATCACAACGTCTATCCGAGATGGAAGCCACAATCTTAGTCTGTTTCAATAACATAGTCTTTCTACCTATTATATATTATTACCTTATTTATTATCTATCCAATAAAGCCTCCAAAGCCAAACGGTACGAATTTAGCCCAAAGCCACAAATCACTCCTTTACAAGCACAAGCAATCATCGATACGTGCCGAAAAGACTCGCGACTATGCACATTAGAAATATGCACCTCAATCACCGGAGATGTCACAGAACGAATAGCATCCTGCAAAGCTATGGAAGTATGTGTATACGCACCTGCATTCAAGATTATACCATCCACATCAAATCCCACCTGCTGTATGCAGTCTATCATTTCTCCCTCGATGTTCGATTGAAAATAGTCGATCTCCACGTCAACGTATCTTTTGCGAAGATCAGCCAAGTAATCTTCAAATGTAACGCTTCCGTAAATGGAAGGTTCACGCTTACCCAACAGATTAATATTCGGGCCATTAATAATTTGTATCTTCATCGCGCAATCCTGTTTTTTTATACCTTTGTATCTGAAAGAATGTGCAAAGGTAGAAAAAAGAAATGGAAATCAGCGAAAAAAAGCATAAGAAGGAACAACAAGAGCTGATAATCAGGAAGTATCAGCAGTATCTCAAACTCGAAAAGTCCTTATCTCTTAATACTCTGGATGCCTATCTGACGGATCTGGACAAACTGATGAGCTTTCTGACATTGGAAGGGATTTACGTATTGGACGTATGCCTGTCCGATCTTCAACGTTTTGCGGCCGGATTACATGACATCGGCATTCATCCCCGTTCACAAGCCCGCATCTTATCAGGAATCAAATCATTTTTCCGTTTCCTCATCCTCGAAAACTATCTGGAAGCAGATCCCAGTGAACTATTAGAAGGCCCTAAAATAGGTTTCAAACTTCCCGAAGTACTGACTGTGGAGGAAATTGACCGGATTATCTCCGCCGTCGACCGCAGCAAAGCTGAAGGACAGCGAAACAGAGCTATTTTAGAAACACTATACAGCTGCGGACTTCGGGTATCAGAACTTATCACCCTTAAACTATCCGACCTCTATTTTGATGAAGGCTTTATCAAAGTAGAAGGAAAAGGAAGCAAACAACGACTCGTACCAATCTCCCCCCGGGCTATTAATGAAATAAAGCTTTACATCACAGACCGTAACCAGATTGAAGTGAAAAAAGGGCATGAGGATTTCGTTTTCGTCAGTCAGCGGAGAGGCAAAGGTCTTTCCCGGATTATGATCTTTCACATGATAAAAGAATTAGCACAAAAAGCGGGTATTACCAAAAACATCAGTCCGCACACTTTCCGGCACTCCTTTGCCACTCATTTACTGGAAGGTGGAGCCAATTTGAGAGCCATTCAATGTATGCTCGGACATGAATCCATTGCGACAACGGAAATCTATACCCACATCGACCGCAATATGCTTCGTAGTGAGATTATCGAGCATCACCCACGAAATATCAAGTATAGGAAAGAAAAAGAGGAGTTATTTCATTAAATTATGATAAAATCGCCCCCTTATCTATATAATTATATTAAGAATTAATATCTTTGCGTTACTTTTTCTGTGTGAGCAGAAGGAGATTGGCAAATAGACGATATTTCAATTACAAACATTTAATTTATACCTAAAATGACTAAGAAGTTGTACTTGCCTTTACTCATGGCAATGGTTGTTGCATTATTCTCTTCTTGCAGCAAAAAAATGGGTGAATTGTCAGCTGATTACTTCACTGTTACTCCGCAAGTGCTGGAGGCAGTAGGTGGTAAAGTTCCTGCGACCATCAATGGTAAATTTCCTGAAAAGTATTTCAACAAAAAAGCGGTTGTAGAAGTTACTCCGGTTTTGAAATGGAATGGCGGCGAAGCTAAAGGCCAACCAGCTACTTTCCAAGGTGAAAAAGTGGAAGGTAACGACCAGACTATCTCTTACAAGATGGGCGGTAGCTACACGATGAAAACTTCTTTTGACTATGTTCCTGAAATGGCTAAGTCAGAATTGTATCTGGAATTCAAAGCTACTATCGGAAAGAAAGTGGTGACTATTCCTGCTGTGAAAATAGCTGATGGTGTAATCTCTACTTCTGAATTAGTAAACAATACATTAGGTAACGCTAACCCTGCATTGGGCGAAGACGCTTTCCAACGTATCATCAAAGAAAAACACGATGCCAACATCATGTTCTTGATCCAACAAGCTAACATTCGTTCCAGCGAATTGAAGACTGCTAAAGAATTCAACAAAGAAGTAGCTAACGTCAACGAAGCTGCTAACAAGAAGATCAGCAACATCGAAGTTTCTGCATACGCTTCTCCTGATGGTGGTGTAAGCTTGAATACTACTCTTGCTGAAAACCGTGAAGGCAACACAACTAAAATGTTGAGCAAAGACCTGAAGAAAGCAAAAATCGATGCTCCAATCGATGCTAAATATACTGCACAGGACTGGGAAGGTTTCCAAGAACTGGTTTCTAAATCTAACATCCAAGACAAAGAGTTGATTCTCCGCGTTATTGCAATGTACCAAGATCCTGCTCAAAGAGAAAGCGAAATCAAAAACATCTCTGCTGTATACAAAGAATTGGCTAACACTATTCTTCCTCAATTGCGTCGTTCTCGTTTGACTTTGAACTATGAAATCATCGGTAAGTCTGACGAAGAAATCGCTAAGTTGGCTTCTTCTAATCCTTCTGAACTGAACGTAGAAGAATTGCTGTATGCTGCTACACTGACTAGCGATCCTGCTAAGCAAGAAGTTATCTACACTCAAGCTACCAAACAGTTCCCGAACGATTACCGTGGTTACAACAACTTAGGTAAATTAGCTTACCAGGCTGGTAACATTGACAAAGCAGAATCTTACTTCAAGAAAGCTGCCAGCGTTAATGCTACTCCTGAAGTTAACATGAACTTAGGTTTGATCTCTTTGATGAAGGGTGACAAAGCTGCTGCAGAAGCATACTTCGGTAAAGCTGCCGGCACAAAAGAACTTGGCGAATCTATGGGTAACCTGTACATCGCTCAAGGTCAATATGAAAGAGCAGTAAACTCATTCGGTGACTCTAAGACTAACAGTGCTGCTTTGGCTCAAATCCTTGCTAAGGACTATAACAAAGCTAAAAACACGTTGGCTAACGTAGAAAGACCTGATGCTTACACTGACTACCTGATGGCAGTTTTAGGCGCTAGAACTAATAATTCTTCTATGGTAACAAGCAGCTTGAAGAGCGCAGTTGCTAAAGATTCTTCATTAGCTAAGAAAGCAGCTACTGACTTGGAATTTGCTAAATTCTTCACAAATGCAGATTTCATGAACATCATTAAATAAGAGAATTACCACTCTATTTTAAATATTAAGAATTGCCTGTCATTATAAATGACGGGCAATTCTTTTTTTTTATCTGTAAAAACCGTACTTTCGCAGAAAAGAAATCAAAGCAATGAAAAAGAGTAGCATTTTAATCCTCATAATCATTTGTCTATGCAGTTGTGGTAAATCTTCAAAGAAGGTTAGCATAACCGGGGAAATCAAAGGTCTGGGCACAGATACGCTTTATCTGTATGGAATGGACGAATCATTCGACCGGATAGATACCATTTTCGCGAAGAACGATAAATTCTCTTATACAGCTTCAATAGACACCATTACTTCTGCCTTTTTACTTATTGACAATCAGACAGAATATCCAATCTTCCTTGACAAAGGAAATCAAATCAAAATAAAAGGAGATGTCAATCACCCGGAATATCTGGATATCAATGGTAATATATATAATGAAGAGTTTACAAACTTTCAGAAAGAACTAAATAGCCTGCCTACCCCATCCGAGAAAGATTTAGAGCAAAAAGCAGAAGAATTCATCATGAAGCATCATTCTTCTTTTGTCAGCCTCTACTTGTTGGATAAATACTTTGTTCAGAAAGATTCGCCCGATTTCAACAAAATAAAGAAGCTAATTGAAATCATGACAGGAATATTGCAAGACAAGCTGTATATTGAACAGCTCAACGAAGCCATCTCTCTGTCAGAGAGAACAGGGACAGGCAAATATGCCCCCTTTTTCAGTCTATCTAATATAAAAGGAGAGAAAATTACCCGGTCATCAGAAGATTTCAAGAAAAAGAACCTGTTAATCAACTTTTGGGCTTCATGGGGAGATAGCATTTCCAATCACCAAAGCAATACCGAGTTAAAAGAGATCTATCAAAAATATAAGAAGAACAAACATATAGCCATGCTCGGTATTTCCCTTGATATGGATAAACAAGAATGGCAGGATGCTATAAAACGTGATACACTCAATTGGGAACAAGTCTGTGATTTTGGCGGACTAAATTCCGAAGTAGCCAAACAATACGCCATCAAGCAAGTTCCCAGCAACATTCTTCTGTCGGCAGACGGTAAGATTCTCGCGAAAAACCTCAAAGGAGAACAATTAAAGAAGAAAATTGAGGAAGTAGTCACTGCTGCTGAAGAAAAGGAAAAACAAGACAATAAGAAGAAAAAATAATCAATAATCAAACGTGTTAATTAAAGTATTCGGAGCGGCTGTTCAAGGGATTGATGCAACACTCATCACAATCGAAGTCAACAGCTCGCGCGGCTGTATGTTCTATCTCGTCGGCCTTCCGGATTCTGCGGTCAAAGAAAGCCATCAACGTATTATCTCCGCATTGCTGGTGAATGGTTATAAAATGCCCACTAGCAATATAGTAGTCAATATGGCACCAGCCGACATCCGTAAAGAGGGTTCAGCTTATGACTTGCCTCTTGCCATCGGATTGTTAGGAGCTAACGAAACAATCTCTTCCGAGAAGTTTTCCCGCTATTTGTTAATGGGCGAACTAAGTCTGGACGGAAGTATACAACCTATCAAAGGTGCGCTTCCCATTGCTATCAAAGCGCGCGAAGATGGTTTCGAAGGACTAATCATCCCCCAACAAAACGCACGGGAAGCGGCCGTTGTCAATCAATTAAAAGTATACGGAGTCAGTAATATCAAGGAGGTCGTCGAATTCTTCAATAATGAACGCGAATTAGAGCCGACTGTTGTTAATACACGGGAAGAATTCTATCAACAACAGACGAACTGTGACTTGGATTTTGCAGACGTTAAAGGGCAAGAGAATGTAAAAAGGGCACTAGAAGTTGCAGCAGCCGGAGGACATAATTTGATAATGGTAGGTGCTCCGGGTAGCGGTAAATCGATGATGGCCAAACGCCTTCCTTCCATTCTTCCTCCTCTTTCACTAGGCGAAAGTTTAGAAACCACCAAGATACATTCAGTTGCCGGACAACTAAAACGCGGGTCCTCATTGATTTCCCAACGCCCATTCCGCGACCCGCACCACACAATTTCCCAAGTGGCGATGGTTGGCGGAGGTAGTTTTCCACAACCCGGAGAAATCAGTCTGGCACATAATGGGGTGCTTTTTTTAGATGAACTATTCTCAAAACTATTTAACTATTGTATATTGTTATATATCAACTATTTAATCAGACAGAACAACCATTCAATCCAGTAAAATTCAGTTTCCGCACCGATGTAAGCCCAACAAAGCCTCACAATCGGTCAGCCTCTCATCTCAATTCCTGCCGTCTCCTTTGAAGAAGAAAAGTAAATTCCGCCCTAGAGCACCCTCTCAACTCCAATATTCACAATTTCAACCTAGTATTAGTTTACTCTCAATTACTATAGAGTTCTTTACAATACCAATTTCACAGATAGAGTTTCTATGAGAAGTAGCTGTTTCCAAATCAATAGCAACGAAATCTAAGTTCCCCATATATGTCTTACATTATGTGAGATAATATAGCAAGATTATGTTTGATTCTGATTATGTATGCTATACTTCTTTATAATTGGGTAGCTCTAATAAAGTGCGAAGAAGTTCATCTTTATTCCTATCCTCATCTTTAATATGTTCTTCTAATCCTTTAATACGGGATTCTACAAGTTCATTACATATATCCTTCTGCATTTCCTTTAGCATATCTAAGCTGATTAAGGTTCTCATTTCAAATATATTAACATCCTCTAGTGGACTGCCTAGTATAATGAATTTATCAAAAACGAATATGCTGTTATCGGGATATTTGTCATTCTGTGCTATTGTTCCTACACTGAAACGTGCTTCATGCTCGAAGAATTTCATTATAACATCTAGTTTATTGCCATGTTTACGTTTAAGAATCCTATCTCTATATCTATCAAAGAAATGTGGTATATATGCAGCGCTCTTAGCAGTTTTAGTAATAGTACTATGACAGGTCACTACATATATGCCTTCCGGTTGGCGGTAACATCTTGCAATTAATGGTACAAACTTATGCTTCCAGTATGCACTGAAGCTATATCTGATAATATATATATGACCTGTGTTGGTGGTAATCTTTATAGGTTTAAAAGTGAAATGGTCTATTCCTTTGGTCTGTATATACTTTAGGTATCTATCCTTCATTCCGAAGAAGTCTACTTCCCTTTCTCGGAGATATTCCTCATAATCTATCTTATATTCATCAAGGACTTTTGTGTACAGCATAACCTATTAGTATTAACTAGAAAGGGTATCCAAATGGATACCCTAAAGTGTTTACTTAGTAGTATTAATTAGTAGAAGAATCTAAAATAGCTTGTAGTATGTCTGTTGGAATATCTTTAAGAAGCTTCTTCTGGTTCTCTAATTTGAGTTCCTTGCAGTTCTTAATCCATTCCTCGTACTTCTCGATTTGCCTGTCACACCAACAAACCATATCAGCCGGTGTTGCAGTATTACCAAACCAAGAGCCATACAAATCAAATAATTCTTCACGACTTAACACTACACAAGTTGCTTCATTCTGATTCTCCATAATGATAAATTAATTAGGGTAAATAAATTAACCTTTAAATCTACTCAAAGGCTTGCCGTTCCTTACGGTATTAGTCCATAAGTTGTTTACAAGTAAACGAACATAAAGCGCAATTAAGCCATTATGGTATCTCTAAATGAAACGCCACAAATGTACAAATATATTTTAAATAAGCAATCAAGTCTAATATAATTTATGCTATAAATTAATGTGTTATTGTAGATATATATCATAATGGTCTTGAATGATAGTATGGAACTAGGTATATATTCATAGTAGTTATAATACTTTATAATACTACAGTATCTTATAGTAATACAGCATACTAATAGACTGTAGTAATCTATATACATTCTATCAATGTCTTTATAACTAGAATTTGCCTGTTGTTATACTGTAAATATCCAATAAGGTGAACGCAAGTGGGACAGAACTGTTGAGAGTTTGACTTATTACACTCCGAACGGTTCTGTCTCATTTTCGGAGATTCATGGCTGCAAGCACTCTCACGTGTGTTTATCCATGCGGACGAGAGCGGAGAGGTGAATACGCAACGCTAACATTCCCTACGGCTTGTCAATCTTGAAATGACCGCTCCGTTTATCTTCCAGACTTGCCACCATAAATCTAATTCGTTTCAAATGAGTGGGCTGACCTATCCGGCACTTGGAATTTGAGACTGTGACATATCAGAGACACAATAATTTACATCGGGCTTTGAACTGCCGACTGATACGCCCAGAAGTGAAAAATAATTCAAGGCAAGACGTGCACTGTTCACCTGCACACCGTAAATCAGAGCAAGATTCGTTTTCAAGTTCCGAATCAGTTTCCAAGCTAGCAGAAAAGAGCATATCTTCACTTCATAAGGCTCTCAACATAAAGTTTTAAGAAAGTTTACGAAGCGTTTTGGCACCTCACCGAAGTGCAGTATCTTTGCACTACCAACATGAGATAAGGGTGGTATCACTGAAACGACTAAATTACCCACTTGAAACATATCTGAATATACCTACCGATTCAATCCACCTTATCTTGCCAGATTACCTATTTAATAATTATTCATGGTACTAAGAATGAGTGAGGAAACAGAACTTACATTCAAACAGTTACGTGAGCTTGCATTAGCCCACCATATAGCAGATAATAGAACGATGATTGGAATATGGGCTAAGCTCAATGGATATTCCAAGAGACGCAAGCAGAGAGATAACAAGGTTTACACCGTTTACATCAAGATGAATAATGATACATGAATAGTTTCTAATGAAGGGAGGACAGTATAAATGGTTCTCCCTTTTACCGTTAATAAGTGAGCATACTAGGCAGGGTATGTATTTGCAACTAATCATCTAATTAGTATCACTATCTACTAATGTGTTTACTAATACAGCAAAGTTATGTGCAGAAGTATTGATATTACCAGATTATAAAGGTGTGCTTATTCCCCCCTTTAGCGGTGTGCTTAATCCCCTTTTGGAGCGTGCTTATTCACCCCCTGTCTACACTCCTAGATACTACACTCCATACAGCCATACTGTAAAGTTCTGACGAACTTTCAGTAGGTGGGATAAGTAGGATATATAAATCAATAATATATGTGGCATTATAATAATAATTTATATGAGAAACTAAGCGAACTAAGGAAAGTGAACAGACTAAGTTCCACTAAGATGAGATTCTTGTTAAAGACCAATCAGATTATTTTGATTAACCATATTGAGCGTTTGCCTTATGAAAGACACGAAACTTCCATTCAAGGAGTACACAGTAATGAGTAATAATCTGATTCAGAATCTAAACTGTTCAGATGTGTACAGGGCTTATACCTTGCTATTAACAGCAGATAAAGATTCTTTGGAAACTAATACTACATTAAAACAGCTTGCAGGGTTTGTAGGGGAAGAACTGGATAATTACAAGAAGAGTAAGAGTACATTATCCTTCAATGACAAATTAAGGGCTACAGGCGAGGTTGTTATACGTGATATAGATTCTAAACGGAAGGACAGGCATTGGACTATATACAGATTCAATCAAGTAGAGCCAGGCAATTATAGAAGAATTGGCAGAGAGTTCTACGATACTTACAATACTTTAGATTTGAAGCTAAGAGGATTCATATTAAAGCTATTCAGTGTAACAGAGCCGCATAGTTATGTTATCAAATTATCATCCATAAGGAAATTGAAGGAGCTTATTCACATGGGACATAATACTATTGGTAGGTACATAGAGCAGTTAAAGGATTTGGATTTATTGGATGAAATTGGTGACTGTCTGATTCTAAAGGTCAAAGGCTTAATAATAGACCAGCCTAAAGATAAACAGGTAAAGAAACTAATTGCCATGTTCGACCACATGATAGACTTCAACGAAGGCAATAACAAACCATTATCCAGAGAATGTATGATTTATAAGAAGTATAAGGAGAATGGATTTAAAGATGTCAAGAATATCCACGCTTTTATGAAGTCAATACAAGCAGGTACAGTAGGTAGGAAGCGACCTGTTAAGGAAAATATACCTTATGAGATTATTCTGTAGTTAGTTTGTAAGCAATAAAGCTCCAGACCATTAATCAGGTTTGGGGCTTTTTATGTATATCCCCCACCCAAGAATATAGGTACCTGAAATTCATCCCCCCCCTTTTATTGAGGAAGTGTTTTTTATTTAGAGTTTATGCTTTGATAAAGTGAAATATTTAATCTATTAATCCCCTAAAATAACAATTCATACTTATTTTTAGTGATTTGGAGATAAGTGCAAGAGAAATTTAACAGACGAATGAATATTCTTACCGTTTTCTTTAGCAGGTTGCCATTGGGGCATATTGAGTAGTGTATATAATAAAATAGAATCATTATGCGAATGTTGAACTACGTCTATTAACGTAGCTTGTTTAACAAATCCCAAACTATCAATCTTTACACAAATTTTGTATGTATATCGTTCCATTTCATCCTGTAAACACAAGTTCTTACCTAAATAGTCTATTACAGATAAGTATTCCTCTGTTTGAAAAAACGCAGGTGTAAATATATTCCCTAAAGCAACAGGAGAGCTTATTTTCTTTGTTGTACATGACAGGATTGATACAATAACTATCAATTGTAATCCTAATATCCAGAATCTTTTACCCGTTAATTCCATATATTATATCGTTTTTGGATATAGTAACAACACCCACATATTAATACAGCAGATAGCAATGTATTAAAAATATTCATTGTTGTAAACATGAGCCATGTCATTGCATCCCCACAGTCATAGACTTCTATTTGCATTAAACATGTGAACAAAATGTTTATGGAGAAAAATGTAAGTAAAGCCAACTTCCACCAAGAATTACCTTTGTAAAATAACCATGCAATAATACTACCCAATAAGTATGAGCATAGATAGGTTGGAATAACAGAACCCTCTATCAGCCAAGTAATTTCCATGAATGAAAGAGGATGAAGTAACATCGCAATTATACAACAAAGTAATATTATACCCTCATACTTCCAGATATTTTTATCAGTTAGTTTCATAGCCTTAAGATTCTTTTAGCCCCAAATACAAGAATAATTATTGGAAATATGGAACACAAGCACCAATAAAGAAGTCCGTTTGCAAATAACATAAATAAATTTCCATAGGGATTGGGATATACAACTCTTAGTATCATGTCGATAGTACAATATATAATGGTGGAGAACAAGAAAACGTAACAGAGCAGTTTCCAAACACCATTATTTTTATAAACTTTCCAAGCTATTATACTACCTAGTAAACAACTTAATGTATAGAATACAACAATGCTTGGTATTTGTGAAATACATATACCAAAATTCAAAGCATACAAATATGAAGATAAGATACCGCATATTAACATTATGCCTTCAAACCACCACAATCTTTTGTCTGTTAGTTTCATTTATTGCTTTCCCTTATGTAATAAGAATTCATTTAATATCTAACACACAAATATAGTACATTTATTGGAAAAGAACTAAGCCAAACTGTTCTAAATCAAAATAAAAAACACAGTACTTATTTGGGCATATAGATAGAATACCTACTATTATTCCCCTCTCTTTAATTTTAGAAAATCCATCTTATTGAGATACTATGCTTTGATAAAATGGATTTATTAGTCAGACAGTGAGCATGAGGTATATATTATGCACTCTATAGCGGTGTAACTACTAACACCCCCTTACCCATCATTAGGAAAAATGAAAGGATTACATGAATTGCTATTCAGCCCACAAACCTTTTGAACTTCTGAAATATGCGGACTTATCAACGATTGGTATATGTCTACATATAAAGATGCACAAAGGAAAGTGAATGAATAGTACTTCATGTCAAGCCCTCATTTTGTCCTTAAATACACTATTTACTAATCTATTATTATGCGTATGGAGAATTTAAAGATTTTATTGACGTTTGGAATAATTCTAATTGTGCCAGTAGTC